>CAZLEK010000074.1:0-12539 GCA_964558525.1 uncultured Candidatus Brevefilum sp.
GGCTTCGTACAGTGGTGTTGCTGTGGCACAGATCCAGGAAAACAAGCGGCTTTTCGGGATCCAGCACGAAATCCCAGCGGGAAGGGTCCGCTGTCAAAGCCAAACGTCTGGCAGTCGCTGTTTCGCTTGGCCGCAATTGATTCTGATAAAAGGTCTTACTCGGCCAATCCACCAGGACGTCATTCAGCCGGTAGGTGATATTCAACATGGACTCATTGCCGCGCCCGGATAGAAAATTAAATATGGAATATTGTGCGGCCTCTTTGGCTGAGTAAACGGCTACCGGCGGCAGCTGGTGCTGGTCGCCAAAGAAGACATACCGGTCCCCTGCCAGCATACCCATGATGGCCAGGGGCAGGGTGACTTGCGAGGCTTCATCGAACAAAACCACATCAAATTCCACGTTGGACAGGCGGCTCGATTGCAGCGCAAAGGGCGTGGCGCCAACGATATAGCCGCCTGCAAGATCCCCAAACTGTGATTCCACAAATGAAGGATAATTTTCAACGCCCACATCCTCTCCCTGCCGTGGATCTCCGATCTTACACACTGCCAGTAAATCATCCACGCTTGCAACTTTATTCAGGGCATTGTTGATGCTGCGGTGCGTCAACCCGGTCACAAACACCCGCAATCCATCATCCGCCAGGAGTTTGGCCAGGAAAGCCAGGGTCAGTGTTTTCCCCGTCCCGGGGGGGCCCTGGATCAGATGAAATAAGTCGGAGGCATACGCCTGCGCAACCGCCTCAACCTGGCTCTCATTTAACATCGAATCTGACAAAACCTGAAATGCCTGTGTAAACCGAGCATAATCTGCCCGCGCTTCCCGAGTGCCCATCAACATCGGAAGGATGATCGATCGGCCGCGGGCCGCATCGGCGACAATATTCAAAGCGCTTAAATAGTAGCGGCTGAGGTCCAGGGTATCCTGGTCGATGATCCAACCCGCCGGGTGCGCATAAAGGAGCTGATCGTTCCCTTCAATCAGCCTCGCCTCCAGCGCTAATTCTCCGTCATATTCCAAATCTAGGTGCAGAGCCTCCTGGCCTTCCGGGTTCCCACGGTGCAAAGCGATCAGATCACCTTCCCGGAACCGGGAGTTGTTTGTGCTGCATCGCAATTTCAGGGTCTGGCCGTCAAATCCCTCGATCCTGACGTCTTCAATCGCCCACCCCCGGGCCACCCGGATGGCCAGCGGTTTTGACCATTGCGATTTGATGGCACGGTATTGGGCCTCCGCTTCCGATTGGATGTAATTTTTCAAACGCTGGAGTAATGCTCTTGGCTCAGGCAAAGGATAGGGTCCCTCATCAAATGATGTGTAATCTGGTTTATTTAGCAAGCCCACCTAATGATAAATCAATACAGGCTCATTTGGGTCAACCTTCAGCTTAAATACTATACGAAACATTTATACCAATATGAGCCATTATACAATATTATCTGTAATTCTCCCCCACTCAAAGAATCTTCTCGGACCAACATCTCATTTGACAGTCCAGCCCTGTCGATCTCCTGCCTAGTTATTGCTCAAATCACCCCCAAGCCAACCAACCCAAACCAGATAAACATCAGCCCAAAGATAACCAACGTGATGATCTCGATGGTGTGTGCGTGTGCTTTCATCCAGCTGTTCAGATCCCCCAGAATTTTTTTGGCCCGTTTTGGAGAAACCAGCATCAAGGCGAAAGGCATCAACAGCAAAGATTTCGCCAGGAGCATATAGAGCAGGTAGGCCAAAAGGCTGATACCTCCCCCCAGGTCCGCATCCGCAATCAGGTTGACCACCGCCAGGTCCAAGATCCAATCCTTGGGGTCCAGGGCTAAAACCGCGATCCCAACCAACCCGGCCCGCAGCGGGGAGACATCCTCTAAAGAGCCCAACCAGGAAGCAGCAGTTTGGTCTTCTTCATTACGAGAAAAAACGTGTCCCAAAGCTTTGACCAACAGCAGCAGGCCCAGGACGATCAAGACCCCATTGACAAGGATGCCAAACCTCCCCCCAGTGGATTCAATGGCTTCCTCCACACCGGAAGCCAAGAACCAGAATCCAAAACCGAGCACCAGCCGGAAAACAAACATGCCGGCGATGAAGGCCAGTCCGTTAACTGCGCTGCGCTTTGATTGCAGCAAAACCAGTAAAGCGATGATCTGCGGAGGTTGAAACGCTGCTGCAAATCCCAGCGGGATCAAAGCGGTGATTATTTCCATCATTTTCCTTTCCAAATAACTTCTTCATTTCTAAAATAGACCTGACAAATCTGTTGTTTGTATTCAGAGTCTTGCATTGATGTCAGGTCTAATGATTCATAAGTACACTATGAATTTGCAATCAACGTATCGCTAATCGTGACATCATTCACCTGCTTCACTGGCGCACGACAATCGGACACGAGAGAATCCAAGGTGACGACTATCCGGACCTTGAATCAGATGATAAATTCCCAGATGTGATCACATCATCAAACTCGCAATGAGGCTGCAAGTCGTTATCATCATTCATCCCACCCAGCAGGTACAGAACAAAATAACCGTCCCTATCGCGCTGTGACCTGACAAACTCGCCGCAGCCCAGCAGCTTAGGGATGCGCCATCATATCAATGGCCACCGTAACGGCCAATATCACGACATCGTTCTGACCGGGCTCGATCAATACCCCATAAGTATCCGCCAACCGGAACCAGCGCTTGGACACCTCTGCAATCTTATTCCCACCCGCGCCAATGGTGTACTGGAAATCGAGGATATTGCCCTGCACCTGCAAATCAGGGCCGCTGCCCACCTTTACGGTCCACCGATCGCGCAAGGGTGTGATCAGCGCTTTTTTGACCGTGGCTAGCGTTTCGCCTTTGGGGCCCTGGATGGCTATGGTGTCCCGGATGGTAACGAGCCGCTGCTGGATCTTGCATAATTCGGCGCCGTTCACATCCTCGAAGAAAAGCGTGTCGCGCACGCGCAGCATTTTTCCATCGACCTTGAAAGCACGTCGTCGGTTCTCATCCTCGATCCAAAAATCGTTTCCAAAAGAAACCAGCTTTTCACGCATCCTGTACCGGTTGGCTGTGCCGCCGCGGCCGAAGACCTGGCGCTGCGCTTGTCGTTTTTGGGGTCCTTGTCTTCTCATTTTTTTGCTCCTGTCTAGGTGTTATGACAACAATTTATTCCTAATTAAGCCTTGATTCACATTTGCCAGGCCAACCAGCAATGGCGGCCTGGCAGGCGCGCTGAAAATCAAGCGCGTCGAACAGTTTTTGGGCGGTCTCTTTGGTTGGATACCCATCCAGCACAAAGTCAAAATCGCCAATCGGTATGGTTAGTTCTGTTGTACGCATGTCTTTCTCTTTACTATGACTTTTTATTCTTTAGTTTGTCCAAAATCAAATTCAACGTTTAAATCAAACCAAAGAACCTGATCAGTTCTTCCTTTCTTATTATGGATTTTGAGATTGTTAATCCATCCAACCTACCAGGAGGACTGTGGATCAATACGGTAAAGGTCATAGAGCTTTTTCTGTGCGACGCCGTAATCCCCCACCTGGTAGAGGCTCACGGATACTGCCCGGACGGCGAAAGTTTCGAATGGCTCCGCTTTTAATGCATCCACAAAGTTAGCGGTACCGATACCAACAGTCAGATGGGGGTGGTAGTTCATGCCGGTGCGGGAGCCGACGAAGCCGTTGACGTAGTCAACCGTCGGCTGACCAATCGCCTCGCCGTCAGGGCGCGGCGCAAAGGCCTCGGATGTTCCCATCTCCAAAGCGTATGGGGAAACCGCGTCGATGATCTTCTGCTGGAGCCGGCGCATATCCTCAGTCGGCTCAATAACGATGCCTGCCAACCGGAGATCTTCATCCGCAAGAGCATAGTAGCCGATCGCTTTGCTTTCCCAATCCATCGACGGCTCTGACCGCAGCACTTCCATCACCGCTTGCGCGACTTCGTCGAGGTCCGCCGTTCGCACAAACTGCTGGAGCAGTGTGATGTGCGGCGCGTGATTGGCGTCAAGGGCGAAACCATGCGGAAAATCCGCTCGCAGCCGAACGTTAACCGCCTGTGCCTTCTCAACTGTGGCAGCATCCGGATCCAAAAGTATGTTTATAGCAGTCAATGACATGAGTTTTTCCTTTCTTATTACCAATCAATGATTTTGATACTTTTACACGGTCCAAACCGTGTACGGGATAACCCACCATGCAGCAAGTGAAAGGGATTGTGATCAGCCCCATAACGCTCTAATCTTGCAATCGTTCAAATTGAAGTCTTCAAATTTGTTTGATTAAGCTCCTAATAAATCAATCTGTTTCAATTCAATAAAACGATTGTTATTGCAAAATAGACTGGTGACCAGATAATTCATTCTGTGAAGACCTCACAAGATCTGGATAGACTTTCATGGTCATCGTTACTTGTGAGGTCTAATCGATCTGTTGCCTACTTTACTGCCGCGCCAGGATCATGCGCAGCACAGCTTCGCTGTCCCGGATCACATCACCGCTGACGTCAAACGTCACACTGTGGATCGTGCCGGTGAATTCAAATTAATGCAGACCAAAGATAAAGATCCTGATCAAATTTTCCTTTCTACACATTCCTGCGAAATACAGGCTTATGCAGTCGCGATCCTTCGATCATCCAGTGTATCCTCGGATGCGATCGCGGTTGCCGTACCCGCCGCCGGCGTAAGTGCCGAGATCAGCCAGGATGGCAAAGCTCATCCAGACCCAATCAAAACCCAATACCCCGCCTGGCGCCACCAGCAAGTACATCAAGGTCGTCCAGGGCGCAAAAATCAACCCCAGGATGGGCCAGAGGTAACTCTGGAAAACAGCCTGATAATACACCGGCCGAATCAGCCACCAGATCAACACACCCGCTCGGGGACCCAGGAACAGCACGGTCGTAAAAAAGCAGCACATAATGTTTTCTCCTTACTTATTTCAGGAATTCAACCAATCCATCACCTTCTCGGCGGCCCATCCTGCTGGTCATAGAACAACAGCAGCACTTTATCCACTTCCTGGCCTTTTTCCATCACCGTGATATACATTTCCAGGAGTTCTTGGCCTTGAGCATCCTCAGCAATCCGGTAATAGGACACCCGATCCAGCAGCGCCAGGAAAAGCTCTTCCTGATCCATCAACCTATCCGGCAGTTCACAGAATATCAGGGTGTTTAGAATGTTCTTAATCACGATCGCTGAACCATCGGTCACATACCGGCCGGAGAAATTATTACAGCCTGCATTCCCGGCGGCCATCTCGCTACCGTCAAAGCTCATAAAAACATTCACGTCTGCCATGGTTTCGGTCAGCGCTTCATCGTCGTCATCAAGCAAATAGCCATCGAGCACCCAGACGATATCCACCAAATCCGCCCCAGGTTCCTCGGTTGGCTCAGGCGGCGCTTCCGTTTCAGTCGGATCAGGCGGCGCTTCCGTTTCAGTCGGATCAGGGGTGGGTTCTTCTGGTTCCGTCGGTTCGGGGGTGGGTGCTTTTGTTTCGACGGGCGTTGGTGTCGGCGTAGGGGGTTCGGGGGTGGGTGCTTCCGTTTCGGTGGGTGTCGCTGTCGGCGTAGGCGGTTCAGGTTCAGGGGATTCGGTCGGCTCTGGGGGAATGCCGGGCACCTGGATGGCCGCCCACAGCGTCTGGCCAAAGGGCGTCCCTTCAGCGTTGTGCATCTGCCAGTAGCCGACAAATTTGCCTGCCCCCTGCGGCGCCACCAACTCCACCGCCAGGTCATAGGTTTCACCTGGCGCCACCGCCGCGCTGATCGCGGTCGGCTGGCCCCCCATCTGGGCAGCGGGATCATTGCCGCGCACGAATTTAACCGTGTAGTCCTGGGTCCAGGTGCAGGTGCCTGTGTTTTGCACCTGCCAGCCTTTTTGGAATGCCTCCCCAGGTTCAACCTCCGGAAAAACCATCAGCCTCTCATCGTCCAGGGTGATATCCCGGACGAAGATCATTGAATCCAGGCAGGTTGGCGGTGGGATGATGTCCTCAGGCTGGAGCCCAAGATAATTCTGTGCCAGTTGGCTGATCCAACCTTCATTTTGCAGGTCCAGCAAGGCCTGGTTGATCACCGCTTGGAGCGCGCCGGCGCCGGCTGGCAGGGCCACTGCCAACCGCTGCTGGTTGAGCCGCTCCCCGGCCAGCACCAGCTCGGGATCGGAAAGGAATTTGATCGCCGGCTGGCGATCCAGGATGACGATATTCAAACGGTTGGCTTTAAGGTCGACCACAGCCTGCTCGGGCCTTGCGTAGGAAAACAACTGGTTTGGGGAAAGCAGGTTTGACGCCACCAGCACATCCTGAGCCCAGGTTTCATAGACGGACCCCCGCTGGACGCCTACCGCCAGGCCCGCCAGCTGGTTGATGCCAGTGATCGGCGCCAGGCCAGAATCCGCCCGTGCCAGAACGCCATCATCGCCGATAAAATAAATATTGGAGAAATCCACCACTGCAGCGCGTTCGGGTGACACAGAAAGGGCTGCAATGGCCACGTCCGCCTGGCCATTTTGCAGCACCACATTCAAACTCTCGAAGGCATAATCCGTGATCTCGACCTGTACGCCCAATCGTGCCCCGATTTCTCTGATCAGGGCGGGATCAAAACCATCGATCACAATTTCCTGGTTGTAGAAGGAAAACGGGGGGTAATCGGCTGAAGTGGCCACTCGCAGGACGCCCGCCAGCTTGATCCGCTCCCAGGAATCATCCTCGGCTGTTTGCGGCGCTTGCAGCGAAAGGATCAGCAATGCAATTGCGCCAATCAACAGCACAGCGAAAATCCCCAGGACCCAGGGCCAGAATGATTTTTTCTTCTTATCTTCTGCTTCTTCACCCCCAGCAGCTCCCTCTTCATCAGGGAGGTGGTCTTGATACAATTCTTCTTGGGACATACTGTCCTCCTGTTCTTGATGTGTCATGACTTTTGTTTTCTGGGGTACTCAACACCTTTGATAGGCAAATCTTGCAAACTCGAGTTTTTATTTTTAAGGTGGTCGCCCTTATTGTTCTTTTTCTTGATTAGCAAAACACGGAAACGATCAATACTTTGACCTCATGATGGCAGTATCAAAAATAACGGATTTACCTCCCGGCGTCATCCATAGAATGATGATATTTCTATTCATTATTTGTTGTTATGACGATATCCAACCGCGATTAATGTTGAGTGCATGAGTAACAATTGTTGCAGCTGGTGCTACACTGTGAATGCTTACCTCCACACGAAAAGCAATTTCAGCCATTAGGCATGCATGAAATGTTGAGTGGGAAATCATCAAATCTATGACGACAGGACAACCACTGTAGGCTATTGTCGTAATAGCGCCTATTGCGACAATCAGGAAAAGTGTCATGCGAACATCTTCCCGTCTGAGGTCGATCCTCTCGAAAGCCATTAGTATTCTGGTAATCCTGCTCAACCTGGCATTATTGATTTTCGCTTGGCTCCTTCAGGATGACCTCTCATCTTCAGCGATCGTGATTTTCGCCGAGGTGGACAACATTGCCCAGACCATGCGGGGCGGGATTGCCGTGATCGAACCGCCATTAGGCAATCTGCGAGAACTGGTCGGGCAGGTTGAGGCAGCCTCCGAAGAAATTGCCCGAAATGTCAGCGAAGAAGGCATCCTAACCCGGCTGCTTCCGCAATCAGCCGCCGACAGCCTGACAGCCTCCAGCCAGTCATTGCGAGACAACTTCACTACGGTCTACGATCTGCTTCAGGCCACTTCTGATATGCTTCTGGCACTGGATAACATCCCCTTTGTGGACATCCCAGAAAAAGGCCTCTCCACCATCGCCGCCTTACAAGGCAGCCTGGAAGCGCTCTCGGATCAGGTCGAAACACTCAAAGGCGCCATCAGTGATGTGCGATCAGAAACGGGCGCCAGGATCTCCCAAGTGACCGACGCAGCCGCCTTTCTTGGCAGCACAGCAGACCAATTCCAATCCGATCTGAACCAAATCGATATGGACCTGGATGCCATCCAAATCAGCGTCAGAAACTACCAGCGGCTTTCGTCGCCGGTGGTCCTGACTTCGGCGATCATCTTTTCCCTGCTGTCAGGTTGGGTGGTGTATTCGCAGGTGAGGATCATTTATCAGTCCGGACGTCATAACCGGGAGAAAACCAACCACGTCTCAGAACAACCTGACCACCGCCTGGATGAAGGAAATTAAATATGAACGCGGGTTGTCCCACTCGATTTCCAGGGCTGAGGCGCATCACTGGCCTACCCCAATCAATCATCAGGAGATCACGCCTCAATATGGCAAATTCTCCTGCATTACTTACCTAAGAGGCAGCGATGGAAGATCAACAAATGAATTTAACCGATCGAAGGCTCAGAACGCCGCGCGCAGCCGCCCTGGCGGGGATTGCGTTTGCGATTTTATTGATGATCAGCCTGGTGCTGGTCCGGATCTCCATTCCTGAAAACCTGAACGATTCGGGTGAATGGATGGTGGATAACGCCGGGCAGATTTCCTTTGCCATCGGTTTGATCCCCTTTGCCGGGATCGCTTTTCTGTGGTACCTGGGGGTGATCCGAGACCGTTTGGGCGATTACGAAGACCGCTTCTTTTCAACGGTCTTCTTTGGCAGCGGATTGTTGTTCATCGCCATGACCTTTATCTCTGGCGCCGTCGCAGCCAGTCTGCTGAGCATTTATGCGGCGGATTCATCCCTTCTTCTCCAAACCCCAACCTATGCCTTCAACCGGGTTTTTATGTATCAGATCTCCAATGTTTACGGCTTGCGCATGGCCGGGGTGTTCATGATGTCCCTGGGGACGATTTGGATCCGCACCAAACTCATGCCCCGTTTGCTGGTCTTCCTGACCTACGGCCTGGCCTTAGTGCTCCTGTTGGGGCTCAACTTCAGCTTGTGGTTGTCATTGGTCTTTCCAGGCTGGGTGTTTGTGATCAGCGTGGAGATTTTGATTTTGAATTTTCAAAAGAAGAAAGCCCTGATGAGTGATGGCATAACGGAAGGGCCCACAGCTGCTGAGAGGACCCTTATTGAGTACCGGCGGTTAGAGGACAGTGCTCCCGATAATGAGGAATGATATCCGATGAAATTAAAAAAACTTATCTCAATTCTTGCCATAACAATTTCCATGTTATTGATCGTGCTCAATGCCTGCAGTCCTTCAATCCCTGGCACGGATCCAGATCAAAGTTCTCTGCCAACCCCAACGCCCTCACTCACTCGACGATCAGGCGCATTGGCGGCGACAGCCATCCCGGAGGAAGACCCACCGGAGCCAACCCCAACGCCTTTGCTGGGAGAACTCATTACTGAACGTACACCTCAGCCCACCGCTACCGTTGGGGTGTTGATGGAGACGATTGAGACATTTGCTGCCCAGAGAGGCTTCTTATCCAAGAGACTCCTGGGGGTCAGGGTGGTGGATTGGATCAACCTCCTCATCTCGATCCTGATCGCCCTGGCCGGCTACCTGTTGGGCACCTGGCTCATCAAACGGATCTTGCCGCGCCTGGCAAAGCGAACCGGTTCACAATTTGATGATGATGTTCTGAATATTGTTGGCCCAAAGATTCGCTGGCTTGTGACCATCATGATCCTCAGGTTTGCACTAACCGATCGTCTGGTATTCATCAGCGATGGTTTTAACCAAGTATTAAGAGATATTTTCTTTACCCTGAATTTATCGCTGTTTATCTGGATCCTCATGAAAGTATACGAGCTGACCGCGGATTGGTATGCAGCAAAAAAAGCCGGGGAGGGCCGTGAAGATTTAACGCCCATTATTCAAATGGGCAAGACTGTTCTTCAGATCCTGACAGGAATCGTTGGAGTCACCATTCTCCTATCCTTCTTTGGGGTCAATGTCTCCACGCTGACCGCGGCTTTGGGGATTGGCGGCCTGGCTTTCTCTCTCGCTGCACAAGACACCATATCCGATGCTATCGCCGGACTGATATTGCTCATCGATCAACCCTTCAGGGTCGGTGACCGGATTGAGATCCAGGGTGTCGGCACCTGGGGGGACGTCGTCGAGATTGGCCTCCGAACCACTCGCATACGAACCCGCGACAACCGCATGGTCATCGTGCCCAACTCTATCATCGGCAACGGCCAGGTGATCAATTACTCCTATCCTGACCCGCGCTATCGCATCGAAACCCATGTCTTTATTGATTTTAATGAGGATGTAGAAGTGATCCGCCAGTTGTTAATCAACGCTCTCCGCCAGGTCGATGGGATCCTGCCAGACAAACCTGTGGATGCCCTATATATAGACATGACACAAGGCCCAATCAAGTTCCGGCTGCGCTGGTGGATTGAGTCTTATGTGGATACCCGCCGCATGTTCGACCGGGTCCATACCGCCATCAAACACGCCCTGGATGAAGCCGGCATCGGCTCCCCCGTCACCTCCGACGACATCAATTTATTTGTTGATCCGATCACTACCGAAAGGCTTGCCAGGGCCTTTCGGCCGTCCCCTTCTGAAGATACCGATAGTCCAGAGCATGACCTGCCTCTGGATATTGGGTAGCGGATCTGGTCAGTCTCTGATGAATGGTATTGATCATGCCATCTTGAGGCAAAGCGATACCAGGGATGGTTATTCTGTTGATCCACCGTCAACACGGGTTGAAGTGAGTGTCCAATCAATCCTTTCTGTGATGAGGACTTAATCAACAAAGGAGCGATGACAAATCGGCTGCTTTAGTTTATTTTTGATTGACTGGCTCATCAGCCTCATTTCCTGGATGGTAGAGAGGCTGAAGATAAAACCAAAGCCAATATTTCAATAAATGACCCGCTTGGAAAGGATTTATTGAGACCATGCCCCGGTCCGCAAAAATCAAGTCATTGAGCTCCCTTCTCGCTGAAAATTCAAAGGGTGATTTAAACCAATGGATAGAAATTATCTCCGCCGTGCTCATTTCCCTGGCAACGATCGTGTCGGCCTGGTGCGCGTACCAATCTGCGCGCTGGGCAGGAGAGATGATGATCAGCTTCAATCTCGCTGATGCCGCCAGGTCCGAGTCGGTCAGGATGTCCAACAGGGCAGAACAGCTCACATCCATAGATGTCACTCTCTTTGCAGAATATATCGCCGCTTACAAAAATGGCAATAACCTGCTTGCTGATTTTCTGCTCTCCCGCTTCCGGCCAGAAATGAAGCTGGCTGCGGAGGCCTGGATTGAGACCCAGCCCCTGATCAACCCGGAAGCGCCGGGAACGCCCTTCGATATGTCCGAATATCAATCCGCGGCCCAGGTTGATTCAGACCGTCTGCTAACAGAAGCTGAGTACCACTTGGAGGTTGCGCACAAATCGAATGAACGGTCCGATCAATATATCCTGCTGACGGTTATTTTTGCCTCCGTCTTATTTTTCGGTGGGATCAGCACTAAATTCAAAACAGTCAACATTCAAATTGCACTGGTTGCATTTGCATCCCTGATTTTTGTGATCATGTTGATTTTAGTCCTGACTTTTCCAATGCTGTGAGGTTTGCCATCATCCTGCTTGGAGATTGATCAAGCAAAGTGATTTTTTTAAGTACATGAAACAATGATTGAATAAATTCTATATCCGTAGGAGGCAGTAAAAATGAACCGAAGACCCGCACGTAGAACCGCAAGAAGAACCTCACGCAGAACCTCACGGCGAACGACTCGCCGGGTGGCGCGCCGGATCAGGCGCCGGACGATGGTTGTGGGCGGCATGATGGTCCTGGCCGCATCAGGAACGGCAGCCGCCATCAAGCTCTCGCAGCAAGACGCCCAAAGGATCCAGCAGCACACCGGTCTGCCGCCAGATCAACTAGAAGATCAGGACCTGAACCAGGCCATGCAGGAGCTCAATATCCAATCACAGCCGCTGACCCCTGAAGAACAGGCTTCGCTCAACCAGCAGGATGCCCCGGCGGCGGCCCCAACCACCGCTGGCGCCAACCAGCCAGACTACCTGGCTGAACTGGAAAAGCTGAGTGAGCTGCGAAACGCCGGGATCATCACCGAAGACGAGTTTAATGCCAAGAAGAAGCAGCTGCTAGGTCTTTAAGTCCGGCATACCCTGGGGACCCGGTTATTGCATCACGGGCTCAAACCCTTATTTGTTGGCTTCATCGCCGCCGCCAGGTTGGGCTGGCAGGAATAAATCTTCTTTGCCCGCCTATTGACACAACCGCGAAATCTCACCATCGGGCCTGCGATTAAAAATTAAAGCCGCAGGATAAGCATCAAGATGCCTGACCACAACCATGGGATTCTGGTCCTTTTCAGACCAGGGCACGCCTGGTACCCGGAGGACGAAAGAAAAATGTTTACTTTATTCTGCGCGGTTACCCAAATCCCTGAAGGTGTCCTTGAGTGGATTGAGTTGGCGGCGATATTCGTTGAGTTGGTTGCCATCATCATCATCGTTTATGCCTTAATTTATGGGTCAGGCAGGTTCATCCTCAACACCCTTCAAAGAAAACTTGTACCCAAGGAACGCTTCAGGCAGTACAAGCACGGCCTGGCAAAATCGCTGCTGCTCAGCCTTGAAA
>CAZLEK010000075.1:0-12366 GCA_964558525.1 uncultured Candidatus Brevefilum sp.
GTCCTCACTATTGGTTTCCAGGGACAGGATGTAAGTTTCCTGTCCCTGGATGATTTAAATTATATATTTCCCAATCAACCATATTTTCGTGAAATTTGCAGATTGAATTGCGCTTTTCATGGCATTACCAAAAGACGAATTGCTCTTTACGGTAGCTTTTGCTGGTCACTTCTACCTCTTCCCCCGCTGGGGGGAGAGGATTGAGGTGAGGGGGGAGAGGGATATTTCAGTGTTCAGCACAAAAATTTGAGAAAGTCAGGCTCTATTCTTTAACCTTCAGCGATTCACCTGCTAATTTTTCAATCACCCCCAATACCGCTGAGTTGTCCAGCTCACGCATGCCCATCTCGAGCATGGCGTTGAACAGCTGGGTATGGACCGCGGCAGAAGGCAGCGGGATCCCATATTCCCGGGCGGTATCCATCACGATCCCCAGGTCCTTGGCCTGCATGTAGGCTTTGAAACCAGGCGCCCTGTTCCCTGCAAACAGCCTTTGAGGTTTATTGTCCAGCGTCCAACAGCCGGCTGCGCCGCCCCGGATGGCCTGGATCACCCTTTGTGGATCGGCGCCTGCTTTTTGCGCCAGCACCAGCAGCTCCCCCATCGCCACCATTTGGGCCGCCACCATGATCTGGTTGGCCGCTTTGGCGATTTGCCCATCCCCCAGCCCCCCCACATGGGTGATGGTCTTGCTCATCGCCTCCAAAACTGGAAGGACCAGCTCAAGCGCGTCGGCAGGGCCGCCCACCATCACCGTTAGGGTCCCCTCAATCGCGCCAATGTCCCCACCGCTGACCGGGGCATCCAGCATGGCCACACCCTTTTCAGCCAGCCTTTCTCCCACCGCACGGGCCGTAGCCGGTTTGATCGTGGAGTTGTCCACATAGATCAAGCCCTTATGAGCGCCTTCAAGGATCCCCTCATTCCCGAGGGCCACCAGCTCCACATCCGGCGAATCCGGCAGGTTGGTGAAGACCACATCCACCTGGCTGGCGACCTCCGCTGGGGAATGCGCCGCAATGGCGCCCTCATCCACCAATTCTTGTACGCTCTGGCGGCTGCGGTTGTGCACCACAACCTCATACCCCGCTTTCATGATATTCCGGGCCATGGGCTTGCCCATGATTCCAAGGCCGATATACCCGATCTTTAATCCCATCTTCTTTTTCCTTTCATGTTGAGCAGATAATGACCATCCTGGCATCCCGTCACAACTTTTGAATATAGGATTCCGGCGCTTCTAAAAACGACCGGTAAAGCTGAACATGATCCAGGCCTTCATAATCGGTTGACTCCGGTGGGGATAGATCAAAATTCAGCAAGTCAGCATCCGGGATCGCCATCAGGATGGGCGAGTGCGTGGCGAGGATGAACTGCCCGCCCTGCGCGACCATTGATTTGATCATCGCTACCAGCCCCAGCTGGCTCAGGGGCGATAGGGCAGCTTCAGGCTCATCCAGCAGGTATAGTCCCTCCGGCACAAACCGGGATTGAAACAGCGCCAGAAAGCCTTCGCCGTGAGATCTTTCACCCAGATCCCCACCGTACCGGGATGTCAGCGCGTTGACGGAAGCTTCCAGCGGTGACTTGGCCAGTTTCCGGGCATAATCGGAGCGGCCTTCAAAGGCCGCATCGATTTTCATATTTTCCGCTTGAAGGGACTGCCTTAAGGCACGGCTGCGTTTGACATAGCCAAAGAAATCTTCTGCTCGTAAAAAGAAACCGCGGTGCGTACGCCTGTTCCAGACCAATTTGAGGGCTTCCGCCAGGGGCTTGACATGGCCCAGGGACGGGTCCTGGGTGAGGTCTTCGCTGCCAATGGCAATCGATCCGGCAGACAGCGCCAGGGCTTCCAGCAGTGTGGATTTTCCTGAACCGTTCTCGCCCACAAATGCTGTCACCGGCGCAGTGAACTTTAGAGAGGAAAGATTTGATAAAACGGGGAGATTTAAGGGGAAATGGTCTGATTCAGATTTTATCAGGTTTAAATATATTTCACGTAAATGGATCAAAGCTGGCCTTTTTTAGCTGGTGGTTGGTCTCGCAGCATCCCTATTCATTATAACCAAAATGAGCTGCCCGAAAAAAGGCAGCTCATTTTTCTTTCTGTTTTGTTTAGCTTGACGGCTAATCAATCATCGGGTCTTCAGCGATCACCTTGGTCCCATTCATCATGGTGTCGCTGACGGGGCAGCGTGATTTGATGAATTCCACAAATTCCGCCACCTTTTCTTCTGAGGCAGATGTCTTGATGTGCGGTGTAAAGCGCACCTCCTGGAATCCATTTCTCACGCCCTCAACACCGCGTAAAAATCCGTCTGGGTCCAGATCGCCTTCCAGCTCAACCCAAAACTCTTCAAGTTCAATGTCATGGGATTCGGCAAAAGCTGCCGCGACGATCGCCAGGCAGGAACCCAGGGCGGCTAACAAAGCCTCAACAGGATTCATCCCCGTGTCGGTGCCGCCCAGGTTTACCGGTTCATCCATGCGCAAAGTGAAATTCCGCACGGTGTTATCAACCTGTAATCCGTCGACAATTTTGCTGGTTGCTGTAAATGTTGCGAGTGGCATACGTTACTCCTTGATGTTGTGTTGGTGTTATTGTGAACTTCTTCACAAGCAACATTTATACCTTATTAGACCTTCATTGTCAAATTATGGAGATTAAGAAAGATTAAGTCTTTTGGGTATGCGTTTATTTTTACTTGAATTGGTTGGCCGGCCTGGGCGCATGTCATCAACCCCGAAAAGATGTCACTTTTCCAGGATTTTCCGGTCTGAGCACAACAAATTAATCCAGCTCGGGCATGATCAGTTTACAGGATGGTTTCTCAGAACATAGAATCATTTACCGGCCTTCTCCTTGAATGCCCCTGCCAAACCAGCGGGGGTTCCGTTGCACGCCAAGAAGGTACCGCGCAGCGCTGAAGCCAAGTGGAACACCTGAACGGTCCTGGATAAGGTGTAATGGATGAATCAGCATGAATAATTGCTCAGTTTAAAATTCCCACCTTATCAATCGGCTTTGCGGCCAGCTTCACTGGAACAATGGAAAAACCCATCCCCTTTTGGTGGGGGCAGCGCGGGGAAGCCTTAACCACGCTTTCTCGGACAAGTACTCCTCACATGGCCTGCGTAAAAACGAGCGTTATTCGTTTCTATGCACCAACCCCTGCTCCCAGGCGTAAACAGCTGCCTGTGTACGGTCCGCCAGCTGCAGTTTGCTGAGAATATTGCTCACATGGCCCTTAACAGTATTTTCGCTGATGAACAATTCTTCAGCGATGCTGCTGTTAGACAACCCTCGAGCGATCAATCGCAGCACTTCCATTTCTCGGTTGGTCAATTCAGTGAAAGGATTGAACACCGCGCCTTTAGCGCCATTAATTTCCTGGATCACGCGCTCAGCCACACGTGGATGCAGGACCGCCTCTCCCCGGGAAGCTTTGCGGATGGCGTCGGCCAGGTCTTCCATATCAACATCCTTTAAAACATAGGAGATCGCCCCAGCCTGAAGGGCGGGGAAGATGAACTCATCCTGGTGATAGGAAGTGAGAACGACGATCTGCGTCCTGGGAGTGATATCTTTAACCCGCCGGGTAGCTTCTACGCCCCCAATGCCGCTCATCACCAGGTCCATCAGCATCACATCTGGCAAGAACTCACTGGCGGCCTCCACCGCTTCTTCGCCGGAAGAGACTTCGCCGATCACACGGAAATCAGGCTGGGCGTCCAGGTAGGCGCGCAAACCCTGGCGCACCACTTCATGATCATCAACCAGCAAGATGGTTATTTTCCGTTGCATACACTCACCTCTCAATTTTTTGATACGGTACCTTCAAACTGATCCGGGTCCCCTGAGTGGGTTTGGACTCAATCCGCAGCTCACCGCCAATCAAACCGGCGCGTTCTTGCATTGATTTCAGTCCCAAGCCGTTTCCAAGCACTTCGCCCGGATCAAAACCCTGTCCATCGTCCCGCAGGGTCAGCAGCAAAAATTCCGTCCTGAAATTAAACACAATATCAACATTTTCAGCTTTGCTGTGCCAGGCCACATTGGCCAGCGCTTCCTGGAGGATCCGGAAAAGGCTCTTTTCAACAATCAGGGGCAATTTTCGTTCGCCGCGCACATGCAAGCTGACCTCGATCTCATTGCGCCGAGTCCAGTCGTTAATAAATTCCTCCACCGCTGGAATCAGGCCCTTCCCCTTCATCTCCACCGGACGCAATTCCTGGATCAGGTCCGTCAACTCCTGCCGCACCTTTCCGATCAAGATTTCGCCCTCTTTGAGATGGTCGTAAGCGGCGCCAGGGTTGTGTTTAAAATGCGCCCTGGCCGCGCCAAGCTGGGCTGAGGCCGCAAAGGCCTGCTGCTTGACGCTGTCGTGCAGATCTCGCGCCAGGCGGTTGCGCTCTTCCAAAACGGAAAGCTCCTGGCGGCGGTCCAGCAAGTTCTCAAGCTGCTCTGCCATGCTGTTCAGGTCCTGGGTTAATTTCCCCAGCTCATCGTCTGTTTTATCCCGAATGATCACTGAGAAGTTGCCGTGGGACCAATCATGCGCTGCTTCCGAAACTTTGGTTAGCCGTTTGGTCAAACCACCGGCTGTGAGCATGCCAAAAACCGAACCCAAGATCCCCGCAAAAAAAGTGAAGATCAGCAATGAGCGGCCAATATACACCATCACCTCGCTGATGGGAAGAAACTCCCACGGAAAACGCTTGGTGGTGAAAACAATCACACCCACCAGCTTGCGATTCACATCCATCACGGTTTCACTCTCAGGGTCAGTAGTTTGATCCGCTAGAGTGGGCTCATACCGAAAAACCGGGATCGCGCCAGTGATCCGGTTTCCGGGATTGACTTTGGCATACAGTTCGTTTTCATCCTCAACCCCATTCAAAGCGGCTTGCAGTGGTTTCCTTAATCCGGGCAGAAAATCATAGGCGATTTGCTGTCCGAGCGCGTCTTCGGGGACAATATCGTGGGGAATAACATCAACCAGAGTGCGGTCATCGAGCAGATAATAAAAGCTTAAAAAATCCTGGGCTTTCATCTGGATCTGTAAGTTGCCTAAAATGAACAGCGGCCGGGTGCCAATCGCAGACCCCTGGACATCATCCAGATAGGCCCGAACCCCTTCAATATCCGGGGGATCCTCGGAAAAAAATTGCTGGACCATGGGCGTCCATTCAGCGCGCAGGTTGGAGATCAAATTCTCAGGTGTGAGATCGATATTCGTCACAAAATATGCCATTAAGAACACCATCACGATCAACTCCACCACCAGTAAGGCCGCAACCGTCACCAACGAATAGCTCAGTGTCAGCCGCCAGCGGAGGGACCGGAAAGACTTCCGAATCTGCTGCATTGTCCCGCCCAGATTGGCTGAAACCTTTCTTAATCTCTCAACATGTTCTGTTCTCATAAGACACCTGCACATCATCTACACCAACGGAGTAACAGCCTGCATCTGTTCCCCGTGCGGTAATCCAATTTTACTAGGAAAACACCCTTTGAAAACAATCCTCTGGTAGGGTATGAAACGACCCAACCGGGTAATGCTGATCCCAGGTTATTTTGCTAAGATAATGCTCAAGAGAGCCAACATCGATCATTCTTCTCAAACAATTCAACGGGAGAATACCAAAAAAATGTGGCAAAGCGCCCTGGAGCAACTCTCCAGGGTGCACCAGAAAGCTGCGCTGCTCACAAAACAGCCAGGCTCTCTTTCTTTCAATAAATGATCCACAGGCGCTTTCTCCTGTTCAATCACCCGTTTGAGAAAACCAATCCTGAAAAGGATCCTGCATGAATAGGAGGTGTTTTTATACCCAAAACAACGCAAAAAATCAACCCTAAAACACCCATGTTTGTCCAATTTTTTAAGGAGAAGAAACAATGAATAAAAGCAAGTTTGTTGCGTTTCTAACCCTGCTCCTCGTGGCCAGCTTTATTTTGACCGCCTGCCAAAACCAGGCCACTGAAGCCCCGGCCGAGGAACCAGAGGTTGAAGAAACCGAAGGCTCTGTCGAAGAGACAGAGGATGTTTCAGAGGAAACCGAAGAAGCAACGGAAGCAGCCGGTGACGCCAAAGAACTGGATGTGTACCGAATTGCAATTCTGGCCGATATGACCAGTTCCAACGTTTGGAACCTCTTCGGACCTGGCGCCTCTACCTATAACTATGTAGTGCAGGCCAACTACTGGCCCACCCTGTATGGGTTAAGCGATAAACGATTCGACTTGATCCCCTTCCTGGCAGCTGATTTCGCTTCGGACCTTGAAGAGGAAGGTGACTTCTTCGTCAGCACCGTTTCACTCAAAGACAACTTCATGTGGTCCGACGGAACCAAGGTCACCGCTGAAGACCTGGCCTTTACCGCTCAGGTGGTTAATGACTTCCAACTTGGCGGCAACTGGAGCTACTGGGTCAACGGCGTAGACCGCATTGAGGTCGTCGATGAATTAACCGCCAAGATCTACTACACCAGCCGCCCCGGTCTGGCCAACCACGAGTATGGCGTTCTCCAGGATGTGATCGTTCAAAAAGCCTACTGGGAACCGAAACTGGCCTCAGCCTACGATGCGCTGGCCCCTGTGGAAGACCTGGACCCTGAAAGTGATCAATACGCAGCCGCGATCGCCGAAGCGCAGCAGGTGATTTTCAGCCTGGAAGCTGCCGGCGAACCCATCGCCGGACCCTTTATCTTTGATCAATGGGAAGTTGGCGCTTTCGTTGAAAACGATCGCATGGACGACTACTTTTTCAATGGCGTCCTGATCGAACTCTATGAAAACGGCGCTTACCGCGAAGTTAAAGGCGACGAATGGGAATTCACAGCCTACAACGAAGCCGAAGGAGAACTGATCCTCTCATTTGAGAACGGCCCGCACGCAAAATCCGTGGTTTACAGCATTTACAACCAGGATGCAGCCGTTTTAGCCCTCCTGAATGGTGAAGTGGACTATATTTACAACCCGAACGGTTACGGCCCCGGACTCAGGGCTCAATTGGACGGCAACGCAGATGTCACCGTCGCTGAAAACCAGCGCCTGGGCTTCCGCTACATGGCCTTCAACACCCGCAGCGCACCCATGGATGATGTGGCTGCTCGCCAGGCGATCGCCTGCATGGTCGATAAAGACTTTCTGACCCAAAACGTACTCCAGGGTGCAGCCCTACCGGTTTACACCCCGGTTCCCGCGGGTCAGCCCTTCTGGTACAACCCGGATGTTCCCGTCCTGTGTGACGGCCTGACCGAGCAAGAACGGATGGAATGGGCCGTGGACCGCTTGAAAGAAGCCGGCTACACCTACGATGTTGAACCCACCTGGAACGAAGCACGCGGCGGCTCCATCGAATGGGGTGAAGGCCTCAAGATGCCCAACGGTGAATATGTTCCCGAACTGACCCTCCTGGCGCCCTCCGCCGGTTACGACCCCCTCCGGGCGACCGCTGGTGTGCTGATCGAGCAGTGGGCAGCCAGTATTGGCTTCCCTGTTAGCGCTCAGCTGACCAACTTCAACAACATCCTTAACGAAACCATTGGCGGCGGTCACAATTTTGATATGGTCATCGCTGGTTGGGGCCTGACACAATTCCCCGATCATATGTGCACCTTCTTCCTGGAAGAATACGGCACGGAGACCTTTGCTTTCACAGGTTATGAGAGCGAAGACCTGCTGAACCTCTGTGACCAATTCACCTCCACGAGCGACCTGGAAGTCGCTCAGGAACTGGGTTATGAGATGCAAGAAATTCTCGCCACAGAAATGCCTTACCTGTTCCTGTTCGACACGCCGGTGCAGGATGCTTACAACACAGCCAACATCGCCTTCCCCTACACCGAGGTGTTGGGCGGACTGGAAAACCTCTACGGTTTACAGATCAACGTTTATTCTGCTGAGTAGAACTTTACGGAAGACATAAAGGACCCACAGCAGTCCCTGGGGAGGGGAAGCAATCCCCTCCCCAGCCTTGTTAACCAGCATTTAGAATTGGTTGGGTAACCAACCTCAGCAACTGGCAGGCAACTATGAAAAAATACATCTTGCGCCGCATCATTCAGATCTTATTTACACTGATTATTTTCCAAACCCTGCTGTTCATTATCCTGGATGCACAGCCCGGCGACATCACCAACCTGTTCCTGATGAACCCCAAGGTGACCCCGGAAGTCCGGGAACAAATGCGCGTCAACCTGGGCCTGGATAAACCCCCATTGATCCGTTATTTTCAATGGTTGGGCAACTTCGTCCAGGGGGAATTGGGCGTTTCCTTCAGCCACTATCCCCGAGATGTGATGGACATCATCCTGGAACGCGCCCCAAGGACCCTGGTCTTGTTCCTCACCAACCAGATCATCTCCTTCAGCCTGGGTTTCTACCTGGGTAAGCAGATGGCCTGGCGTCGCGGCACAACCTTTGAATATTCGCTGACCATTATCGGTGTGGTCCTTTATACGATCTTCACCCCCTGGTTCGGCCTGATGATGATCTACTTATTCGGTATCCGCTTAAATTTACTCCCCATTGGTAAGTTCCTCGACCCCAGCCTGTGGCGCGATGTCCCCGTGGATGCGAACACGATCTTTTATTACCTCATCCTGACCATGGCAGCAGCAGCTGTGATTTATACCCTCTTGATCGTCCTGACCCGCAAGACCAGCCGGATGGTCCGCCAGCTGACGCGGGGCGCCGGTGGCGTTGCCATCGTCGGCCTCAGCATCCTGATCTGGCGCCTGACCCCCTACGGATTCCTTGCCGGGGATATCGTTCAGCACATGATCTTGCCTGTTTTGGTCTCAACCCTGGTCACCTTTGCTGGAACGATGCTCTTGATGCGCAATACGATGCTCGAGACACTGCGAGAAGACTTTGTGATGGCCGCCCGGGCCAAGGGTCTCCCGGAGTCCGTGGTTCGAGACAAACACGCGGCCCGCAACGCTTTCCTGCCGGTGTTCACAAACCTGATCATCAGCATCCCCTTTGTCCTCAGCGGCGGGATCATCACAGAGACCATTTTCTCCTGGCCGGGCATGGGCCTGACCCTTTTAGAAGCCGTCAGCCTGGAGGATATCCCCCTCGCCATGGGCACTTTGAGCTTTGTGGGTGTGCTGGCGCTGACCGCACACCTGGTCGCCGATGTGGCCTACGCCTTCCTCGATCCCCGCATTCGTTATCAATAGGAGGCCAACATGCACAGAACCTCATCTTCTACTGAAATAAAATCAAGCACCCCCTTCTGGCGGGTCAGGCTCAGGCTGGCCTGGAAGAATTTCCTCAGCAGCTGGAAGTTGTTCACCCGCAACCCCATCGGCGTGATCGGCCTGGTCATAATCCTGATCTTCGCGCTGATGGCCATCGCCCACCCCATTTTGATGCGCTATGTCTGGGAGCCGCGTGTATACGACCCGGTGATCGGTTATGATATTGAGATCTTTCAACACCCCTCCCCGCCGTCCGCCAGGCACCTTTTAGGGACCGATCCTCTGGGTCGCGATATCCTCAGCCAGCTTTTATATGGAACCCGCTTCAGCTTTGTCCTGGGAATTTCCTCCGCCCTGATCTCGGTGATCATCGCCACCACCATTGGCGCTGTTTCGGCCTATTACGGCGGTCTGATCGATATGATCTTCATGCGCCTGGCGGACGTGGTCACCATGCTGCCCTTTATCGCCATCCTGGTGGTGCTTTCAGCCTTGTTTGAATTCAACGGCTTCACGCTGGCCTTGGTCTACGGCCTGTTGGTCGGCTTTGGCGGTCAGACGATCGTGATCAAATCTCAGGCCTTGGGCATCAAGGTAAAACCCTATATTGAATCGGCCCGGGCGTCTGGCGGCAGCGATTGGCACATCATCTTCACCCACATGCTGCCCAACCTGCTCCCGATCTCATTCCTGTTCATGATGTTCACCGTGACCAATGCGGTCTTCGCGGAAGCAGCCCTTTCGTTCTTCGGTCTGCTTAACATCCGCATGAGCTGGGGCATCATGATCAACACCGCCCAGGCAGCCGGCTACCTGCTGGCTGGCCCCAAATACTTCCACCTCCTCCTGCCTGCGGGTCTGGCGATCACGCTGCTCTGCTCGGCGTTCTATATGGTCGGCCGCGCCCTGGACGAGATCATCAACCCCCGCCTGCGTGAACGGTAAAGGAGCCAAACATGATTGACAATATGTTAGCGGTCAAAGATTTGACCATGCACTATAAAACATCCAAAGGCGAGGTCTCCGCCGTCAACAACGTCAGTTTTAACGTCAAGAAAGGCCAATCTTTGGGCCTGGTGGGGGAATCCGGCTGCGGGAAGACCTCGGTTGCCTTTTCTCTGATCCGCCTGCTCCCGGATAACGCCGAGATCAAGCACGGCGCGATCCTCCTGGATGGTGAAGATGTGACCGCGATGGACAAAAAGCAGCTCCTCAAAGTCCGCTGGAAGGGCATCTCAATGGTCTTCCAGGCGGCAATGAACGCCCTCAACCCCATCTTCACTGTGGGCGACCAAATCGTTGAAGCCATCCAGGTTCATGACCGGGACATCACCGTCAACCAGGCTCGCCTAAAGGTAGCTGAGTTGTTCGACCTGGTTGGATTGGATGCCCCTTTGATGGACCGCTACCCCCATGAGTTCTCCGGTGGGATGCGCCAGCGGGCGGTGATCGCCATGGCCCTGGCCTGCGAACCCAAACTGATCATCGCCGACGAACCGACCACAGCCCTCGATGTGATCGTCCAGGACCGCATCCTGAACCAGTTGAAGGAGATCCAGGAACGGCTGGACATGAGCATGATCTACATCTCCCACGACATCGCCGTGATCGCAGAAGTGAGCGACCGGATTGGCGTGATGTATGCCGGGCGCATGGCCGAACTGGCCGATGCCGATGACATCTTCAAACAGCCGATCCACCCTTACACCTACGCCTTGATGGGCGCCTTTCCGAGCATCAAGGGCGAGAAGAAAGACCTTGTCACCCTGCCGGGAGAGCCGCCAGACCTGCTGGATCCCCCAACAGGCTGCCGGTTTCACCCCCGCTGCCCCCGGGCCACAGCCCAATGCCGGCAGGAAACGCCGCCCTTTATCGAACACAGCCCCGACCATTTTGCCGCCTGCTGGCGCCCCATGGAGGTGAACAATGACTGAGAATAACAGCCTCGTCAGCGTAAAACATCTTGAGAAGAAATTTCCTGTCAGTGCCGGGTTATTTAAAAAATCGAATTCATTCATCCACGCCGTGGATGGGGTCTCCTTTGACATCCAACCCGGCTCATCCTTGGGCCTGGTGGGCGAATCCGGCTGCGGCAAGACCACCACCGGCAAATTGATCACGCGTCTTTACGAGCCGACCGACGGCCATATTTACATCGACGATCCCAAAATGGGCAGCGTGGACCTGGCCACCCTCAAAGGCCGGGAACTTAAAGATTTCCGCAGCCGGGTGCAGATCATCTTCCAGGACCCCTACGAATCCCTCAACCCCCGCCGGACGATCTTCGACACCGTTGCCGAGCCGCTGGTGGTGCAGGGCATCGGCAGCCTCAGCCAGCGCGAAGACCAGGTGGCGGCGCTGTTAGAAACCGTGGGGTTAACGCCGGCGACCAGTTTCATGTTCCGCTACCCGCACGAGCTCTCCGGCGGCCAGCGCCAGCGTGTGGCGATTGCCCGCGCGCTGGTCATCAACCCGGCCTTTGTGGTCGCTGATGAGCCCACCTCCATGCTGGACGTCTCCATCCGCATCGGCGTGATGCAGTTGATGTTAGATCTGGCAGAAAAGATGGACGTGAGCTACCTGTATATCACCCACGACCTGGCCGTGGCGCGCTATATGTGCCAGCAGATCGCTGTGATGTACCTTGGCAAGATCATCGAACGAGCGGATACAGAAGCGCTCTTGATGAACCCGCTCCACCCCTACACCCGGGCGCTGATCTCCGCCGTGCCGGTGCCAGACCCCAGCTTCACCCGGGAAGCCATCCCGATCAAGGGCGGCGTCTCGGCCCCGATCGACCCGCCGGACCAGTGCCGGTTCTATGCCCGCTGCCCCCTGGCGGATGAATTCTGCAAAAATAACCCCCATCCTCCACTGGAAGATAAAGGCGGCGGCCACTACGTAGCCTGCTACAAAGTCTGAGAACGACCGTAACCATCCAAGACAACCCACTAGAAAAATTGGTGGGTTGATCTTTTTAATCAAAAATGATTTTTGCTATACGAAATCAGGGGATCCCGCCAGCGCCAAATTTCCCTTGCAAAACATGCGGATCGCGGTAAAATTAGGGTCTGCAAGCCTGCGGGCGTAGCCAAGTGGTAAGGCAGTAGCTTCCCAAGCTACCATTCGCGAGTTCGAATCTCGTCGCCCGCTTTT
>CAZLEK010000076.1:0-12346 GCA_964558525.1 uncultured Candidatus Brevefilum sp.
AACACCCTGCACATTTTGCTGGACAAATCCCAAGCGGTCAGGTAAAATAATCCTTCGTGATTATCGAAAATTAATCCAGAAAGTGTTCGGAGGAAAGACCTTGGCAAATATTAAATCGCAAATCAAACGTAACCGTCAAAATAAAAAGCGGCGAGAGCTTAACCGTATCTTTCGTGGTCGTGCCCGTTCTGCAATGCGGAAAGCATATGCGGTCATCGAAAGCGGTGAGGTGGAAGAAGCTCGCGCCGCGACCAGTGCAGCGATCAAAGCGCTGGACAAGGCTGCTGCCAAAAACATCATTCATAAAAACAAGGCTGCTCGACACAAGAGCACATTAATGCAGCAATTAAACAGCATGGAGTAGACGGCTCACGTTGATACCATGATTCTGTGAAAACGAAACGGGAGCTATTCACGCTCCCGTTTTGCATATCTGCAAGCAAATACACCATCCTTGATCTTTACGGAGATGATATAATAGCCTCTGCCAGACGCCCAACCGAGAAAATAAGTGAATGATGTTTGAACAAGAAAAAGCAACCATTGACGCTAAAATCAGGCTTTATCTGAAAACAGAAGGGATTGAGGACCCTGTGTTGACCTTCCGCCAAATCCCCTTCAGCGGCGAGTGGGGGTTGGCCCTCCCGCTTTTTCCGGTGGCGGCTGCCGAAGCCCGATCCGGCAAGCGGGTGATCGTCCCTGAACGGGCGCAGGAACTGGCCGAAGGCAGCAAAGCCTTTCTGGGTGAACCCCCGCAAGGATTTTCCCACATCGAGGCTGTCAATGGCTATCTGAATCTTTATTTTTCAACCTCGGCTTATGCGCGCCGGGTGGTGGATACGGTGATTGAGCGAGGTGAATCCTTTGCCAGAGCAGAAGATCGCGGCCAGACCGTCATGGTCGAATATTCTCAACCTAACACACACAAGGCTTTCCATGTGGGTCATTTACGAAATGTGATCCTGGGCGGGAGCGTCTGCCGCATCCTGGAATATGCAGGTTACGCGGTCATCCGCGCCAACTACCTGGGCGATATCGGCTTGCACGTGGTCAAGTGGATGTGGAACTATCTCAAGAACCATGCCGGTGAGGAGCCCACTGAGAACAAGACCCACTGGATGAACGCCATTTATGCAGAAGCCGACCAACTATTTCAGGATCCTGAGAACGAATCTGAGGTCAGGGCATTGTATGCGCGTTGGAACGCTCGTGATCCAGAAATTGTTGATTTATGGAAGAAGACCCGTGAATGGTCTTTGGAAGGTTTCAAGCAAATCTACCATCTTCTGGGTGAAGACTTTGACCGGATCTATTTCGAGAGCGAAGTTGAAGATCCCGGTGTGACCCTGGTGGAGGAGATGGTTGAAAAAGGCCTGGCGGAAGATGAGCGGCCTGAAGGGCCGGTCTTCATAGACCTGGACGCCGCCGTGGGCACACAGGATGATTACCGCGTGCTGGTCTTGCTGCGCTCGGATGGCTCTTCGCTGTATGCCACCAAGGATTTGCCCCTGGCTATTCAGAAATTTGAAGAGTATGATCTGGATCAATCGATCTATGTGATCGACGTGCGCCAATCGCTGTATTTAAAACAAATCTTTAAAACTTTGGATATACTCGGATATGAATGGGCGGACAGACTTCACCACCTGCCCTACGAACTGGTCAATCTGCCTGGCAACGTTACAATGTCCTCTCGGGAGGGCACGGTGGTCCTCTTTGAGGACCTGATCGGTGAGGCGACCCAACGCGCTCGGGAGATTGTGCAACAAAAGAATCCTGAACTCTCTGAAGCGGCCAAAGATGATATCGCCGAAGCGGTCGCCCTGGGCGCATTAAAGTACACCATGCTCTCTCGCGACAATACCAAAGTGGTCACTTTTGACTGGGAAGCCGCCCTGGACTTCAACGGGCAGGCAGCGCCCTATATTCAATATGCCCATGTGCGAGCCGGCAGCATCCTGCGCAAAGCCGGTGGAGATCAGCCGGAGGCTGTGGATTTTCCAGATGATCTCGAGAAGTCAGAAGTGGATTTAATTGAAACGATGACCCAATTGCCAATGGAGGTCTTACGGGCGTCCGAAGAATATCGGCCGTTGATCATCGCCAATCTGGCCTATGATCTGGCCAGGGCGTTTAATGATTTTTACAATACCTGCCATGTGCTCAACGCAAAACCAGAAGTGCGGGCTTATCGTCTGCGCCTGGTCGCGGCAGCCCGGCAGGTGATCGCCGCCAGTTTACATCTTTTGGGAATTCAGGCCCCCAGCATGATGTAAGCGGGATCAGTTAACCAAATCAAAAAATAAAGGAGCGACATTTTTATGGCAAGCATTCGAACGATCATCATGGGTGCAGCGGGCAGGGACTTTCATAACTTCAACACCTTTTACCGTGATAATGAGAAGTACGAAGTCGTGGCCTTCACCGCCACCCAAATCCCCAATATTGAAGGCCGAAAATATCCTGCAGAACTTTCCGGTGGGCTGTATCCGGAAGGGATCCCAATCTACCCCGAATCCGAATTGGAAGCGCTGATCCGGGACGAAAAGGTTGACCAGGTGGTCTTTGCTTACAGCGATGTCCCCCATGAATACGTGATGCATAAAGCTGCCCTGGTCAACGCTGCCGGTGCAGATTTTCGACTCTTGGGTACGCGCAATACCCAGATCAAATCGACCAAACCGGTGGTTGCGGTATGCGCCGTGCGGACGGGCTCTGGCAAGAGCCAGACCACCCGCCGGGTGTCCCTGATCCTGCGAGATTTGGGCTACAAAGTGGCGGCCATCCGGCATCCCATGCCCTACGGCGACCTCGTCAAACAAAAGGTACAGCGTTTTGCGGATTACAGCGACCTGGATAAGCACGAGTGTACGATCGAGGAGCGCGAGGAATACGAACCGCACCTTGATAACGGCGTGATCGTTTACGCCGGTGTGGATTACGAGGCGATCCTGCGCGAGGCAGAGCAAGAAGTGGATATCGTCCTGTGGGACGGCGGCAACAACGATTTCCCCTTCTACGTCTCCGACCTGCTGATTGTCGTGGCCGACCCGCACCGTCCCGGGCATGAACTGCGCTATTACCCCGGCGAGACCAATGTCCGGCTGGCGGATGTGTTTGTGATCAACAAGGTTGACACGGCAGCCCCGGAGGATGTGATCTCCGTCCGAAACAACCTTTACCAGCTCAACCCGAACGCCCAGGTGATTGAAGGCGCTTCGCCCTTGTTCGTGGATAATCCAGATGCGATCCGCGGCCAGCGTGTGCTGGTGGTGGAAGACGGCCCAACACTGACTCACGGCGAGATGGCCTATGGGGCTGGTTTCGTGGCCGCCCAGCGCTATGGCGCCAGTGAGATTGTTGACCCCCGCCCTTACGCAGTGGACTCGATTAAGGCAACCTACGAAAAATATCCTTCCACCGGGACGATTCTGCCCGCCATGGGCTACGGTGAGGATATGATGCATGACCTGGAAGAGACGATCAATCAGGCTGACGTGGATTTGGTGATCAGCGGGACGCCGATTGATCTGACCCGGATCATCAAGATCAACAAACCAATCCAGCGCGTGCGCTACGAACTCCAGGAGATCGGTGAACCAACCCTGAAATCGATCCTGGCCAAGAAATTCGGCAAATAATTAAGTCATATGCCAACATACGGGGTCATCTTTAAGGTGACCCCGTCCTGTGTTTAATACGGTAAGATTAACGCTTGAATTGAAGATTACGACATAATCACAAAGCGGAACAATCTTATGTATTTTGATGAAGCAACAATTTACGTTGAATCCGGCCGCGGCGGCGATGGCATGGTCCATTTCCACCGTGAGAAATATAAACCGCGCGGCGGACCAGACGGGGGAGATGGCGGCCGGGGCGGCGATGTGCTGTTGGAAGTCAACCCTAAACTCAACACCCTTTTTGATTTTCGGCATAAGTCCCGTTACGTGGCTGACAGCGGTAAAAAAGGCGGCCCCAACAACATGAGCGGTAAATCTGGGAAGAATCTGGTGGTGGAAGTCCCGCCAGGCACGATGGTTTATGACGCCGACAGCGGGGATTTGATGGGCGATCTGGTCGAGGATGGACAGCAATTGGTGGTCGCCAGGGGCGGCCGTGGGGGGCGCGGCAACCAGCATTATGCCACCAGCCGGAATCAAGCGCCGCGGATGGCAGAAAAGGGCGAGCCGGAAGAGGCGCATAACCTGCGGCTGGAACTGAAGATGATCGCCGACGTGGGCATTGTGGGTGTGCCCAATGCGGGCAAATCCAGCCTGCTGGCCGTGGTGACCAATGCCAAGCCGAAGATCGCCAATTATCCTTTCACAACCCTCTCCCCCAACCTGGGGGTCGCTGATTTGGATGTTGAAACCCGCCTGGTTCTGGCGGATATTCCCGGTCTGATCGAGGGGGCCCATGAAGGGGTCGGGCTGGGGTTCGCCTTCTTGCGGCATATTCAACGCACGCGGGTTTTGATCCATGTTTTGGACGGGTTGTCAGAAGATCCGCTGTCTGATTTTTCCCAGATCAACAGCGAAATGGCCCTGTTTGATGAAAAGATTGGTCAAAAACCTCAAATTGTGGCCTTTAATAAGATGGACCTTCCCTCCGTACAGGAACGCTGGCCGGAGGTGGAACAGGAGCTGTCTGAGCTGGGATACGAAGCGCTGCCCATCTCCACCGTCACGCATGAAAATGTCACAAACCTGCTTTGGCGTGCGGCAGCCATGCTGCAGGAAGCCCCCAAACCCGAGGTAACCAAAGAAGAAATGCCTGTTTACCGGGCAGCAGAAGACCCCAAAGCCTTTCGGATCCAAGCAGTGGAAGACGGCTGGCGGGTGCGCGGCGAAGCAATTGAACGGGCAGCCGCGATGACCTACTGGGAACACCGTGAATCGGTGCGCCGCTTCCAGCGCTTGATGGAGAACATCGGCGTGGAAGAAGCCCTGCGGGAGGCCGGCATTGAGGAGGGGGATACCGTATTGATTGGTGAATACGCGCTTGAATGGCAGGATTAAAATGGCAAAACACCGTTTGGGTATCTTTGGTGGAACCTTTGACCCCCCGCATGTTGGACACCTGATCCTGGCAGCGGAAGCCAGGGATCAGCTGGATCTGGACTGCACGATTTGGGTATTGACGCCCGATCCACCCCATAAACGCGGCCAGAATATTTCCCCTTTGCCCCAGCGCCTGCGGATGGTCGAGCTGGCGATTGGCGACGACGCTGGCTTTCGACTGTCCCATGTGGATATTGAACGGCCCGGACCGCATTATTCTGTTGACACCGTAGGCATGTTGAGGGAACAGTACCCCGATCGTGAGTTATTCTATTTGATGGGTGGGGATTCCTTGCATGATTTGCCCAACTGGCGCCGGCCGAATGACTTTCTCGGCTTGCTGGATGGGATTGGGGTCATGCGGCGTCCTGGGGATGATATCGATCTCTCGGAATTGATGGAAAAACTTCCTGAACTAAAGCACAAGCTGAATTTTGTCACCGCGCCCTTGCTGGAGATCTCAGCCCAGCAGATCCGCCGCCGTGCCCGAGAAGAACGGGCCTTTCGGTATTATCTCCTACCAAGCATCTATGAATTCATTCAACGGGAAAAAATTTATCAAAATACTTGATCGTCAAAAGGGGGGATGTGTTGGAAGAATTTTTCGGGAAAATAAAAAAATACTCACTGACCGGGTGAGGGGGGCACCCGGCCAGCGAGTAAGTATATTAAACCATAGACTGTAGGATTTGTCAACTATTTCTAATTTTTATTCTGAATGGAACTGGATCAGCTGCCAACCTGTTCTTTGCGCCTGAATCTCAGGGCGGACCAATCCTGATCAATGGCCACCTGGCGGACCGGCTGAAAACCAGCCTGATCGAGGGCCTCCCAGCCCCGGTCCCGGTTGATTTCGACCTTGAATTTCTTGGAGGATTTTTTGGGGTAGGCGAACCAGAGCACCGGGTCGCCAGGCGTTTTGCCAGAGAGGGACTCCGTCAGGCTTTCGATCTCTTCTGCAGTTTGCACGAAGGCCATCACAAATTCAATCCGATCAACTTGATTGAGTTCTCTGAAGATTTGAATGTTTTGTAGTTGATCCAGTTCCCTTTCAAAAAGCTTGGGTGAATTAAGCACCAGGATCTCATTTTGATCCTTGAGATTCAATTTCTTAAAGAGTTTTGACATTTGGCTGTCCCTTCTTTTTTGGTAACCACTTCTGTCTGTGACGAAATTTTGGCAAAGATTGTCACCATGCGGTGGAATCCATTTGGGTAAATCGCGGATCAATCAAATTGAGCGCGGTCAGTTAAAACCAAAGTTCCATCAGATAATGGCGCGCCCCAATTAAACTCAAGTTGGCCGCAGCATAGATGTGTACCTCAATACCTATTGCGTTATTATATCACAGATTTTTGAACTGCAAATATCTGGTCAGCGCTTCGGATGCTCAATATTTAGAAGGGTGAGGGATGAAGTCGAAGTGGGTCTTATTTGCGCCGCCAGGGACATCGGCTGGATCGAATGCGATTTGATTCTCGCAGCTTCCTCCTTCTGGCGCTTCGGTGACCCATGGGTTGGATCGATCAGAGATATGCCTAGCGGCGCTGCAGGCAACGCCGCCATAAAATCCGTGGATGGGGTTTATGTCTTAGGCATAGGAGAAGCGGGGGGGGTTACTCTTCATGCACCAGGTTAACGTTGCCCACGGCCATATCCAGGTTGATCGTCAGGGTGGGTCCCTCTGCCTGGGTGGTGTAGGTATCATCGGTCACCAGCCAGGTGCCGCGGGTGTTGATATTGCTGACGGTCCCCTCGTTGTTGATGACCGCCCGGATACCAGCCGGGATGATGATCGAGATGTTGCTGACGCCGGCCTTTACATCCACCAGCCCCTCCTCTACCAGAGAACCGCTGAATTCGAAGGTGTAATCCCCGGCGCCGCAGGAAACGGACATCTCCGAAAAATTGGCATTTCCAAGGCCGTAGATTTCAGCCGAGGACGCCCCGGTGGTAAAAATAAACTCATCCATCTCAACGGGATTCGGCGCATCAAACCGGATGGTGGAGTCGCTGGCGCCCTGTACGATCCGCAGGTTGGTGAGCTGTACGCCGGTGAAATTGAAATCATTCTCGCTGGCCCCACCCTCGATCGATATATCTAGGGGGAGTTGTGTGGTGAGGGCCAGGTCCCAATTATTGACCACCTCGTCTGTGGGAATCCCGGAAATGCGGAAGGGATTGACCTGCGTGATTTCATACAGGTTGCTGCTGCGGGTGAACTCGGGTTCCCACCCCTCGACGTTGTACAGGATGGTTCCGGTCACCAGTCCGCTGTCAGCCGGTGTGAGTGTGAATTTGCCGCCCGTCATCTGAAATTTCAGCTCGGTTTCTTCTGTATTGCCGGGCAGGGGTTCCAGGATGTCCACCTGTTGGGTTTCGCTCGTTCTCATCTGAATATTTTGGATCGAGCAGGCAAAACTGGTCAGGGCCAGGATCAAGAGGGCAAATAGGGCTTGTCGCTTCATAGGGGCCTCCAATGGGTCAGCGTAACCTTGATAATCGGTAAATCATTTGGTGAAGACCAGCCGGCTTTTCCAGTCAGGCTGGTCTTCACCTTGTTTGGCTTGGGTCTCAAAAATTACGCAATTTGATAGCCGTTGTCTTTCAGGGCTTGCTTGAGATCGCTCAGCGATTTCGGGCCGAAGCCGTCGATAGCCAGGAGCGTTTTTTCGCCTTCCTCAAGCCGTGCCAGGACGTCTTCTACGCTGTCAATCCCGGCATCCTTCAGGGTATTGGTGGTGCGTGCGCCTAATTCAAGATCTTCGATCGGGTGCTGAACGGCAACTGCCGCAGATTGGGCGTCCTCCACAAGCAGGGCATCGGCCTCTTGGGCCTCTTCACCAGTCTTAAGCACCACAGTTTCAGATTCAGGAGCTTCTTGTGGGACTCGCGGGTAGGGCTTTGCCCCAAAGAGGGTCACCACGGAAACACCCAAAGCGAAGAGCATGGCCAGGAACACCAGGAATCCGCCCAGGCAGGGGATCAGCCCAAGGCCCTGGGCCAGCAGGTAGAGCACCAGGTTGCCCAAGACGGCGGATAAGACGGGATGCCATTCTGTTTTGAAGATCTCGGACGCCATGCGTTTGCCAAGTTCGTACCCCAGGGCAAGCCAGCCGGCCAGGACACCCAGTGCAACCGCCAGACCGGCCAGGATGACCACGGGGATCAGGCAAATCGTGATCGTCAGGATAATCCCGCCAACAACCATCACAAAGGCGGTTAGGGCGCCAAACCCCAGCACAGCCCAGGGCTGCGCGATCAAGGCCTGGGTCATGGTGTCTGTGGCTTTGGGCATCACCAGCAGCATCAAAGCAGCCAATCCCAAGAGGACCAGGGTGGTCGCGGCGGCTCGCCCAATATGCGTGAGGATCGGCATGATCCGAAAACCTGGGGTTCGAATTTGGAAGGGGCGGTTACCCATGGGCATATCTATCCCGGACCAGGGGATGTCCCAACCCTCTACCTGGTTTCCTTCAACCACTGCGCCTTCTTTGCGGTTGATATAGCTGGCTGGTGAGATCAGGTCGCCTTCAATGACGGCATTTTCATCCAGGGTGACCGTGCCCCCGATCACGGTCAGGTTGCCTTGAATGGCGCCGTCAATTGTGACCAGGCCGCCTAAGACGAACATATCACCCTTGACAGCGGCATCCTCCTCGATATCGACCACGCCGCCGATGACGTTCAAGTTGCCATCCAGGATCCGGCCGCTCTCAAGGGTGTAATTAGAGCCGAATACCGTGCGGTCGTCCTCCACCGGGGCAGCTGAGACCGCCAGGGGGAAGGCCAGTGAAACGATAACGACGAGGGTCAGAACGATACTGAAGTAGTGTAATTTTTTCATGTTTATTTATCTCCTAACTTGAGGGGTTGGTAGAGCTGGATCATGGAGCTGAACCAGGTCACAATAAGGGCGGTCATTGCTGATAGGCTTCCCACACCAAATACGATCATGATGGGGGTCAGGATCGGCGCTGTTTTATTGATGGATCGGAACACGATCCAGACCTGGTTGACCTGGGCAGCCAGTCGGCCAAAATTGGCGATCACCTGGCCGATCTCGTAATACCAGTTGATCTGCCCTAATTCGAGCAGCAGGATCGCCAGGGAGATCAGGGAGGCCAGGCCAAACATCGCCAGGGTGAGCAGCCACATCTGGCGTTGCTGACGCGCCTGCTTGTGAAGCGCCAGGCGTTCATGCCAGCGTTGGGTGAAGCCTGGAGCGGGTGAGGGGGAGGGAGCGCTCTTGAAGCTGAGTCGGATTTCATCCATGGCGCCTGACAGGCGCTGGCAGTCTTCACAAGTCTGTAAGTGTTGGTTGAGTTTTTTCTGATCCTCGGGCTCAAGAGGATCTTGATTAAGAATCCAGGTTTCAAAAGGCTGGTGATTCATACGGCCTCCTTTCCCTGACGGGGGTTGATTGTTCATGTTCGATCCAGGCGTCGGCCAGCAATTGCCGTGAACGATACAGACGGCTTTTTACAGCGCTGACGGTGAGGTCCAGGGCTTCCGCAATCTCTTTCTCAGAGTATTCGTGCCAGTAGCGCAGGATGATCGCTGCCCGGTCGGTGGGTTTGAGATCTTTGAGCAGACGCTGGATCGCGAACTCTTTTTCCTCATCCCGAAAGACTTTTTCGGGGTTTGGCGCATTGCGGTCCGGCACCACTTCTGGGGGCAGCACATCGGTTGATACGGTTTGTAAACGCCGCTTGCGCATCCGGTCGATACAGTAATGGGATGCGATGGAGAGCAGCCAGGTCGCGAAGGAGCGGTCGGGATCGTACTTATTCAAGTAGCGGTATGCCCGGATGAAGCTCTCCTGTGCGGCATCCTCAGCATCCCGGCTGTTGCCGAGCATTCGGTAGCACAGGCTGAAGACTGGTTTTTGATAAGCTTCCACCAGGCATCCAAAGGCGCCGTCGTCACCCTGACGCGCCTGTTCAATCCAAAAGGTTTCTTGATCGGTCACGAAATCTCCTTGCTGCTCCTCTATCATGATATACGAGAAAGGTTCTGAAAAGTTGCAGGATCGCCAGGGCAATCGCAAGATCCCCAAGAAAAGTTATGCTTGAAAATCTATTTATCCGAAGGATGCTCGATGGACTCTCATCCCAACTTTCCGCTCTCGCCGACGTCCTCGTCGGCGAAAAAACGCCAGCTTTAAATGCAAATTTCTCGATTGAAATAATATTTCCGCTTTCCTTACTCATTTCCCCGCAACGAGGACGTTGCGGGGAGCCAATTTTTTCCATACCTCTTACTTTGCGATCGCCCTGGCAGGATCGCAGGAATTATTTTGTTTGCTGGGTTAATTATACGTGGAGAAACAATCCAAAGCGAAGGCTGCGGAGATTAAAACCAGGTGATCAAAACTTATCAAGAAGTAAGAACCTCGGCTGCCGGCGTGGCGTTTCAATCGGCGCATACCCACGGCTGCTTCAGGTGATTGATGTTGCCCATTAGTATTTTCGTATAGGTAAATGATCGTGAGTGAGTGGATTGGGTTTCCAGCGTAGGGACGCGTTTAGAAAACCATTTCCTCCCGGCCGCTTAATTTTTCTCTGATCCGCTGGACGACAATATCCAGGTGTTGGGTTTTGTGCACAAAATCCAGGTCATCACTGCGGATGGTCAGCACCGGGCAGAGGTCAAACCCATCGATCCATTCCTGGTAGAAACGATCCAGCAGCCCCAGGTAGGCTTCGTCGATGCCGGTTTCAATGTTCCTGGCCCGGCGCCGGATGCGCTCCATCAGCACGCCGACAGGCGCCTGGAGGTGGATCAGCAGATCTGGTTTGGGTAGATTCCTGACCACGAGGTGGTAGAGGCGCAGGTAGGCGTGGTAATCCCGGTCAGGAAGGTTGCCCATGTGATGCAGCGCACGGGCAAAGATGTGGGCATCCTCATAAATACTGCGGTCCAATATGGCAGATTCGGGCAGGTTGGCGAGATAGATATGTTGTTCAGCACGGTGCCCCAGGAAATAAACCTGCAGGTGAAAGGCCCATTCGCGCATATTCTCATAAAAGTCGGGCAGGTAGGGGTTGTCAGCCACAGATTCATAAGCGGTTTGCCATCCCAGGCGTTCCCCGATGCGTTCGGTGAGAGAGGTTTTTCCAGCGCCAATATTACCCGCCAGCAGGATCAATCGTTTTGTCATTAGAGATCTTTCCACATTTAAGTTTCCTTCAGATGGGTTATTAAGCTGCAAGGTTGCGCTTCAAAAACAACCGGACCATCGTGAGGTAGGGCTGGTACTGCTCATAGCGTACGCAGTGCCCCGCCGCGCTGATGTGCCCGAACTCGCCTTTTTCCAACAGCTTGACAGCTTCCACACCCAACTCCGGGGTCACAATCGCGCCCAAGTCGTTATCCCCCGTGACAATCAGGGTCGGTACTTTGATGGCTTTGGCCAGTTCCCGCCAATCACGGCGATCCAAAGGATCCTGATCGAATATCGCCGGGTCCACCAACAGCTTGCTTTGGGCCCATTCCTCCAGAATGGCTTCTTCCCAACGCGGGGCGTCTTTTTTCTGGCGTTTGACCAGCTCTTTGACGGTTTTTTCTTTGGCCTTCAGGTTTTCCTGTTTCCATTCCTGCATCCTGGCCGTAATTTGTTCATCCGTGACCTGCTGATCCGACCACGGGGGATCTTCCAAAACCAGGGCAGAAAGCTGGTCAGGGTGGTCCGCAGCAAAAGCCGCCGCCGTCGCCGCGCCCATGGAATGCCCGATCACACCCGGCCGCTCCAAATTCAATGCCTGGACCAAATCGTGCAGGTCTTCAGCCAGGTTGAAGCGTTTTTTGGGATCAATCCGGGAGGATTTGCCGTGCCCATAGGCATCATACATGATCAGGTCATACATGTCTTCAAGGTCCGCTGCAAATTGGTGCCAGCAAAGCCCATGGTCGGTGATGCCATGCGCGAGCACCAGGGGTGGTTTCTCCCCGCTGCCGGTGCGTGTGTAGAATAGTTCGATCCCATCGGTGATGGAGACGGTGTCTTGAGTCCAGTTTTCTTTCATCAGCTTCCTCCAAGTAATGTTCATGACTGCCTCTATTATTATACATAAAGATGATGGACTTCACTTCCAGATTTTTGTTCAAATCGGTTCGATACTTCTGGAAATTGGGGTTTATCGCAGGGCAATCGCAAGATCCCTACGTAAACTTATGATTGGAATTCGTAACTGCTCCGGCTGATAAACAATTTGGTAAATAGTATAAAAATATCCTAATATGATATTTCGGATGCGCTCAAATGCCATTCACTGAGCCTG
>CAZLEK010000077.1:0-12166 GCA_964558525.1 uncultured Candidatus Brevefilum sp.
AACTATTTACATTGGAGAAAAACAAGTTGTCTGGCATTTTATTCACGCATATTTTCATGAATTTAGGATTTTCATCAGAACCTGAGCATCCTCCGATGAAAAAGATCAAAAAGCACCCCATCATTTTATTCTTTGCAGAAGCGCTCTTAGTCACCCTGGTGGTTGGGGCCTTGATCCTGATTTTGGGCGCTGTCAGCCGCTGGGAGTCGGCCCTTCGCTATAGTAACGCTTTTTTCATCGCTGGGCTGTTGATCTTCGCCGCCGGCGCAATCTCGCGGATCAGCGCAGGCCAGGGATTGTTTAATTTTCCTTCGCTCACTGCAGAAAGCTACAAGAATATGGACGCCAGCGAGCGTTTCAGCTTTATTGTTAAAGCCAACAGTCCGATCCGCCTGGTGCTGCTTGGGACCCTCGCAGGGGTATTCTTAGTCTTGATTTCAGCGGCCATAATGAAAGCTTGAGATGATTCCACAAAAGAATTCACGCACGACAATCGATGCTTACATCGCCGCTTTTCCGGAGGAAACCCAGGCGATACTGACCAAAATCCGCCAGATTGTTCATGAAGAAGCGCCGGACGCGGAAGAAGCCATCGCCTACGGCATCCCGACCTTCCGTTTGAAGGGCAGCCTCGTGCATTTCGCGGCGTGCAAAAAGCATATTGGGTTTTATCCCACGCCCTCTGGTATTGAGGCTTTTAATGAGGAACTGAGCGCATATCCCCACGCCAAGGGCTCGGTGAAGTTCCCGCTGGACCAGCCGATTCCCTACAACCTGATCCGCCGCATCGTGCAGTTTCGGGTCAGAGAAGCTCAAGCCTAAACACAGGCTGTTGGTTCATCTTTGGGGAACCTTTTCACTAAATCCCAGATAGCAGGCTTTTCAAAACTTCTTTCACAATGACCGGGCTTCCTGATTAAGCCCATGGTCCTGATCGGTTTTCGGCGCCAGGATTAATCCATGCGGCTGCGGCTTCCCTTCGGCGTTGACATGCACAAAAGTGATGAACCCATCCAGAACGGGCGCTTCCTGCCCCCGCAGGGTTAATTGAACGTGGGTTACCAATGACGTTCGCCCGGTATGCACGACCTTGCTTTCGAAGCGGGCGATCGCGCCGGGATATACGGGAGCTGTGAAGGTCATCCCGTGGATTTTGAGGCAGACGATGTTCTCTGGCGGCAGGACGCTGGCCGCGGCGATGAACCCCGCCTCAACGAACCACTCCGCTGAGCGGCCGGCGAACAGGGTGCCGTGGTGGTTCAGATCTTCGTTCTTCACCAGCCGGTCGTAATGGTAGGTTTGAGGTTTCAGCATGCGCCCTCCTGCGGGTAAGCTTAAAGAGGATCGATGGGTTGCTTTCATTCTACCCAAGTTTAACTGCGCAGAAGTTCGTTAGGCAAGCTGCTTCAGCCATCAGTCGTGATGTTCTTCCAGCCAGGATCGGATGAATGTCAACACCAGGCAGATTTCATTGACAGCCCCCTTGCGCTAGGTATAATGATTCAGAACCTCGTCGAGCCGTGTTTACCGAGGAGTTTACCGTTGATGAACGCCTTAGACTTGCAACGGTGGCGACTTGACCTCAGGAGAACGCAATTTTTTTATGAGTCAAGAGTAATTTTAAAATTAAATAGATTTCAGCGGTGCTGTTCTGCGCCCCTGCATCTCTCACGCCAACAGGAGGATGACGTGACCCTTGCAGCCTGGTTCATTTTCATACTATCGATCGCTTTTGTGGTGACGTCGATCATTGTATTGGTCGCACGTAAACTGCTGGTGATCATTTCTGCCATTGGGATCGGCAGCGCGCTGCTGGCGATCACTTTTTTTGTTCTTGGCGCGCCTTTTGCCGGCGCCTTCGAATTAAGCGTTGGCGCGGGATTGATCAGCGTGCTGTTCATCATTGCTACCAGCATCACCGACCAGCCAGTGGATGAGGTTGACTGAGGGATGAAGTTCAACCGGATCTTGTTGATTTTGGCGATTGTCCTTCTTCTTTTGGGCTGGATTCTTTTTCAGGTCACCCAGCCAGGGAGAGCGATTGATCCAGGGGAGCGCTCCTTCCGGACGTGGTTCTGGGAGCAGCGGGCGCTCGACCTGGCCGTGCAGATTGGGCTGGTTTTCGCCGGCGCATTGGGCATTGCAGCGATCCTGCCGGAGGAAGAGCAAGATGACTGAACTGGCGCTCCCCAGCTGGCTGGTGACATTCATCCACGGCTGTATCCTGCTGGTCTTCATCCTTGGCCTGCTGTGTTTCTTTTTACGCAAGCGCTACATCCGGCAGTTGGTCGGGCTCAAGCTCATGCTGCAAAGCATCAGCCTGGGTCTGATCCTCACGGGCTGGCAGCGTGGGGATCCGGCCCTGGCTCAATCCATGGTGATCTCCGCCCTGGTGATCGAAGCCGTGGTGATCGGCCTGGCCCTGACGATGATCATCCACCTTGCTCGGCACGCGCAGGATGAGAAAGAATTTATTGACTGACATGGACATACGATCAAGATGACCTTTGATTTTGGGGAGGCTCTGTTTTATACGCTTTTATTTGCCCCCGTGCTGACGGGTTTATTGGGTGTTCGTTTACCACCCGATGACCGCTTTCGATCCAGCCTTGTTGGGACGGGGCTCATGTTATTGGGGTCGGTAGGTCTGGCGCTGCTGGGAGAACAAGAATTCACCGCCCCGATCACCTTTATGAACGAGCCCATCACTTTCAGCATTTCCATGACCGGGCTGTATCTTTACATCGGGCTGCTGCTGGCATTGTTGGCCCTTTTATGGCTGGATTCACGCAAAGCCAGGCGCATCCCATTGTTCACTTTTCTTTTGATCCATTTTTCGGTTTCCGCCGGCTTCCTGGCTTTGATGAGCGGCCAGTTCATGATCCGCTATATTGCCCTGGATCTGGTTGGCCTGATTATCGCCCTTGCCATCCTGAGTTCATTCCACGAGACACACAATCTCAGAAGGTTCATCGTGGTTTTTCAAGTCCTGCGTTTGGGCGATCTCTTCTTGTTGGTGGCCATACTATTGACCAACGCCTTGGCAGGGACGTATGACATCACCCGCATGATCGCAACGGCGTCTGCGATGCCGCCAGCCAACCGGGCCTGGGTCTTCCTGGGGTTCATATTGGCGGTTCTGATCAAGCTGGCAGTCTGGCCGTTTGGGATCTGGCTGCGTTATTCGCGGGAGGATCTCAGCGGCGCCGCCTTTTGGGTTTCGGGTGTGCTGATGCCTGGGCTGGGGTTTTACCTGCTGTATCGAATCCAGCCGATTCTGCACGCTGATCCCCTTTTTCAACGCCTGCTCCTGTGCTTAAGTTTGGGAATATTCTTACTGACCCTCTTTGTTCACTGGCGCCGTTGGGTCGACCCGGACGGGTTTTTATTGTTGAGCGGCTTAATAAGCTGTTTTGCCCTTGCAGGCGCCGCAATACCAGGGACGGATCATTTTGGGCATTACCTGGCTGCCCTGGTCTTGATCCGGCTGGTGTTCTTATTTGAGGAAATCGTAAAACATGCGCCGGGTGCGAGTTGGGTGGGAGTCCCACTGATCCTGGTGAATGGCCTTTTTCTATGGGCAAATTCTGGCCTGTGGACGGTTCCGTTCATGCTGGCCTGGGGCGCCTTGACGCTCCTCCTGGTTTGGATCACCTCTACAGCCATCCTGGCCGGCGCAGGCCCGGAAAAACAGCGTACTTTGGCAGCGGATCCAGCAGCAATTCAGGCCAGCTCTGAGGGCCTGCTTGACCGCAGCGCCGCCTGGGTTAAGCGAGGCTTAGAAACAAAGCTGTTTTCCAGCGGGTATTCAACCCTGACTGGTTCACTGGTCAGCCTGGCCGCCTGGCTGCGCGAGCATGTTGAGGCGGCCTTTGAGAAGGCCTGGTCAGGGGTGACCAAAGGTTTGATGCGCACCTCCGAGGCCACCCTCGCCACCCTGGAAGTGAAACCTGCTGAACGGACCGACGACCTGGTCGACCAGGCCATTCACAAGTTGTCGGTATATGAAAACACGATGCTTAAAAAGAACCTGCGCTGGGATCTGGCGCTGATCCCATTGTTTTTGTTGGTGATCATCGTGTTATTACTCATTGTATAAGGGAGGCTGCGCGGATGGATTTTCATGAAATTTTATTACCCGGGATCACCGCCCTGCCGGTTTTGGGCGTACTGGTGCTGCTCATCTGGCGCAAGGCGAAAAAGAAACAGGCCGCGATCATCGGCATCATCAGCGAGTCTTTTGCTTTGCTCATCCCGATCTTACTGATCTCAGCGCTCAAGCGGGATGGATCGGTGGTATTTGCTTTGCCCTGGATCCCCAATATGGGGATTGCGTTTCGGCTGGAGCTGAACTGGCTTTCGATCACCTTTCTGCTGACGGAAGTTCTGGTCACCCTGGCGGCGATGGTTTATTCCCTGGGGGAGAAAACTGGCGAAAACCACAGCAATTTTTATTACGCCCTGCTGATCCTGTTCAGCCTGGGCATGTCCGGGACCACTCTGGCGGATGACGTCTTTTTGTTTTATATCTTCTGGGAGCTGATGTTGATCGCTTCCGTTTTACTGATCCTCGTTTGGGGGCACGGGGAGATGCGCTTCAATGTTGCCTTGAAATACTTCATCATCACCCACCTGGGGTCGCTGCTGGTGCTGGTGAGCATGATCACCCTGTATGTCAATTTTGGCACAGCCAGTATGAGCGCCTGGATGGGACAGGCCGGCGCCCTGCCCCCCAACCTGCAGGTTTTCCTGATCGCCTTTTTCCTGATTGGCTTTTCGGTCAAGATGGCCATCTTCCCGCTGCATATCTGGCTGCCAGATGCCCACACCGTCGCGCCAATGCCGGTCACCATCATTCTGGCAGCGGCCATGCTCTCGATGGGTACCTATGGGATCCTGCGGTTCCCCTTCGCCCTGTTCCCGATGGGCCGCCTGCAGCCCTTTGCCCTGTGGATGATGATCGGGGGGTTGGTCTCAGAAGTGTACGGGGCGCTGATGTCCCTGGCCGAAAGGGATATCAAGCGGATCATCGCCTATAGTTCAGTCAGCCAGATGGGGTATATCCTGTTTGGGCTGGGCACCTTGACCCTGCGGGGGATGGAGGGGGCCATCATGCATGTGGTCTACCATGCCATCGTCAAAGCCTTGCTGTTTATGGTGGTCGGCGTCATCATCCATCTCACCCGGCAGCGCGATGTGCAGAAGATCGGCGGGCTGGGGTTTAAATATCCCCTGGTAAGTGTTTCTGCCGCGATCGGCGTTTTGGGCATCTCGGGCATGCCGCCCTTGGGGATTTTCAACAGTGAGTGGATGATCTTTGCCGGCGGCTTTGATTCGGGCGTGTCAATTGTCCTGACTGTGCTGACCCTGATCGGGTCCTTGCTGACGGTGGTCTATGCCCTGCGTTTTTTTGGGAGCATTTTCTTTGGACAAAAGCAGCCGGAAGACCTGCCAGACAAAGCGCCCCTGGCTTTGGTCATCCCCACGCTGGCGGTGGCAGGCTTCCTGATCGTTGAAGGCCTGATCCCGGGTCCGTTATTGGCCTGGGCGGAACGCGGACTGGCCATGATTTTTGGAGGGCTTTAATGGCAGGTTCCGTTATCCTGATCCTGCCGGCTGTCATCCTGGTTGGCGGTGCATTCCTCGTGTATGGGCTGTCCCGGGTTTTTCGACTCAGCAACCGCATGCAAGCGCTGCTGACCGCGCTGGTTCTGGTGGCGGTTCTGCTGGCCTTCCTCAACCTCCTTTGGCAGCTGCCCGCCTTCACCGCGGAACCCGGTGCATCTTTTGGGCTGAACACCCCGGGCGGGATCCTCTACAAGCCCAGCGCTGTAGGTGTTTTTGTGCTCCTTTTCTCATCGGTCATTACGCTGCTGGTGACATTTTATTCCGTGGATTATCTTAAGCAGGATCCTCGCTACCTGCTGTACTATCCGCTGCTGTTGTTGACCCAGGCCGGCCTGTACGGGATCTTTATGTCCAGGGACTTGTTCAACCTGTTCCTCCTGACCGAGCTGACCACGGTGGCAGCCAGCGCCTTGATCGCCTTCCGCTTTCACCAGGAGATTGCCATCAAAGCGGGTTTCAAGTACCTGCTGATGAGCAGCCTGGGAACCATGATCATGCTGTTGGGTGTCTATTTTGTGTTCCGCGGCATTGGGGACCTGCGGATTGTTGCGCTCCTCGACTCCCCGGATCGTTTTACCCGGATCGGATCGGCTTGTTTTTTGGTGGGATTTTCCCTGAAGGCTGGCGTGGTCCCCCTGCACACCTGGGTGCCCGACGTTTACGGCCATGCGCCCAGCGCAATCAGCGGGTTGCTGGCTGGCGTTTTATCCAAAAGCATGTTGTTCATTTTGCCCCTGGTTTGCCTGAGGTTGGGCATGGCTTGGGTGGAGTTGGGCGTTATCCTGATGGTTTTTGGCTGTTTAAACATGCTGCTGGGTTCGATCCGGATGCTGGGTCAAAGCCTGCTGCGCCGGTTTCTGTCCTTTTCTTCCATTGCCCAAACCGGGTATTTGATGTTTGGGTTGGGAATCGGGTTTTATTATGAATTGGCAGAGGCTTTTTCCGCCGGTGTGTTCCTCTTGCTGGTGATTGGCCTGATGAAGAGCCTGGCCTTCCTTTCAGCTGGGATTTATGAATCCCGTATCGGTTCCCAGGAGATTGCCCGGCTGCACGGTATGGGCACATGGATGCCGTGGACGGCTGTGACCTTCAGCACGGCCCTGGCAAGCCTGGCCGGGATCCCTCTTTTAGCTGGGTTCACCGGCAAATGGCTGGTCTTTTCTGCAGCCCTGCGGACCGGGGATCTTTTTGCGGGAATGGGCCTGGCCATTTTTCTGATCAGTACGGTGATCGGCCTGGCCGGATACTTACCCCTCTTGGTGAAACAGTACCTGCCAGGGCATGCGGATCAGACTGTGCGCCCGGACGGTGGTTCACCACAGCGGGTTTCCGCCTGGATGCTTGCTCCGGTCTTGCTGCTGTCGCTGTTGATCCTTGGTATCGGTGTGTACCCTGCGCCCTGGATTGATCTGATCGATTATGTCCTGACCTGGATGTCCTTCGTATGATGAATCTCTTGCTCAGCCCTCCGGTGGCTTTCATCCTGTTTAGCCTGATCCTGATCCTGGTTTACCGGTTTCTCCAGGGGCATGCGGCGGAGGGGCCGGATCACCCAGACAAGCACCTGCCGTATTCCGGCGGACAGAGCCTGCCGCCAGTCGAAGTGCGGCTGTCGTATGCGCGCTTTTTCCGGCTCGCGCTGCTGTTTGGCTTGGCCCATGTGGCGGTATTGGTCCTGGCGACACTGCCCCTGGGAAGAGGTACGATCTGGCTCGGGCTGGCCTATCTCCTGGGGCTCTCGGTCAGCGCCTTTGCATTGGGACGTTTTTAGATAATTTTGACAAAAGAACTGAGAAATATGCTTAAAAAAATCTTTCAAAAGACCTATCGCTGGTCGCAAAGAAATTCCTTGTGGGTACTGCACTTCAACACCGGCGGCTGCAACGGCTGCGATATTGAGATCTTGGATTTGCTGACCCCGCGCTACGACGTGGAGCGGCTGGGGATCGTGGCTGAGGCCTCGCCCCGCCACGCGGATGTGCTCTTGTGCACCGGGCCGGTGACCCATCAAACCCGGGATGCCCTGGTGCAAATTTATTCCCAGATGCCCTCTCCCAAGTGGGTGGTTGCCGTGGGCAGCTGCAGCAATACCGGGGGAGTCTTCACCGGCAGCGACACGGTTCTCGGCGGGGTGGATGAGGCGCTGCCCGTGGATCTGTACATCCCCGGCTGTCCCTGCCGCCCGGAGGCGATTATTGAAGGCCTGCTCCAACTGCGAGAAAGGATCGCTGGTCATGAAACCGATTGAACTTGACCGTCTTGAACAGGAAATTTCCGATCTTATTGGGTCAGAACCAACCCGTTATGCGGAGATTGGCAATGATGCCGCCTTCGAGATCCCGGCTGACCGCCTGACAGCAATCGTCCAGATGCTGGCATCAGTTTTCAACTGCCGCCATCTCTCCGCCATCACTGCCCAACAGCGCGAGGGCCAGGCGGATGAGATCGAGGTCTTCTACCATTTCTGGCAGGGGACTGGTTTTTCATTCCTGATGCGGCTGCCGGCGGACGGGCCCCAACTGCCTTCCATAATTTCCACCCTGCCGGGCGCTGATTTCTACGAACGTGAGGCAGCCGAGATGTTCGGGATTAACTTCACCGGTAGGGACAAGACGCCCCCGCTCCTGCTGCCGGATGATTGGGCGCAGGGTCCACCCTTACGCCTTAAGGAGGCCCAAGATGAGTAAGATTTCTATACCCATTGGACCGCAGCACCCCTTATTAAAAGAGCCCCTCTCCATGATGGTGGACATCTCCGGGGAGCACGTGCTGGGTGGCTCGCTGCGTTTGGGCTACGTGCACCGTGGGATCGAACGCCTGGCCCAAACCCGGACCTATGTGCAAAACGTGCACCTGATCGAACGGATCTGCGGCATCTGCTCGCACGTTCACACCACGGCGTTTTGCACCGCGGTCGAAGCCCTGCTGGGGATCGAGGCGCCGCCTCGGGCCCAATCCATCCGGGCCTTGATGTGCGAGCTTGAACGTGTCCACAGCCACCTGCTCTGGCTCGGGATCCTGGCCAAGCATGTGGGGTTGGAGACGATCTTCATGCACACCTGGCATGACCGCGAGCTGGCCCTGGATATCATGGAGGAGGTCTCCGGTGGGCGGGTGTCCCACGCCGCCAACCAGATCGGCGGCGTCCGCTTTGACCTGGACGAAGAACATGACGAGATGATCCGTACCACCCTCGCCAAACTTCACACCCAGGTGGAAGGCCTGTTGGACGTGATCGAAACCGAACCAGCCCTGCAGGCCCGGACCCAGGGTGTGGCCCCCATCCCGGCGGATTTGATTAAAAAATACTGCGTGGTTGGGCCGGTGGCCCGCGCCTCGGGTGTGGACGTAGACATGCGCCGGGACGATCCCCTGCCGCCCTACGATCAGCTCGAGATCCCGGTGATCACCCATCCTGATGGCGATGCCTGGGCGCGCACCGTCGTGCGAGCTGAAGAAACCCGTGTCAGCCTGAATTTATGTGAGAAGCTTCTGGCTGAGATGCCGGCGGGAGAGGTGGCGGTCAGAGCGCCGCGGCGCGTTCCCGAAGGGGAAGTGATCGTTCGAGCGGAAGCCCCGCGCGGCGAGCTGTTCTATTACTTGCGCAGTGACGGTTCCGATAAGCCGGCCCGCCTGAAGGTCCGTACGCCCACCCTGGCTGCTTTGAGCCTGCTGCCTGAGCAGCTGGCGGGCATCCACGTGGCGGATATCCCGGTGGTGCTGGCGGGGGTGGACCTGTGCATTGCCTGTGCGGACCGCTGAGGAGGATGTTTGTGATTGCGGGTTTGGCTTATCTGCTCTTGTTTCCGGGTCTGGCCTTTCAGGTGGTTTGCGGCCTGTGCTTTGAGTGGTTGGACCGTAAATTTCTGGCGCTCTTTCAGCGCCGGACCGGGCCGCCCTGGTACCAGCCCCTGGCGGACATGATCAAGCTCTTCAGCAAAGAGGATCTGCTGCCGAAAGGCGTGGATGAACGGGCGGCAGCCCTGCTGCCAATCCTTTCGCTCAGCGCGGTGCTGACCGCGGGGCTGTACATCCCCATTGCGGGTTTCAGCCCCTTCGCCTTTGAGGGGGACCTGATCGTGATCCTGTTCCTGATGAGCGTCCCCACCCTGGCTTACTATCTGGCCGGGATCCTCTCGATTGGGGTCTACAGCCTCCTGGGCGGCAGCCGTTCTCTGCTGCAGTTCTTCTCTTACGAGGTGCCGTTGTTGATCGTGCTCAACGGCCCGGCGGTGATGAGCGGCTCCTGGTCGGTGGCTGAGATCATGCGCGCGCAAACCGCCCTGGGCCCCTTCATCTTCTTCCAGCCCTTGGGCTTCCTGCTGGCCCTGGTCGGGTTGATCGGCAAGCTCAAGCGCGCCCCGCTCGATATCCCCAGCGCCAAATCCGAGGTGGTGGGCGGCTCGCTGACCGAGTTCACCGGCGTCAAGCTGGCCCTCTGGCGTCTGACCATGAACATCCAGGCCATGGTTGGGGTTTTCTTGCTGGTCAACCTGTACATGGGCTGGACCAAGTTGGCTTTCGTCCCGCTGGTTTCGATTGGGGTTTTCATCCTGGAATGCCTGGCCCTGGTGGCTGTTCTGAGCGCGGCCAGCGCCTTGTTTTCCCGCCTGCGGATCGACCAGCTGGCCGGCCTGGGCTGGAAGCTCTTGGTGCCGCTTTCGCTCCTGCAGTTAGCTGTCATTATATTAATGAGGATCTGATATGGGAAAATTTAAAAAACGTTTCAGCCTGTTTTCCGCCATCATGGATGCCTTTTTTACCCCTTCTGAGACGGTGGACTATCCTTTCAGCGCCCTGGAACTGCCAAAGGGTTTTCGCGGCGCCCTCGAGGTGGACCCCGAAAAGTGCACCGGCTGCGGCCTGTGCGTGCGCGACTGTCCGGCTCAAGGACTCGAACTGATCAAAGACTCCCGTGAGGAATTTAAACTGATCCACTACCCGGCGCGCTGCGCCTACTGCGGCCAGTGCGAGGACAGCTGCGTGCGTGGGGCGATTTCCCATACCAACCAGCTCGTTCCGCCGACCAACGACCCATCCGGCTATGTGGTGGTCTTGCATGAGAAAACTGGGGATGAATCAGGATAAAATCCGATGGGATTAGTACCCCGATAGGGATGCCCCTTTTGATATTGGCAGCTTCATTAAAATCAATTTAAATTTACGTAATATTTACTAACAACCAGCCTGTTAATTTTCTGGTACCTTCTTGATTGCAACCCCCATCGAGCGGTCGACCTGGTCCTTGAGGATCATCCTCCCCAGGCGTTCGCCGTAGGCCAGCAGGCGGTCCATCTGGCGCACGTCGTCCATCTCAATATTTTCTCTCATATCGATCTGAAAGCGCCGGAAATCGAGCTTTTCAAAATAGGTCTCCACCAGGTGCACCTGCTGGTCCAGGGCTGACTGCTGGAAGACGCCCAGGGTCTTGCCGATCCAGTCCCAGGCCCACAGCTGATGGGCTTTGTCAGGCTTAAAAGCGTAGGGCGGACGGCCGGTGCCCAGGCTGATCAGGGTGGTCTCCTCCGGGTCCCAGCCCAGGCACTGTTGGGCTTCGTAAGCGGCGACATAGCAGGGGTTGCCGTAAGCGCCCACGCCGCCGTCGATGTAGCGGTTGTCCACGATCGGGAAGTAGGTCGGCACCGTACAGGAAGCCTGGACGGCCTTGGCCGCAGGGCAGGCCGCGTAGGCCGGCTTCCAGGGTTTGACGAAGCGGGTGCGGTTTTCCACCAGGTCGTAGGCGGTGATGACGATGTCCTTGGGGCGCTCTCCCTGCCAGAAGTCCCCCATGGTGAAGCTGCCGAAATGGGCTTCCAGGGCGGCCTGCAAGGGTTCCTCCGGGTAGCGGCAGCGCGTCAGGGGGAACAGGGCTTTGCGCCAGGTGTGGGGGAAGACGGCCTGGCCCAGATCCTGGTACAGCCCGGTCATCTGGTGGGCCGACAGACCCACGCCGATCCCGGCGGAGATGATCGATCCGGTCGAGGTGCCCACGGCCAGCCGGAACAGGTCCGGCACGCCCAGACCGAGGTGGTCTTCCAGCACCGCCAGGGCCCGGGTGACGATCAGGCCCCGGATCCCGCCGCCGTCGATGGCGATGCCCACATTTTTTCGGAAAGGTTTCATCGGAATACTCCTGCCATGGCTTGGTGTAAAAAGGCAATGTTGCAAGAAAAACGCCAGCCTGGATGGCCTCTTGCCCGGTTAATCGCACAGGTAGAGGTGTTGGAAAAATTAGGCTCCCCGCAACGTCCTCGTTGCGGGGAAATGAGTAAGGAAGGTGTAAATAGTTTTTCAATAGAAAAATTTGCATCTACGGATGGCGCTTTTTCGCCAACGTCCTTGTCGGCGAGAGCGGAAAGTTGGGATGGGATACCATCAATCACTTTTCGGTTAAAAAGAATTTCAATCATAACTTTTCTTGGGGATCTTGCGATTGCCCTGTGCCCAGGGCAACTGTAAAGTTAAAAGTATTGGAAAAGATTGGCTCCCCGCAACGTCCTCGTTGCGGGGAAATGAGTAAGGAAGGTGTAAATAGTTT
>CAZLEK010000078.1:0-11773 GCA_964558525.1 uncultured Candidatus Brevefilum sp.
CGCAATCCGCAAACTCGGCAAGTTGATCGCGCCGCAGGGGTTTCAAGGCCATCAATACCGCATCCTCACCCGTATCCTGGTAGTAGCCCGCCCGCAGCCCCACAACCTCATATCCAAATTTTTGATAAAGCTGCTGGGCTGCGTGGTTCTGCGCCCTGACCTCCAGCAAGGATTCGGTCATTTTTCGGTCAATGCTCTCCAGTAGGGCGTTTGCCAGCAGACAGCTTCCGACCCCCTTCTGGCGAACATCGGGATGAACGGCCAGGGTGGCCACATGCGCAGTGGACCCAGCCAGCCAGACGACAATATCCCCAAGGATCCTGCCATCACTTGATCCCTGCTTCTGTTCAGCTACAAGGCAAATGGATCCTTGAGGACGGATGAGTTCATAGAAAAAAGCAGCGCGGGGCCAGGGGGTCGGAAACGAAGCACGTTCAATCCATAGAACGGCATCGATATCAGAGAGGGCCATCGGGCGCAGATGGATGCCCGGTGACGCTGCTGCTTCAGTCATTTTCAAGAGGGGATCGGATTGTTGGCAGTGCTGAGGTAAATCGGCGTCAGACTGACCGGGTCGTCGGTCTGATCTTTCATCAAGCGTTCCCAGCCCAGTTCAGCTAAGAAACCGGCGCGCCTCAGGCAGCGCGCAGGAGGCGCAATCAAGGCGTTTTTCCAACGTCGGCCGATCACGGCGCGGGCCTTGGGAGAGAGCTCTCCACTGATCAAAGTGGGTTCGGTGATCGATTCAACCAGTTCTTTGGGGGTGATCAGATCCGGCCCGCTTTGCTTCATCCAGGCCCCGTCTTCCACCTGGAATTTTGCGTACGCCAGGCGGGTCCGCCCAGCATGCAGCACAGCCAGCAGGGGTTTTTCGGCGTCCAAAGGTTGGGCAGCAGCAATCACCGCCAGAGATGGGATGCCAATGATTGGGATTTTTAAGCCCAAGGCAAAACCCTTGGCGGCTGCCAGACCGATCCGCAGGCTGGTAAAAGAGCCCGGCCCTGTGGCCACGGCCACGGCCGTCAGGTTTTGGCTCTCTGTAGCCGTACGCAAGAAAATTCGCTCGACGGCCGGCGCCAGCTCAACCGTATGATGGTGCTGGCTCTGCCAGGTCTCCTCATAATGCACATAGGTCCCATCATACAGCGCCAGGCTGATCCAGGAAGTGGAAGTATCAATGGCTAATAACACTAGAAATCTCCATAGAGTTTTTGTCTGAGTTTTTCTACGATGGTTTCATAACGTTTTCCCTGCGGAGAGAGCAGCATGGCTCTGTGTTCAACTGCTGTATATTCCAACCCGATCCACAAACGCTCTTCAGGCAGGATCTCATGGATCCTTTCCGGCCATTCGATCACCAGGGGCCCCTGGGAAAGCATGCGCTCAAAATCGAGGGCTTCCGCTTCAAAGGCATCTTTCAGCCGGTAAGCATCCAGATGAAACAGCCGATCTTCACCTGGGCGCCGATATTCATTAACGATCACATAGGTGGGACTGGATACCGGATCCAAGGCGCCCCATCCCTGGGCGATCCCCTGGACGAGGGTGGTTTTCCCTGCCCCCAGGTTGCCCTCCAGGCAGATCACATCGCCGATCCGCAGGTATCCGCCAAGGTGGATCCCCAAACGGCGAGTCTGATCCGGGCTGTGACTAAAAAATTCAAAGTGACGGTCGTCTAAAATAGGCATGCGTTAAAGTATATGATATCAGATTTATGATTTATGAACAATTTTTTACAATCCGCTGGGCGATGTCTTTTGAAGCGTCCGGTCGGGCAAGACCCCTTGAGATGTCAGCGACCTCTTGAAGCGCTTCTGGATGGTCGAGCCAGTAACGAAGCGTCGCCACCACCTGCTCAGGGTAGGGGGCCCAAACCCCGGCGCCCTTGGAGACAACATAATCCACATTGCCGTCTTCCTGCCCCGGCATCTTGGAATACAGGATGATCGGCAGTCCAGCAATGAAAGCCTCGGAGATCGTCCCGGGTCCGGCCTTGGTCAGAATGATGTCAGCGGCGTTCATCAGATCCGGCATGTTGTCAACAAAACCGTAAGTCTGATGCATTGTCTGCAAACCCGCCGAGTCAAGCGACTCCCTCAAGGTCTGGTTGCGTCCAGCGATGATCGCCATCATCAGGTCCATCTCCGCCCGGTCCACAGCAGTTACCATCTCCTCGATCGGGCCCATCCCCTCACCGCCGCCCACCATCAAAGCCACCGGCAGGTCTTGGGGCCAGCCAAGCTGCTCACGCAGCACCCTTCGCGGCGGTGAAGGCTGCCGAAACTCATCTGCTATCGGCTGGCCAACAACCTCAATTTTGTCCGGGTCCAGGCCCAGCCCAATCCCACGCTGCCGGGCTTCTTCGGTTGGGGTCAGGGTTAGCGTGGCCCGTTTGTTATACCAAAGGGCGTGGGTGGTGACCAGGTCGGTAATCACCGTCAGGTAAGGGGCATGATCCGAATTGAGGGCGCGCAGGATCGGTGTGTTGATGATCGGGTGTACGGAAAGGAACAGGTCACAGGGATGCTCTTCAACCAGGCTCTCAGTGGCTTTACGCACATACGGCCAGAGAACATCCTGGATCAGTTTGGAACGGTACCTGCCGTTGCTCAAGCGATAGCCAAGCTCCCAGAGATCTGGCACCTGGGCCATGGGCGCGTAGGTGGTGACCGCCTTATCAAAGGGTGGGGGAGCATATTTTGCAAAGAAGTCCAGCATCTCGGTGGTGACCCGGTCAGGGAAATACACCTCCAGGGCTTCAATAATCGCCTCCGCTGCGCTGCGGTGTCCACCCCCTGTATCAGAAAAAAGAAACAGAACGTGTGGTTTATCCGCCATCTTCCGAGTCCTGGTGTCTGCCCTTTTGGACGATCGCTTTCATCCGATGCTTCAAAGCCCGCCGTGTCAGCAGGATGCGCCGGCCGCAGGTCAGGCATTCCAGGCCAATGTCTGCACCCAGGCGGACAACACGCCATTCATAACCGCCGCAGGGGTGGGGTTTGCGCATCCGCAGGATATCGTTAAGGTCTAATTCTTGAAGCACGCTTGGATTATACCATTCTGAGGTTTGAGATCGATAGCCGCCCCTGCCAGGATCGTCCAGTCAGGATGAAACAGGCGTCGCCTCGACGAATGACTTTTTTTCGACCTTCGGAGGATGAGGTTAACGAATAGAACCAAAAATAAACCTCACGTCTGGTTCCACTGAATCTGTTTTGCTGTTTTGGAGCGTTTACTTTGGAAATTTACTTCTCCGCCAGTAATTCCTTCAGCCGGGGATGGTCTCGGTAGAAGCCGCGGTATTCAGGCGGGAGCAAGGCGGCAATCCGGCACATGATCTCATCGGTATACCGGGAAAGCCAGGCCTGCCGGTCCTCCCGATCCATCTCTGGCAGGGTATAGGGTTCCCCAACCCGGACGGTCACCGGGGGGCGCTGCAGCCGCAGCCAGTGCTGGTTGATTTTTTCAGACCCAACAATCCCCACCGGGACGATGGGCACAGCTCCCCTTGAAGCCAGCAACGCCGCGCCGGGCTTTCCCTCGAGCAAACCTTTAAATTCTCTGCTGCGGGTACCCTCGGGGGCAATGCCCACGATGGCGCCAGCCCGCAAATAACGTAAAGCATCCCGAACAGCTGAAAAATCCGTTCGCTCACGGTCCATCCAAACCATCGTGCCAACTTTACCCAGGACCCATCTAAAAAATGGTTTCTTCTGGTATTTTTTTGCTACAATAGCGACCAGGTCATCCCGTTCCGTAACCGCCAGCAAAAGAGGGGTATCCAACCGGCTGAGATGGTTCGTGGTCAATAGCACCCCCCCTTTTCCAGGCAGATTCTCTGAGTTGATCACAGTGAATTTCGTGAGGGTTCGAACCAGGAACCGGATGGGTTCAAGCAATGGGGGTTGGCTCATAGATCACTCCTCTTGGCAGGCTTGCGCATCAGCGGCCGATCACCGAATCAGGGACGACAGCCGAGATCTCTTCCGTGTCTTTTTCAACACGGCTTTGCGCTGGATTTTCTTTGTGACTCCGGAATCGACGGTTGATCAAGGCCATCCCCACCACTGAAAGGATCAACAGCAGAATGATCGGGATATTAAATAGCATGGTCTCCCAGAAATTGGGTTCACCCTCCAGGATAAAACCGGGGGCGACGCCAACAAACAAAGCGAGGGCATTCCACAAACCGTGCAAGACAAAAGACCCCAGGCTCAACAGGGCCTGTGCCCCCCACTTCCCGCTTTGCCAGGTTTTTACCAACCCCCATCCGACCAGTCCGGAGGCGAGCATATGCAAAACGCCTGTCCCGGCCCGGCCAATCGCCATAAACAGCCAGTCTTCAGGGTTGACCGCGATGGTGAAGTAAAGAATATTCTCCATCAGGGCAAAACCAGCGCCGGCCAGCAACCCGCCCACATAACCCTCCTGGGCTGTGATCTCAGCCCGCGCCAGCGGCCAGAGGGCAATTGGTTTAACAACCTCCTCAATGATCGGCATCACCCCGCCCATCACAGCGGCCGCCCAAAAAAGGACACTGGGCTGCCGGAAATACGGTTCCAGGATTTCTAGAATGCCGTCAACATCCTGGCCGGCAGCGGCCACATCCGCAAAAAGGCCTGTCACCGCCCGCTCAAGCGCCGGATCAACGGACATCCGGAAGGCAATATACAGTCCGCCAACCCCTGCCAGGATCAAAATCGCGGCTACTTCCACCAGGATGACCAGCGTGGGCATCACCGTCAGACTGAAACCAAATATCCGCCACTGCCTCAGGTGAGAGCCACCCCTCAACCTCCAGCTGCCAGCATTAAATACCCACAGAACCGGGAGACCAGCCACCAGGACGTTAATTGGCCCCAGCAGAAAGATCGCTGCCTGGGGGCTTCCGACGACCCACCAGCCAAGGGCAACCACCGCCGGCCAGATCAGGATCGCCCAGAAGACCGCCCTGCGTACAGCCGGCCGACCTGTCTCCAGCCATTTTGGAGCTTCCCGCCCCTTAAGCTGGCTCAGGCTTAAAAGGAATACCGGCAGTAAGAGCACCCCTGAAAGCAAAGCCGACCAGACCAGCAGGGCAATCGGGATGACCTGCACAGGGTCCACCTGACCTCCAACCAGGCTGCTCAAGAGGATGATCCCCATCGTCAGCGCCTGGATCAGGAAAAACACCATCCCAAGGGCGCTCAAACCAATCGAAAGATAAGTTTGCCAGTTCTTTTTTGAGGGAGCGTCATCGGCCATTTGGTCGGGGTCCTTTCGTTAATCTGCGGTGATTGACATCCCATAGATGATGGTGGCGTTGTCAAAACCAACGGCAGCCTGAGGATCTCGCAGGGCAATTTCTTCTAAAACAGGCAGGGATTCCTCAGTCACTTCGCCAAATAAAGTGTACCCGCCATCAAGCGCCGTCGCTGGCGCTAAGGTGATAAAAAACTGGCTGCCGTTGGTATCCACGCCCGCGTTGGCCATGCCAAGGAGCCCTCTACGATCAAAAGAAAGGTTGCTGCCGGTTTCATTCGCAAAGGTATACCCCGGGCCAACTGCACCCAGACCTGAGGGATCGCCTGCCTGGGCCACAAACCCCTCAATCACACGATGGAAATAGACTTCATCAAACCAGCCTTCCTGGGCCAGGAAGACGAAGGAATTGACCGCCAGGGGGGCCACATCGGCGTAGAGTTCAATGTCAATCTGGCCGGCGCTGGTGTCCAGGCTGGCTGTGTAGCTCTGCCCTTCTTCAATCACCCAGGGGGGGCATTCCTCGTAGCCGCCAAACGCATAGATGCCGATCAGCCCGTACAGATTGGGTTGGTTTTCGCGCCAAACGCGGTCATTCACCACCACAAAGGGGGTGTAGGCCATCCCCAGGGACAAGCGCTCCTGGTTGACCGCCTCAATTTCAGCCCTGACCTCTGCATCATTGAGATCCGCTGTGAACTGGTCGATATCCAATGCGAGTGCTTCAGCCTGAAATAAGGCCCAATCGATGAATTCCTCTTCAGAATATCCGCTCCACTGCTGCTGGTTTTGATACAGCAGGTCATGCATCTCCCAGAACTGGCCCTGGGCCCCGGCTGCTTCCGCGGCCATGGCCGAAATATACGCCAGGTCATGAATCGAGGGCAGCGGCAGGTGCCTGAAAACCACCCGGATTGTGCCTGGAAACTCGTTGATCAATTCCTTGATGCCCAAAGAGAAGCCCACACAGGCCGGGCATTGAAAGTCAGCGTACTCCACAATGGTGATCGGCGCATCAAAATCGCCGTAGATCCAATCCTCTTCCGTGATAGGGGGCTGCTGATCGACCGCATTTTGATATTGAGCCGTTTCTGCTGTGATCTCATAATCAAACACCGTAGCGCACGGCATCTGTTCACCAGAGACCCCTTCTTCTGGTTCGGTCTCGGTACGCCCTGCTTCTGGGGCTGTCTCTTCAGTTAACTGCGGGGCGGGGGGTGTTGCTGCTTCGGGCGTACAGGCAGTGATCAACACCAACAGCAGACCCAATACGATTAAAATTTTTCGAAACACTTTGTCACCTTTCTTCTTAAAATCACCGGCCCAAATCCATCAAGATTGGGCCGGACAATATTCACTGATTAAGCCTGGACACAACTGCTGCCCGCATAGCCTCCTGAACCCGGATTTGATCCTGGGTGGCATCAATCAGCACCCAGCGTTCTGGTTCTTCTCGGGCCAGGGATAGATATCCCTGGCGCACCCGTTCGTGGAAGGCTTCGGCGTAGGCATCCAGCCGGTTCCATTCCTGCGTGTTGTCCAGCTTACGCGCCAGGCCGGCTTTCACCGGCACATCCAGCAGCAGGGTCAGGTCCGGTTTCAGCCCACCGGTTGAGTAGTTCAACAGAAAACGCAGCGTCTCCAGGTCGGTCTGATGCCCATATCCCTGGTAAGCCAAAGTCGAATCGCCAAACCGGTCGCACAAGACCAGCTTGCCGGCCTCCAAAGCAGGACGGATTAATCCCTCCACATGCTGCGCCCTGGCAGCCAGAAAGAGCAAAATCTCTGTTCTGGGAAGAATCGATACATTCTCCAGGTTCATCAGCACATCCCGGATCTGGTCCCCAACGGTCGTGCCCCCAGGCTCGCGTGTGACAACGACCTCATAACCCTCAGCGCGCAAATATTCTGCCAGCGTGGGGAGCTGGGAGGTTTTTCCACTGCCTTCAGGGCCTTCCAGGGTGATGAACATACTCAATCCCTGAAGATCCTGACATGGCGGTTGGGTTCCTTGCCGTAGGAGTGCGAAACCAGGTCAGCCTGGCGCGCCATTTCATGCTGCAGGCGTCGGATGGTTGCAGAGGCCGGATCCAGGTCCACCCAGCGTTCGCCGTTCAACACCGCCTGGATGGCCGCCTGAGTCTGATCAACCATGGCGGTCTCTTCGGGGGCTTTGCCGTTCACACTGGAAAGGTTATAAAGATCTGCCAGGAATTGTTCCATCTGCTGGCTGGTATTCGATCGCAGGACAAAAATTGGCATACCGCGCTGCTCGGCTTCAGTGATGGGCTGCTGGCGTTCGCGATAATACCTGCGGAGGGTTAGCAGTGCGTCGGCATCCTTGAGGTTGCGAACAATCGTTGCAGGCACGTTCAACTGTTTGGCGGCCTGCAGCAGCCGATTCCTCGCCACACCATAAGGATAAATGCTGACGGATTTGAGCGCCTGGCGCTCCTCCTGAACCATTTCAAGCGATTCCTCCAGGGCGTCCATTTTGGGGGCATTCTCCGCTGAACGCTGGTTGACCCTCGAGCGGCTGAAGGGCGTCGTATCCCGCTTGGCCCCGCGGTTGATCGCCTGGGCAGCCGTGCTTAATTTTGGCGCCGAGGGCTTTTGAATATGGATCTTGTTCTCATCATCCCGGTAGCGGATCTCCGGCGGCAGGGGATAGCCGCGCAGCAGGGCATCCACAGCGGCTGAGACGTCACTTTGTACGGCGATCCGGTTGCGATCCTGGATTTCCACCAGCACGTCAAATGTCGGTGGAGAGCGCCGCTCAAGCACGGTTTTCTGTGTGCCGCGCCGGCGCGCTTCATCATCCGACAGGGTGACGGATTCGATCCCGCCCACCAGGTCGGAGAGGGTGGGGTTGAGCAGCAGGTTCTCAAGGGTGTTGCCATGGGCTGTGCCGATCAACTGAACGCCGCGTTCTGCAATCGTGCGTGCGGCCATGGCCTCCAGCTCACGCCCGATCTCATCAATCACGATCACTTCGGGGTTGTGGTTCTCGACCGCCTCGATCATAACCTCATGCTGAAGGGAAGGCTGAGCCACCTGCATGCGCCGGGCCGCGCCGATGGCAGGATGGGGGACGTCCCCATCCCCACCGATCTCATTGCTGGTATCAACAATGATCACACGGGCGCTGTCGGCCAGGATCCTTGCAGCTTCACGCAGGATGGTCGTCTTGCCAACCCCGGGCCGTCCGAGGATCAGGATGCTCGAGCCGGATTCGATCAGGTCTTGAATGATATCACTCGTACCATACACCGCCCGCCCGATGCGGAAGGTCAGGCCAACCACATCTCCATGCCGGTTGCGAATGGCCGAAATTCTGTGCAGGGTGCGTTCAATCCCAGCCCGGTTATCATCGTCAAATTCACTGATCAAGCCGGTGATCGCCTCAATATCCGCATAGGTGATCTCTTTCTCGCTTAAAACAGCCTCACGGTGGACAAAACGCGCCTTGGGCAGACGGCCTAAATCCATCACAATTTCTAAAAGATTATCGCTGTCATCCAGCTCACGAACAACTTTTGCAATATGCTCGGGCAGAACATCCAGCATCAAATCCAGATCGTCTGTTATTTTTTGATGTTCAAGCATATACTTCTTCAATTTCTTCTTCCGTTATTTTCACTATCGATAATTGGTCGCTTAGCAATCTGTAATTGTATCCGATTTTTGTTAACATCGTCTTGGAGTGGTTGGCAGCATCAGGGCAATTGCAAGATCCCAAGAAAATTTATGTTTGAAATTCTTTTTATCCGAAGGGTGATCGATGGTATCTCTTCCCAACTTTCCGCTCGCGCCAACGGCCTCCTCGGCGAAACAACGTCATCCTTAATGGCCAACTTTCCAATCGAATAAATTTTTGCGCCTTCCTTACTCATTTTCCCGCAACGAGGACGTTGTAGGGAGCCAATTTTTTCAACACCGCTGGCTTTGCGATTGCCCTCTTGGCAGCATAAGCCCTTACTCATTATGATTCCTGATGGTCGAAATGGGGGCCGTCGGCTCAGGTTTCCCATTTTCAATCGGTACGAACTTAAACTCGTCTGCCAAACGCTGCCGCAAGGCCAGATAATGGATCATCAAGCCCTGTTCTGGGCCGGGTTCGCCTTTCAAGGCCTCTAATCCACTTTCCACCCAGGGTTGGTAGGAACGCGCCGTGACGAAAACCGGCCGGTCGTTGCGCTCAGGCAGGCTTGAGAGCATTTGCAGCAACAGCACGTCCATGGGCATGTGCACCTGGGGGTGGATCAGGGGCAGCACCCAGACCCCCACCGGCCCATAAACCAGATCAGCGTAAGCCTGGAGCGCGCCTTTGCGATCATAAGCGACCAAACCAAGCATTTCACGCCGTGTGAGCGGCTCAACAGGCTGGATCAACGGGGGCACCAGGGTCAGGTACAGCCGGCGCATGACCGGGATATCCTCACTGGACCAGATACGCCAGATGCCCTGCTGTTTCTCACATTCATCCGCCAATTTAAAGCGGTAAACCCGCTGCTTCGCCAGCACGGAAAACCCAGCCCGGCGAAATTGAGGGAAGAGATCCGAATGGAGGTTCAAATCTGCCGTAATTTGTTTGGCCCCCCAATGGCCCGCTTCTTTGATCAGCCCCTCCAGCAGGATCAACAGATCATCCGGATCCGAGCCTTCCGGCTGCAGGAGATAGTTGATCTGCGCCCCGCTGCTGCTCGGGGATTGGTGCACCTGGCCAATGAGTTTGCCGGGTCGATCCTCAGGTTGGAAGACCCCGGTGAATACGTGATCCATCGGCCGGATAGAGGTCAGCAAGCAGGTCCAGGAGAGGGGTTCCCCGCGCGTCAACTGCCGGACGTTATCCAGGCTTTGAAGCTGTCTGCGATGACGGAAAATGAAAGGCCAATCGTACCAGAGGATCGGATCTACGCTTTTGATGCTGCCATCTCCACAAAATATTGGTGGAACCGGGTGTCGGAAGTCAATTCAGGATGGAAAGAGGTCGCCAGCAAATGCCCTTGCCGGGCTGCGACGATCCGCCCGTCCGGCAGGTGCAACAGGGTTTGTGCGCTGCCGAAGACAGCTTTGATGATCGGCGCTCGAATGAAGACCGCGTGGTAGGGTTCCTCCTCGCCCCTTTCCAGAAAAGGGGCCGTCAGGTTGATCTCAAAACTGTCCACCTGGCGCCCAAAAGCATTGCGCTGCACCTGGATATCCATCAGGTTGAGCAGGGGTTGCTCGCGCTCGACATCTCTAGACAAGAAGATCGCGCCGGCGCAGGTGCCCCAGATGGCGTGCGCCCGGCCGAACTGCCGTAAGGGCTCGATCAGGCCGTAAGCGGTTGCCAGCTTGCCAATCGTCGTCGATTCGCCCCCGGGGATGATCAGCCCATCCAAACCATCCAGATGTTTTGGCAGTTTGACCAGGCGCGCACCCACGTCCAGGCTGTGAAGAATATCATAATGCTCAATAAAATCGCCCTGTAAGGCAAGGACGCCAATTTGCATGGGATTATCTCAAATGAAGCGCTTACCAGCCGCGTGAGGCGATCAGTTCGGCTTCGGGGATGTCGGTCACCTGACGTCCAACCATCGCGTCGCCCAGGTTACGGCTGACTTCTGCCAGGATCTCCGGGTCGTTGTAATGGGTTGTGGCTTTGACGATGGCGTTCGCCCGTTTGGCGGGATCGCCAGATTTGAAAATGCCCGAGCCTACAAAGACGCCGTCTACGCCCAGCTGCATCATCAGTCCCGCGTCAGCTGGGGTGGCAATGCCGCCGGCGGCGAAGTTGACCACAGGCAGGCGTCCCAGATCGCGCGTTTCTTTCACCAGATCAAAAGGCGCGCCCATCTCCTTGGCGAAGGACATCAATTCCTCCTCCGGCATGTTCTGCAGTTTACGGATCTCGCCCAGCACAGAACGGGCGTGGCGGACGGCTTCGACCACATCGCCAGTGCCGGCCTCGCCCTTGGTGCGGATCATGGCTGCGCCCTCGCCAATCCGGCGCAGGGCTTCGCCCAGGTTGCGGCAGCCGCACACAAAGGGGACTTTAAAGTCATGCTTGTTGATATGATGGGCTTCATCGGCGGGCGTCAGCACCTCAGATTCGTCAATGTAGTCCACTCCGAGGGATTCGAGGATCTGCGCTTCAACAAAATGCCCGATCCGGCACTTGGCCATCACCGGGATCGATACGGCATCCATAATTTCCAGGATCAACTCGGGGTCGCTCATCCGGGCTACGCCGCCGTGGGCGCGGATATCTGCTGGGACGCGCTCCAGGGCCATCACGGCCACTGCGCCGGCATCTTCAGCGATCTTGGCATGATCAGCGGTGACCACATCCATGATCACGCCGCCTTTAAGCATTTGCGCCAGGCCTTTTTTAACTTTGAATGTTGCAACTTCTTGTTCCATACGACCTCCAACGTTGTGATTAGCACAGGGATTCTACCACGCGCAAAGATATCGGACAATCAACAGGAAAGAGAGTGCAGGGCAATCGCAAAGTCGTAGGGTGCAGTCCGGTTTTGACTGCACCATT
>CAZLEK010000079.1:0-11465 GCA_964558525.1 uncultured Candidatus Brevefilum sp.
CGTCCTCGTCGGCGAAAAAGCATAATCAAGAGTTACCGTGACTCTTTGCAGAATTAACTCTAAGAAGTTAGCTTTCCTTTTTTAAAAACCCGCAACGAGGACCTTGCGGGGAGCAGATTTGATTGGGTCATTGTCAGGTTGTCGGCTGCGCCGACAAACCTGACCTACTTTAAACTAACCAATCCAGTGCTTCATCCAGCGAATCAAACAAGCCAAAAAACCCATAGCGGCGCTCGTCGGCCAGCATCTCCCCAAAGCGGCTGCTGAGCTGAAGCCCCGGCGTGCGCACCACGCCCAGCCGGACGCGGTACAGCCGCAGTTTGTGGAGCACCTCACCGGCGATCTTGCTGCTCAAATCAAAAAAGCCCTCCGGCAGGTTCTCTGGGTAGAGCACCAAACGGTCCACGCCCGCGTTCCCGCAGGCTTCCACCAGGCGGCTGCTCCTGGCAGCCCGAACTAATAAGCGCTCCCCTTCAAGGCCAACCCCAATGCGAGTCCCCTGATAATCTACAACTTTAAGTTCCATAAAGCTCTTTCTAAAAATAATGTAACTGCTCAGGCTTTATCAGTTTCCATTATTGTTTCTCAGAACTTAGCAGTATTTTAAAGCCTTCTCCTTGAGGAAAAGGTGGCGCACAGCGCCGGATGAGGTGTTATGGAATAATCGTGATTAATAATTGCTCTGATTAGAAAATTCCACCTCATCAGTCCGCTTCGCGGACAGCTTCCCTGGAACAATGTGGAACCCCCATCCTCTTTTGATGGGGGCACTGAGGGGAAGCCTTAATCACTCTCTCGGATAAGCACTCCTGATTAGGCCTGAGTAATAACAAAAAAATAATGTAACTGCTCATCCTTCTAAATGACTTGGCTAAGAGTAATAATAAATATCCTGGTGATATATTTCGGATGCGCTCAAATGCCATTCACTGAGCCTGAGATGTAGGAAAGAGGAACTTGCCCCCGAAACAATTTAACCAGAATAGTGAAGACAACAATCATTTTAGTAGAAAACTTATTTTCTTTGTGACCTTCGTGTGTACTCATCGTGCCCGAAGGGTATTGTGTTAAGTTTTTTCCTAATACCTCAGTAGACACTAATTAATTATTATCATTACTGCTGTAAGCGCAGGACGAATTGCAGCGATTCCTCAAAGACCGGCAGGTAAGCCTTCAAATCTTCAGGGCTGTCCGGGTTGATCTGCAGCCATTCGCGCATTTTGGGCCGCCCCAGGGGCTGAAACGGGCTGGCATGGGGGTCCTCCGCCAGGAACGCGGCCACCCGATCGGCCGGGAGCTTTAGCCCCACGCCATCCGCCACCAGGCAGATGCTGAGCTTCTCGCCGGCATAATAGGCCGGGTAGCCGAACATCTTCCCGGGGCGCACATCCGGCAGCCCAAGCAGGAGCCCGTCCAGGGCTGTTTTAAAATTTTGATTAAAATCGACCATCTAAATCTCCTCTTGCGTCGAAATCCGGTATCAAGATTCTTTGCGGGCCGCCAGGCCGATCCACTCGCTCTCCGGATTGAAGGGTGTGCCGGTCAGGTCGCTCCAGACGCCCTGCACTGAGAAACCTGCGGCTTCCAACGCTGCGGTGATCCGCTCTCGTGTAAAATCCTGGAACCAGTTGCGGTAGACGCTCAGCATGCCGTCCGGCTCAATGATCAGGTACTGGTCCAGGTAGATGTCCTCCGGGTAGTCAAAGCCCTGGGTGAGGGCCAGGTGCGGCCCCTCCCGCCAGAAGCCGGTCTCCAGGGCCTGCCATTTGGTGTGGTCCCCCTGGTGGCTGGGCAGGTGGGGCGTGGTCACATCAAAAACAAAGTGGCCGCCAGGTTTGAGGGCCGCCCAGACCCGCGATAATAAATGCCGCCGCTGATCGGGGTTGAAAACGCAGTATTCCCCGTAGATCAGCAGGGCTGCGTCATATACCGCTTCCGCCTCAAGGGCGTGATAATCCTGGCAGCGGTATTCAATCTCTACACCCAGCTCATCGGCCGCAATGCGGGCGTATTCTATCGAGCGTTTGGAATAATCCACACCGGTCACCTGCAGGCCGAGCTGGGCCAGGCGGTTGCTGTATAGGCCGGGGCCGCAGCCCAGGTCCAGCACCTTATCGCCGGGCTGCAGGTTCAGCATATCCACGATCCAGGCCACCGAAGCATCGATCGTCTCGGCCTTACGGCTGGCCAGGTCAATCTCGGGGTCCAGGTGGGCCGCCAGCATGTGCTTGGAGATGTGGGGGTCATCCCAAAACCGAGGAACGCCGGGGGTAAAGGGCTCGGGTTTTTCAGCCAGTGAAATTAACTGGATGAGATCGAATTGGCCATTTATGAGGATATTTGTATGCATAGGCTCCCGTTCAATCGCGTGCTGGGGAAAGTTTACCATTGAAACGGCTGCCCTTGAGGGTGAAAATGATCCCCATCAGGAACAGGGAGCTGTTAAAAAAGATCACCCCCGTTAGATCAAAACATGAAAAGGTTCAAAGCTGGGATGGCTTCTATTATTAATCAATAACCATCACCGGAAGGAAGATCGCGTGTCTGACCGCAACAGTAAAGGCGACCCTGACCGTCCAATCATCCCACTGTTCATCAAGATAGGCCCGCACCCGCCATTGATAGGATCCTACCGCCAGATCCAATAATACTTTTGGATCAACCGAACAGCGCGTCGCCTCACAGACTGCGGCATCAAATTGTTCCGTGTGCAGCGGATCAGCTGAGTCCCCTGCATATAGTTCCAACTCATACTGTGACGCGCCCTCCACCGGAGACCACTCAAAGCTATTTGATTCCTGAAATATCGTCCCGACCGGTTGGAGGGGAATGGGCCCACTGCGCACAAAAAGCAGCCGGTTGGGGGAACCGCTTCCGGGATCCTGAATTTTGTCAGCGGTTGCTGAGTCTGTGAGATAGAGGGCCACGCTTTGGGGCGAGGCATCCGGGTTGGCCTGCAGATACAGGGCTGCTGCGCCGGCCGCATGGGGCGCGGCCATGGAGGTGCCGCTGTAAGTTGCGGTGCTGGAATCGCCGCTATGGACAGCCGATGTGACGCTGACCCCCGGCGCGAAGACATCCAGGCACTCGCCAAAGTTTGAGAAAGAAGCGCGATGGTCGGAGGCATTTGTCGCCCCAACGGTGATCGCCTCTTCAACGCGCGCTGGTGAAACCTGGCAGGCATCCGCATTCTCATTTCCTGCTGCGGCCACCACCGTGAAGCCTGCATCGATGAGGTTGTTGACCGCCAGGTCCAGGCTGTCACTGGCGCCCCCGCCCAGGCTCAGGTTGACCACGCCGGGCGACTGGCCCTGTGTGAGAACCCAGTCCAACCCCGCGATCACATCCGAAAGGACCCCGGAGCCCTCGCAATCCATGACCCGCACAGGGTGCAGGGTCACCCCTTTGGCCACGCCGTAGACCGTGCCGGCGATCGTGCCGGCCACGTGGGTGCCGTGGCCGTTGCAGTCGGCGGTACCAAGACCATCATCAATGGCTGTGAAGCCATCCCCAACCCGGCCGGTGAATTCCTGATGGGAAGCGCGCAGGCCGGTATCGACAACGTAAACATGCACGTCCCCCGCTGTCGTGTCATATGTGTACGTCTGATCCAGAGGCAGATCCCGCTGGTCGATCCGATCCAGGCCCCACACCGGGTCACTCTGGGAACTGGCGCTCAGATCCTGGCTGGGCGCCAACCATTCCGCATAGAGGCTCACTTTCCGGTCCGGCTCAATCAGGACCACATCCGGGTCGGATTCTAATTGCGCCAGGGCTGCGGGCGGCAGTTCCGCACTGAAGCCGTTAACGACCGCGCTGTAAAAGGCCATAACCCTGCCCCCTGAAGCCGTGACGGCGCGTTGAATCCCCACTTGTTTTTCGGAGGCCTTGACATTGGGCTGCAGCAGCACGATGAATTGGTTCTGGCCTGCTTTGCCCGGGACGGCTTCCATCTGACGCTGATCGGCCTCTTGAAATGAATCAAAAAACCCAACTTTTGCTGCCTGATCCCTATCCGAAAAGCCCTCAGCCGCAGCTGTTGGATCCATGAAGGCCAAAAAGAGTGTGAAAATAAATAGAACATTGAGGATTCGGTTGTTATGCTTCATTAAATGGATGCCTGTCACTGTAATCACAACTTATCAATTAATTTTATCCAAAGGCCTGCTAACTTTACACTAATCATCAGCGGGATTGGCCCCTGGAGAGGCCGCAACCCAATTTAATCAGAAGTTTACCTGATGTAATGATGAAGCAATAGGAGCTGTATACCCATAGCAGAGGAGAATTTTCCCTCTGGATCACAAAATCTTTCGCCAGGTCACACCACTTAGTATTTTCAAGCCAATTAGCTAAAAGAACATAATCATCAGGCAGTAAAATGACCTTTGGATCAAAAAAGCATGTGGGTGTGTAACTCATCTTGCCAGAAGTGAATGCAGGTACGACCCTGGCGCCTGAAAGATCAAATCAACTTGCGTTGATCTCAGGTTTTAGCCCATATTATCAATAATAAAATGTAACCAAACGGTGCTGATGGTTATCTTATAATAAGAACGGACATAAAATCCATAAAAATAAGGAGCATGCGATGAATAAGATCCTCACTCGAATCCTGACGTCCCTGGGCATTGGTGTCGTGATCTACTTTGGCCTGGCCGCCGGCCTGACTGTGGCAGGCGTGCCAGGCCAAGCACCGGAAACCAATGAGGATTCCGGGCTGTCCTTCCAGGAACTCTATATCGATTACGAAAATCTGCCTGATCTGCAATCCTACACAGCCCGCGACGGCACGGCCCTGGACTACCGGTACTATCCTGCAGGGTCCGCCGACAAAGTACTGATTTTGCTCCACGGTTCGGGCTGGCACAGCCAGTATTTTCTTCGATTGGGAGAAGCCCTCAGCAGCCAGAACCTGGCCCATGTCTACACGCCTGATTTGCGCGGCCATGGGGTCAGTCCGAACAGAAGGGGGGACGTGGATTACATTGATCAGTATGAGGATGATATCGCAGATTTTATTGAGGTGGTGCGGACAGACCATCCCACTGAAACCTTGATCATCGGCGGCCACTCTTCAGGCGGAGGGTTAGCCCTGCGCTTTGGCGGCAGCCAATATGGAGACCAGGCAGACGCCTATGTATTGTTAGCGCCATTTCTCAAACACAACGCCCCCACAGCCCGAAAGGACGCTGGCGGCTGGGCTGTTCCCTATAACGGACGCATCGCCGGGTTATCAATGCTCAACAACCTTGGGATTCGCGCCTTCAACCACCTGGAAGTGATCCGGTTCAACATGCCCGAAGAGGCGCGCGACGGCACAGAGACCCTGGCCTACACCTTCAGGTTGAACACCGCCTTTCATCCGGAAACCTATAAAAAGGACCTGGCCGCCATCACCCAGCCTCTGCTGGTGCTGATCGGCACAGAGGATGAGGCTTTCCTGCCTGACCAATATGAACCGACAGTGACCAGGCACAATCCGAGCGCCCAGGTTGATCTGATCCCCGGCGTCAACCACAATGGGATCGTTGTCGGCGATGAAGTCCAACCGCTTCTGTCAGCCTGGCTGGAAGGCCTGGATTAATTTGTCAAGTCTTGAGGACGTTTGCCCCGGTCAATTTGTCTTATGTCCAATAAAAACCTAACCTTCGACAATGACCCGGGCGAGGCTGGCTTTTGTTGATAATAATAATCAAAAAAGACTCAGGAGGTAGTATTTGTGGGAATTGCAGCTTATCTTTTTATGGCTGTTAGTTTAATTGTCATCGGTTTTCAAATTGCCCTGGCACTGGGCGCTCCCTGGGGAGAACTTACCATGGGCGGCAGGATTAAAGGAAAGCTTCCCCCTTTGATGCGGATGGCAGCCTTTGTTCAATCCCTGGTGATTGTCTTTCTTAATGTGATTGTCCTGGCGAAAGCACAGGTAGCTTTTCAAACGCTGTACGGCTTCAGCCGAACGGCCATCTGGTTTGTGTTCGGGTTTTTTATCCTCGGCAGCGTCATGAACCTGGCGACGCCCAGCAAAAAAGAGCGCATGCTCTGGGCGCCGGTGAACATCACCATGGTTATCCTGAGCCTGATCGTCGCTTTGGGATAGCCGGCTCGGCTGGCTGTCCCAACCCAAATAAACCTGACTCTACTCGGTGATATTAATGCCGGGCTGGTCTTCCATCCCATAAAAGATGTAGGGCAGGAGGGCTTCAAATAAATCCAGGTGATCCGTCTGCCAGGCCTTGATGGTAAACTGTTCAATACGCATGCCGTTGATGATGAACAGGGTCAGTTGGGGGAGTTTATTGATGGCATCCTCATAGGCAGCGCGGTCGTTCTCGAAATCGAGAGTCTCGTCAAAACCGGCGTGGGTGCACTTGACGATCACCGCATCCAAACCCTCCACCGTCAGGTAGTCCTCCAAGCAGGTATGCCCATAAACCTGCTTAAAATCATTGAGTTCGGCCAGTTCTTCAATGGGCGGGGGCGAATCGATGATCTGGATGTTTGAAAACTGGAGTTTTGTTTTGGTGGCGTTCTCAAAGCGGTCTTCGCTTTCATCCAGAATGCACTCATAGGGGATACCCAAGCGGTCGACCGCGTCATGGCAGGTCCAATCATTTGGCAGGGCAAAGGCGAACCCGGTCAGTTCCGGTTCAAAATAGGATTCAACCCGCTCCGCCGGGTAGAGCGTCCAGCCCTCCGGGATGCCGTACTGCGCTTCCAGAGAGAGCGTCGGCGTCTGGGTGGGTGGGCGCGTGGGCGCTGGGGAGAGCGTCGGTGTTGGCGCGGTGGTGGGGGCTGCAGTGGGCGGCGGGAGCGTCGGGCTGGGCTGCGGGGGCAGTGTGGGGGTCGCTGCCGGCTGGCAGCCTGACAGCGCGATAGCCATTAAAAGGGAAAAGAGAATCCAAGCCGTGGGTTTCATTATCGCTCCTCCTGGCCGCCAGCACAGGACTCCGGCCGGCCTTAGGATGACTCGAGAATGCCAATGGCAATATTTTACCATCAACAGCCGCGAAACTTGCCTGGTTGCGATTGATCGTCAAGAATATCAGCGGTCTTATGCTCCCCCAATTTCATCGCTGCGGTGCAGCGCAGGCAAAGGCCTTTTCTGGAGCACTTGCGAGCTTATACAATCAGGAACACCTGCAGGCAGATTACTGAGAAACATGTTCGAGAATCAGCTGTGAGGACTGGCCGACTTATTGCGTGAAACCGGCTCACGTTTCAACCCACCCCAACCGCCGGATGCGGTCAAGGTTTTGATTGATCCTCGTCACACTGCGTGCGCCCATCAATCTAAAAAGGGCGTTCAAAGAAATGCCCAACAGCTTATTACGGTAGCGCGCCTCCTGAAAATAAGCTGCAGGGTCTTCGACGCGGCCGTGATCCTCAAGGATTAACTTCTCGCTGAACTGTGAGAAAGCATCTCCCAGCCCGTCCCAGGCGTTGGTCGCGCCCAACCGCACGCCGTACCCCATCTGGCGCCCCTCGCGCTGCAAACGGGCCGTTCCGGCGCGCAGCATGGGGGTATCCAGGATATAGCTGTCAATCCGACGCCACCAACCCCCCACCTGGACATCCACATAGCTGTGGGAGATCTCCTTGGGCAGCAGCGAGTACTGTCTGGGGGGAAGCGCATCCTCCAGGATCTGCTTGGGGATGACCACAAAATGCTGGTAAGACTCAAACCCGGCTTCACGGAAAAGCGCGGCCATCAGCCGGCTCTTGGCATTGCCGTGGCCGCGGCCGCAGGCCAGGGTTTGCTCGGGAGTGGCCGCATCCAAGTGGCGATTAAATCCAAAGGGGACCCCGTCACGCACAAAATTGTGCAGCGCCACCGCTTTTTGGCGCGCATCTTGCCTATCCCCCAGCACTTCCCCCACAATTCTTTGCAGAGAAGGCTGGCCAGCCATCCATTCGCTCCCATCAATCCGGCGCTACAACCCGGCTGTCAAAGTTTTTCAGCAATTCTTTTCTTGGTGCACAGCGATGCAATCTGCATGCCAGCTGCTTGGAATGATTCCCCTAATTTTTCTCACCCATTATACGATGAAAATACCAGACCTGGACAAACCAGAACCAAAAAGGTAGAAGTTTTGTTTTCGCACGGTCCTGTCAGGAGGCTTCGCACTCAGGTCCTTCTCCGGTTTGCTCCGGGGGTTCCGCTTCGCTTCAGGGTAATAAAGACCCAGCGAGAACTTGATATTAGAATTCCTTCAAACCCATGTCGATCCAGTCAACCCCCACATTCGCTGACATCCGCGTCTGTGAACATCCACAAGAAAGACGTCCTCAATTCATTGCTGAAATGGATTGAATGAATTCAACCTGCCAAACACGCCCGCAGCGCGGACGCTGCGGGGAGCGAACACAGGGAAAAATGATCAGGCGAGATGTCAACTGGTTTCTACCGGATGCTTTGATGGGGGCCACTTGGTTGAAACTTAAAATAAATCTCAACTGGACGGATAACCACTATCCCAACGAATGCGGTCGATCAGATCATTGATCGGCCTCACACCCATTTCTCCCATAAGGCGGAAGACCGTGTTGAAGGGCAATCCAAGAGCCTTGTTGCGGTAACGTTTATCCCCATAAAAAGCCAGGTCGTCATCCACCCGCCCGTGATCCTCAATCATCAGATCCTCGCTGAATTGCGAAAAGGCATCCCCACGCCCATCCCAAATATTAACCGATCCCTGCCTTACAGCATAGCCCATTTCACGTCCTTCCCGCGCCAATCTTGCAGAAGCGGATTCTAATAGGTGTGTATCAAGAATAAAGCTGTCAATTTGATACCATTGACCCTCCACTTGGACTTCCACAAAGCTGTGAGAAATCTCCTTGGGAATCATCCAATACTGGTAGGGTGGGATCACGCCTTGCAAGATTGCCTTGGGAACCACAACAAAATGCTGGCAGCACTCAAACCCGGCTTCCTTGAACAAGGCTACCATCAGCCGGCTTTTGGGGTTGCAGTGGCCCAGACCGCAGCACAAGGTGTATGCCGGTGGGGCCGCATCGAAGTATTTGTTAAAGCCAAAGGCCACAGAGTCTCGCACAAAATCATGCAAGGCTACTGCTTTTTCACGCTCGCTCTGTCCTTCATCTAAAACCTGGGTGATCACAAGATCAAGCGAATGTTTGTTTTTCATCAGATCACTCCTTGATATCAAAAGGCTTGTTTCCAGTAATCGTTGAACCGTTAAACAATAGTCGCTGTATTGAATCTTGAGAATTTTATAAGTACCAATAGATATACCCATCACACCCCTATTCTTAACCCCATTATACATAGAAAACACCAGCGATCAAACCGATCGAAAAAATCTACCCGTTAGGAAAAGACAAAATTTCTATCGGCTTATCAGCCATTAATTCCAAGTCCAGTAGGACGCTCATCGACCTGACAATGGAAGCCGCACAGCCCTTGTAAACCGATATCCAGATCAATGGATTTCAACCTCGCGCCAGCCAACCCAGGAGGGGCTGTTGAGGGTGTAGACTCGCACGAAACGCACATTTTCAAGCGGGGTTTCAGGGTTGAAGGCCAGCCACTGCTGGTCGCGAGTGCTGCCCTCAAAGCGGTGGACTGTCTCAAAGCTGGTCGCCTCACCCCGTACGCGGATCTCATGAACCGTCTCCCCTTCAGGGAATTGGGAGACCAGCAGGCGGATCTCGCTGACGGCCATTTCCGCCCCCAGGTCGACCTCGATCCACTGCTGCGGGTCCGCCCCTGCGCCCCAGGCGGTACCGGTGTTCTCATCCACCGCCTGCTGCGGGGGCTCCTCCGGCAGGCTGCGGGAGGCCGTGACCGTTGCGCCAAATGCCAGGTTGTCCGAGGGGACTTCGGGTGGAATGCAGGGATCGGGCTGGTTGACCGGGGCGAAGAGATCCAGCATGAAGCCCTCCTGCTCCAGGAGCCCCCAGGTGGGGTCGCCCAATTCGGCTGGCAGGTCGGTCAGGGTCCAGTAGAGGTAGCCGTCAACCCCCTGCTGGCAGAAGCCCGCCATCCAGGCGCCGGCCGCTCTGGCGGCTGCAGTCACCGACTCATAGCGGCTCTCAAAGCCGCCGTACTCCCCCAGGATCACCGGTTTTTCAACATACCCTGCCAGGCCGAAGTTCTCCATGAACTGATCAAAGTTCAGGTCATCCCCCGGATAAGCGTGGATATCCCAGAAGTCCAGGGGGACATCCCGTTCAACCAAGGCAGCGGTGTCCACGAAACGCACATCGCCGATGGCCGTCTCGTTGGGGAACTGCGGGGCGAAAAAGCCCATGGTGACCAGGGCAAAGGGATCAGCAGCCAAAATCACCTCACGAATCGATTCAATATGAAGCGCCACGGCGTCGGCCACGAGCGCGCGTTTTTGCTGCGGGTCTGCCAGATCGTAGTCCACCCCATTGGGGCCGGTGAAGGTGCCCTCATCCAGGGACAGGGGCGGCTGTTCAGCAAACAGCCACTGCTCGTTGAACAGCTGCCAGGCCAGCACGGCGTCAAAATCAGCCCGGCGTTCCACCAGGGCAGCCATAATGTCCTCCCAGTAGGCTCGGTAGGCTTCATGGCCGGAGGGGGTCAGCATCTGGCCGTTGCGGTAAAGCGCCACCATCGGATCCGCTGAAGGATCCCGGTCTGAGATCTCTGCGTACCCGCCGCCGTTGGGGATGTCGTTGCTGGTGAAGAGCACCAGCAGGCCTTCGTCTTTGGCGATGGCCAGCACCTCGGCGACGTTGTCCATGTATTCTGGATTCAACCCAGGGCCATCCGGATTGGCGATGCAGGTTGGGCCTTCATTGCAGCCGTCCAGGAAGATCCGCACGGTGTTGTAACCCAGGGAACGCAGCCGGGCAAAGTTGGCGCGGATGGCTGCAGGGTCAAAGTCCGCCGTGCCCATCAGGCGATCCTGGAGCCGGCCGCTCTCCCCGCGAACAATGTGGATGTAATTGGTCCCGCGCGGGGTGAAGGTCTCTCCGCTCTCGCGCCAGAAGAACTCGGCCGCCCCATCCACATTACGGATGCCGACCGGGTGCGTCACTGGCGCGAAAGGTTCAGGCGTCGAAGAAGGCGCCAGCGTCGGTGTCGGGGTGGGGACCTGCGGTGTTGGGGGCGCTTCCGTTGGACCCGGTGTTTCCATCATCCCGGGCAAACAGGCGGAGAGGAACAAGAGACCTGTCAAAACAAAGACAACGGCCGTTTTCATATTTTTCATGGGGAAACCCTTACAAATAATCCTTATTGGACATTAATTGTATTGTTTTTATCCAAGCATTTCAAGGTTTCCGGAGATCATCACAGCGCAATTGCAAAGTTAGTGGTATTGAAAATATTTTGCTCCCCGCAACGTCCTCGCTGCGGGGATAGGCGTAAAGAAGGCGAAACTATTCTTTCAATACAGAAAGTCGCATTTAAAAGTGCTTTTTTTCGCCGACGGGGACGTCGGCGAGAGCGGAAAGCTGGGAAGAGATAC
>CAZLEK010000080.1:0-11291 GCA_964558525.1 uncultured Candidatus Brevefilum sp.
GGATAAAAAGAATTTCAATCATAACTTTTCGTGGGGATCTTGCGATTGCCCTGACAACACAGCATGCCAGGAGGTCCACCCCTGTAGGACTTGCGGTATACTAAGCCTTGTGTGGAAATTATGAACAAGAAACAAACTGAAGTCACCTGTACATTCCAGGAAGCGCCGACGCACCGTTTCCCGGGGCATCCTGAAGCGCCCAAACGCATCCATTCCCTGGGGGATTGGCTGGGACAGCCGCCATATCCTGAAATTTCCTGGTTAGATTTTTCACCTGCCAGTGAGGCCGAATTGATGCTGGTGCACGACCAGGCCTTACTTGCCTTCCTGCGCGCAGAATGCCAGAAGGGAGCCCATGAATTTGAGCCCTCGCCAAGCTATGTGACCGGGGACAGCTACCAGGCGGCTTTGGGCGCTGTCGGCGCGACCCTGGCCGTGAGCCGAAAAATCCTGGCTGAGGGAACGGGGCATGGTTTTGCCATCGTCCGCCCACCCGGGCATCACGCCGAACGGGATGCTTCAATGGGCTTCTGTCTGCTCAACAATATCGCGGTCGCTGCCGCGGATGCCATTGCCAGCGGCCTGGAAAGGGTCGCCATTGTGGATATCGATGCCCATCACGGCAACGGAACCCAGGCGATTTTCTGGGACACCCCGGAAGTCGGTTATTTATCGACCCATGAGCGGGATATGTTCCCCGGCAGTGGGCGCATAAATTCGGCCGCTCACGCTCGCGGAAGAATCCTGAATATCCCATTGCCTTCATTTGCGGGGAACCAGGCTTTCTTTCGCGTGTTCGATCAGGTTGTTTTGCCTTGGCTGGAGGCTTTCCAGCCGGAGATGATCTTTGTTTCAGCCGGGTTCGATGCCCATTTTTCAGATCCATTGACCACACTCACCCTCAACACACAGGGGTATTATCAACTGACTCGCAAGCTTGTTTCCAGCGCCAAGGCACTTTGTGATGGGCGTTTGATGTTTGTGCTCGAAGGGGGATATGACCCCCTGGCTTTGGCGGACAACGTGCAAGCCTGCCTGGCCGCTCTGGCGGGACATGAAGATTTCCCGGATCATTATGGGGAAGCCCCAGGCGTTTGCCCTGAAGTGGATCAACTTCTTGACCAATTAACCCAAATTCATCATTTATAGGAGTCAACCCATTGCTGCAACTTTACTTTATCCGACACGGCCAATCGACGAACAACGCCTGGTGGCAGGAATCAGACCGGGACTCCTACCTGGGGGGCCGGGAAGCTGACCCTGACCTGACCGAAAAAGGCCGGCAGCAAGCCCACTACCTGGCAGATCACCTGGCCAGTCCGCTGACCACAAGTGAATTTGACCCCCAAAACCGGCATGGATTTGGACTGACGCACCTCTACTCCAGTTTAATGATTCGGGCGGTCAAAACCGGCCAGCCAATCGCCAAACAGACCGGGGTCGATCTGGTGGCCATGCCCGATGTGCATGAGACCGGCGGCATGTTCCTCGGTGAAGTTGAAGATGGGCAAGCGAATTTCACGGGGGTGCCGGGACCGGGCAGGTCTTACTTTCAGAAACATTTTCCTGAGCTGGTCATCCCTGAGGACTTGCCGGAAGAAGGCTGGTGGAACCGGGACAAAGAGGACCGGGAGGAATACCAGCCCCGCGCCGATCGTGTGATCCAGCAGCTGCTGGAAGCGCATCAGGGACACGCCCACCGCGTGGGGATTGTGATGCACGGCGGCATTTTTGCCCGGATCATGACGGGCTTGTTTGACGTGCAGGCTGAAGACTATTGGTTTTTAATGAATAACTGCGCCATCACCCGTGTGGATGTGGAGGATGATGGCCATATCAGGCTGGTCTACTTGAATAAGGTGGATTTTTTGCCGGACGAACTTATTACCTGAACCAGGGTTTGGTGGATGGTCAAGCAAAAGCCAGATGTAAACCAAATTTCATATCGAAGGGCGGAACCGGGGGATGCGAAAATCGCCAGCCGTTTATTGTTTGAGACCTTTCCCCAGAAAGCGACTTACATTATTGGGTTGGGTGATGCAGACCGCGCCCGGAGGATCCTGCGGGATGTGTTTGCGCGTCCAGACCATCGCCTAAGCTATTCAGTCACCACAGCCGCCCTCTACCAGGGGCGGATGGTTGGCCTGTTCACCGCTTTTCCAGGACGGCGATTGGGCCGATTAGACCGCAGGTTGGATCGGATGCTTCTAGGGGCATACCCCCTGCGAGGAAAAATCGCTCTCATTGCGAGGGGCTGGCCGCTGGTGTTTATCAAGGAAGCCACGCATAAAGAATACTTCCTGAGCAATCTGGTTGTTCGGAAGCGCTTCAGAGGTATGGGATTGGGAGAGCTGATGCTGTCCCAAATCGAGAAAGCAGCCTGCCAGGCCGGCATCAACCGTGTTGCGCTGATGGCCGCCATTGAAAATACACGCGCCCGCCGATTCTACATGCGCCAGGGCTTTGCAACTGAAGCCATTCATCTTGAGTCTAATCTGCGGGTGCCGCATCTTGGGCCGGGCTGCCATCGTATGGTCAAGAAACTGAATTGCTGAGAAAGACAATCGCCAAAATCGGGTCAGCGCCAGTATGCCGCCAGCGAACCCATCCAAGCTGAATGGCGTGCGGTGGATGGGCGCGGTGTCAAGGCGACCTCAGGACATGATTACCCAGCCGTTGAGGGAGTCCAAATTGTTCTATAATAGAATCAACTGGCAGCGCTAGCGCAAAACCACTGATGAGCGAAGAAAGACGAGCAGACAATTAATGATGGCAATCTTGATCTTATTATTCACGATGATACTCAACGGCGTGTTTGCCATGGCAGAAATTGCCCTGGTTTCAGCGCGCCGAACGAGGCTTCAGCAGCGCGCCGATCAAGGGGATCGGGGCGCAAGCGCAGCGATCCTGTTGATGGAGGAGCCCAATCGATTCCTTTCTGCAGTGCAGATTGGCATCACCTTGGTGGGCATTTTCTCAGGCGCTTTTGGCGCTGCCCAGCTGGCTGCGCCTTTGGGCGATTTGTTGGCCAGGATTGGGATTCCTGAGAACCTTGCTGAGGAGTTTTCCCTGACGCTTTTGGTGTTATTGATCACCTATCTCACATTGGTGATTGGGGAGCTGCTTCCCAAACGGATCGCATTGAACGCCCCTGAAGCGGTTGCCTCAGCTTTGGCGATCCCAATGCGTTGGCTTTCTCTTATCACCAAACCGATCGTGGGGATCTTGAGCGCCTCCACGGAATTTGGAATGTGGCTGCTCGGAATCGAACCCAACAAAGAACCGGCTGTGACAGAAGAGGAGATCAAGATCCTCATTGAACAGGGCCGGGATATTGGGTTAATTGAGGAAGCAGAGAAAGAGATGGTCTCGGGCATCTTTCGCCTTGGGGACCGTCGTGTGGAAGCCCTGATGACGCCCAGGCTTGAGATGGCCTGGGTGGATATCAATGCGCCGATCATTGAGATCTGGGAGCAAATCCTCAAAACGCCCCATTCACGCATCCCCGTGGCGGACGGCGACCTGGATGAAATCCTGGGATATATCCAGATCAGAGATATTTTGGGGCATCAACCTGAAGACCCAGATTTTGATTTGCGTGCTTTTATCAAGGAACCGATCTACCTGCCTGAAAATATGGCGGCTTTGAAAGCGCTGGATAATATTCAGACCAGCGGTGTGCATTTAGCGATTGTGGTGGATGAATTTGGGGGCATCACCGGCATGGTGACAGATTATGATATCCTGGAAGCAATTGTGGGTGAAATTCCGGAAGATCAGGAGGATGCGGACTCCCTGGCCGTCCAAAGGGAAGACGGCTCCTGGCTCTTTGACGGGCTGATCGTGATCGACCAGCTTAAAGAGATCCTGAATATCTCAGAAATGCCGGGGGAAGAACGTTCAGCATACCAGACCTTAAGCGGTTTTGTGATGAGCCAGCTGGGCCGCATCCCAAAAACTGGCGCAAAATTCAGCCATAAAGAGTACACATTTGAAGTGGTGGATATGGACGGTCGCCGAGTGGACCGGGTGCTGGTTTCAAAAACAGACGCCTGATCGGTTAAGTCTGACTCCCCAACTCCCAGCGGCTGATTGGATCGCTTTTGGGGTTGACCTCAGGTCATGCCAGCAGGTCCCAGGCGATCTCCGCGATCTTGAAAGCTGCATCTGCTTTGCCTGTCGCTGCTGAATTTTTCGCTGCTGCTCGCAATTTTTCGCCGCCATTTGCCAGCCACTGGGACAAAGTCTGCCGGGCTTCCTGGGGCGTTTTACACAGCGCACCGGCGCCATGGTCGAGAACATAACCGACATTCCCGCGCTCCTGCCCCGGCAGGACGTGCACAAGCATCAGCGGCAGGCCGGAAGCGAGGGATTCGGTCACGATCAACCCCCCGGCCTTACTGATGATCAGGTCGGATGCCCGCATGAATTTTGGCATTGTCTCAACAAAGTCATAAGTTTGGTTGGGGTGCTTCCATTTCGTCGTAGTGAATTTTTTAAACAGGTCTGGATCCCCGCCAGCGACGAGCGTAAATTGAAAGGCACGATCGCTGGTATCGATTTCGCGCAAGATGTCCATCAAGGCCTGCACGCGGGGGCTGCCCACCACCAGCAATGTGGTCAGGTCAGCATCCCAGCCCAGTTCCCTGCGCAGTTTCAAGGGGTCGGTTTGTTTTAATGTATGGATTTCGGGATCTACGGGAATGCCGGTCAGGATGATTTGTTCGGTCTGCAGCCCCGCCTCCAAAGCTTTTTGCCGAACGACTTCGGTGGGTACGGTCAGTCGTGTCAGGTCGGGATTGAACCAGACATGATGGACCGTCACCAGGTCCGTCACCGTGGCAAGGGTGGGAAGGTTCAAGCCATCCGAGTCCTGCAGACTGGCCAGGGGGGCAGCATAAATTGGGTAGGTGGTCAGGATGATGTCCGGCTGGGCCTGTTTGATCACCTGGCGCATCACATCCAGCAGCAGCAGGGTGAAACCGCCTTCCATCAATGAGACCGGAAGCTTTGCATCGCTGACCTCATATCCCAGCCGGTATAAATCTGGGATTGCTTTGACGATTTCATCATAATCAGATTGGGATTGGCGGATCACTTCCGGGATGTCGGGGTGGTTAAGGGGGTTGTTGACGGTGATCTCAGTTTCGTCTGGATAACGGCGCGCAAAGGCTTTCTCAAGGGCTTCCGCTGCGGAGCGGTGGCCCAGCCCGGCGTCGCCGGTCAGGATCAGGATGTTCTTTTTTCGACCGGACATGCGCTCTCCTTTTTTATTCGATCTCTTCCATCAGCAGCTTCAACAGGCGTTCGACCGTCAGGTTTTTGACTCCTTCCCGGTCAGCGTCAAAATGGCATTCGCAGGTGGTTGTTCGTTCGGGCCTGCTGATCCCAATCCAGACCAGGCCGACCGGTTTGCCTGGTGTACCGCCCGTCGGTCCGGCGATCCCGGTGGTGGCCAGGCCGATCTCCGTATTAAACTTTTGCCGCACCCCTTCGGCCATTTCCCGGACAGTTTCTTCACTGACTGCGCCAAAGGTTTTAAGGGTTTCCGGGCGAACCCCCAGGATCGTCTCTTTGATCCGGTTGCTGTATGCAACCACGCCGCCGGCAAAGTATTCCGATGCGCCTGATACGGCAGTCAGAACATGAGACAGCAGGCCCCCGGTGCAGGATTCGGCGGTCGCAACGTTTTGATGAGCCCGTGAAAGCAATTCGCCAATTTGGGCAGATAAATTTGTCAGGTCTGGTTTCATTTTACCCTTTCAGATTTTTTCAGGATCCTGGTGGTTCAATCCCTGGCCCAGTTCCTCAGAGCGGGTGAAGGCGGCCCAGATTGCCCGTGAGATCGCGGTCCGAAACCCCATTTTCTCCAGGTAGTACAGCGCGGTGGCAGAGGTCCCGCCGGGGGAAGTCACCTGGTTGCGCAGCCGGGCAGGATGGGATGCGTTCTGTGTGTAATAGGCCAGGGACCCATCGAGGGTCTGGACCACCATTTCTTCAGCAATCCGCCGGGGCAGCCCCAGGTGCACGCCGGCATCAATCAGAGATTCTAAGAACAGGAACACGTATGCCGGCCCGGTTCCTGAAACTGCGGTCGCCATGTCGATGTAGCTTTCCTCTTCCACAAATATTTCTTTTCCCAAGGCCCCCAGAATTTGCCGGGCCAGGGCGTGCTGCTCAGGGGTGGATTGTGAGCTTTGGGTCCAGACGGTCATCCCCTTTCCCACCTGGGCGGGAGTGTTGGGCATGGCCCGGACAACCATGGGATGCTCAAGCCCGGTGATGAGCGAGTCGATGGTCGCCCCGGCAATGATCGAGATCACCAGGGCGCCCTTCCGGAGATTTCCCTGGAGGTCTCTGGTCACATCCTTGAGTTTTTGGGGCTTAACGCTCAGAACCACCACATCGGCATCTTGGACTGCCCGGGCATTGTCCCTTTGGGTAAGCACCTGGTAGCGATGCTGCAGTTCTTCCAGCCGCGCCTGCCGGGGCCCGGCTGTGGTGATCTTTTTGGGTTGTACCACCTGGTTCTTAAGCAGCCCGATGATCATGGCTTCTGCCATGACGCCGGGACCGACGATTGCAAACTGCGGTTTTTCATTCATTTTTGATATCCAATCACTCATCCGAAGACCAGCGGGAATAAATCGAATGTGAAAGCAGGTTGCCCCGCGAGCGGTCTTTGGTGACCAGTTCTCCGCTTGTGACGGTTCCGTTGAATCCCGAGGTAATTTCCTGCAGCGCCTGGTGCGTCACCAGGGCTGAAGCCTGGATGGCATAGGAGGTCAGGCAGATAAACTTTGGCTGGTCTGAAAGCACCTTGCGGCATTGCGCAAGCAGGTCGGCGATATCTTTAAAATAATCCCAGACTCTGCCGCTGGGGCCGCGTCCGAACTTGGGTGGGTCGAGGATGATCCCATCGTAGAAAGATTTCCGGCGCGCTTCGCGCTGCAGATACTTTCGGGCATCTTCCACCAGCCAACGCACAGACGCTTTTCCCAGGCCGGAAAGGTCCAGGTTGCGGCTGGCCCAGGCCACGGCATGCTTGGAGGCGTCCACATGGGTGAGCTCCGCGCCGGCTCGGGCAGCCGCGGCGGTGGCCATCCCCGTATAGCCAAACAGGTTGATCACCCGCAGCCTTCTTTTTGCAGAGCGGATTTGATCCTCGATCCAATCCCAGTGGGTGGCCTGTTCGGGGAACACGCCAATATGGCGGGATTTCGACAGGCGGATCTCGCTCTTCAACCCTTTATAGTCAATCACCCAGGGTTGGTTCATTTCATGATGGTATTCCCAATAGCCGCCGTGTTCGCCCCCGGTTGGAACCATGACCGCATCGGCAGAATCCCAGGCGGCTTTCGGCAGGGATTTGGACCAGATCGCCTGCGGTTCAGGGCGGATCAGGGTGTAGGGGCCGAATTGCTCCAGAGCCTCCCCTTCTCCAGTATCCAGCAGGGTGTAATCCTGCCAGTCTGTGGGCGTGAGCAGTTTTAATTGAGGAAGATCAGTGTTCTGAGCCATAATTTTTTGATGATAATTTAGAAGAGATTCAGTTTCAGCAGGTCGCTTATCCAGGGAAGGAAATGCTGCAGCACCAGCGCCAGGGCGGCGGCGCGTTCAAATGGCTTTTGGAGTGAGCCCTGGATCGCCATGCTGCTGTCATCTTTACGGATTTTGATCACCTTGGGCATGACCAGTAGGATGGAAAAGGCAGCCATCAATAGAAAGACCCACAGCGGGATCAGTTCGATCAAGATCAGTGACACCGCCCCTGCAAAAATGCCCAACCCGAGCACGAGGAGCATCAGGATTTGGGCTGGGCGTTCACCCAGCACAATCGCTGTGTGCCGCAGGTTGGCCTCCCGATCCCCTTTGAGATCCCGGAGCTCGTTATACAGTTCGCCATAAATGCTGATCGCGATCACAAAAGTGAAGGGCCAGAACCAATTTGGGCCAAATTGGTCGGTGTAGGTGAAATAGCCGGTCAGGAACTGCAAACCTGCCAGCATCAAGCAGTGCGAAAGGACATCAAAGAAGGCGATGGTTTTCAACCGAATCCCGCGGTAGGAGTAGAGATACCCCAGGATCAGGGAGAGCAGTCCAAAGAGCAGCGGCCAGAACCCCAGCAGTCCAAATAAGACTGCGGATAGGCCCCCGACGCTAAAGGAGGCGATTCGCGCGGTTTGAGGTCTGATCAGGCCGGCGGAGATGGGGTTGCGCCTCGATTTTTCCTGGGCCAGGGCGTCATCCGGGGCGTCTTCCACATCGTTGATCATGAAGGCAAAGCCCACAGCCAGCCAGTTGGCTGGGATGATCACGAAAAAACGCCAATCAAACACGCCGCCGGCAGAAGCCGCACCCAGCAGGGTGGTGATGACCACAAAATAGACGTATTCGTCAAACCGGGTAAGTTTGATGAGCCCCTTGAGCTTTTTATTCAATTTCAGCGCTGCTTTCTCTGATCTATCTGTAAAAATGAGTATACCATCTTTCATTTTTGGTCCATGATGGTCTAGAAAAACAAGACGTCTTGACGGACAGAAATTTGGCGATATAACCTTTATCATTACTTAGCGGTTGTACGTTAATTATCATTTTGAACCTTTAGTGGTGCGCAGACCACACAAAATAAGAATGGTACAGGTGAAAGAACTGCACATCCTACGGATAAGCAAGTAAATCAAAACCCAAAAAAATCAGAGATTTTTTGTAGGGTGCGCTCCTCTTTTGAGCGCACCATAAATATCACATAAGCAAATCAATTTTTTTTGCCAAGTTTTGTATACGGGGCGTCTCCACGGTAGCATATTTGATATTGAACACTCTTTTTGGCGTCTTAACCTGGCGCCATCAGCTATAATTCAGGGAATCAATAATTAAGGAGAATCAATGAATTTTGATCGCGTGATCGACAGGCGAAAGACGGAGAGCATCAAGTGGAATTATTTTGAAGACGATGTCTTGCCGATGTGGGTAGCGGATATGGACTTCCAGTCCCCGTCAGCGGTGATCGAAGCTCTGCGAGATCGAGTTGAGCATGGCGTTTTTGGTTACGGCGGCCCCCCGGAGGGCACACGTGAAGCGATCTGCGGGCATCTTAAACGACGCCACAGCTGGGAGGTGGCGCCGCCCAAGATCCATTTCATCTCCGGTGTGGTCACCGGCTTTACCCACGCCATCTACAGCCTGACCGATCCGGGCGACACCGTGCTGGTCCAAACCCCAGCCTACCCGCCCTTCCTGGCTGCGCCCGAGTCCACCGGACGCCAGATCATCATCAATGAGCTGATTCAGGACGCCGACGGCCGTTATGGGGTTGACTACGACGATTTCGAAGCCAAGATCGCTTCAGGTGTGAGCCTGTTCATCCTCTGCAACCCGCACAACCCCACCGGCCGTGTGTTCCGCCGGGAGGAACTGGAGCATATGGCCGAAATCTGCCTCAGGCATGGTACCCTGATCTGTTCCGATGAGATCCATTCTGACCTGACCTTTCCGGGCGAACAGCACATCCCCATCGCCAGTCTTTCGCGTGAGATTGCGCAGCATACCGTCACCTATTTTGCGCCCAGCAAGACCTTCAACGTGGCGGGTTTTTCTACCTCCGTATATGTGGCAGATAACCCGGAGATGCAAAAGACGCTCTCCCAATCGATGCGCCTGCTGCTGGGGCATCCCAACATCCTCGGCCTGCACGCCGCCCGGGCGGCCTACCAGCACGGCGGCCCATGGCTGGAAGCCCTGATGGCCTACCTGCAGGCCAATCGTGATTTTTTGGCGGATTTCGTCGCTGCTGAATTGGCTGGGGTGCGCATGTGGACGCCGGAAGCGACTTACCTTGGCTGGTTGGACTGCCGCGGCCTGGGATTGGATTGTTCACCCCAGGATTTCTTTTTAGACCAGGCGCGGGTTGGTTTGAACGACGGCGCGGACTTTGGCGCGGCGGGGGAGGGTTTCGTCCGGCTGAATTTTGGCTGCCCCCGGGCGCTGCTGGAAAACGGCCTGAATCGAATCAAAACCGCCCTGGCGGAAAGGAATTGAGCTTGCGGAATCCCAGCAATCCTGATCAAAACAAAGGCTGCCGCAGCGCAGCCATCGGCGGCTGTTCCTGCAGCGCTTTGGGCTTGATGGCGCTCATCCTGCTGCCCATTCTGGGTTATGTTTCCCTCATTGCCATCGGCGCCGGGCTGATCGTCTCCGACCCGGTGGAACGGGTGGATGCCGTGGTGGTCCTCAGCGGCGGGGATGGCGACCGGCTGGCCCTGGCGGTTGAGATGCATGCCGAGGGCTTTGCCCCCAACCTGGTGATCACCGATACGGCCAGCGGGCCGAACAACCGCCTGGTGGGCGAAGCGGTTGAAGGCGGGTTCCCACGCGAGCGGATCTTTGTGACCAATTTACAGGTGGACAGCACCTATGATGAAGCCCTGGCGGTACGCGATCTGGCCCTGGAACGCAGCTGGGATCATTTGATGGTGGTGACCGATCCCTACCATACCTTCCGGACGCGCTTGATCTTCCGCCGGGAACTGCGCGACAGCGGTATCCAGATCCTGGTGCGCCCGGTCAGCGGCCACTGGTTCCGGTCGCCAACCTGGTTTTATCAGGCAGAAGGCTGGCAGTTTGTCCTGCTGGAGATTGGGAAATTAATCAATTACCTCTTCTTTATTGGTTAAAGGAAAATCGGGCCGGTATGCCGACCCGATTGTATTTATGAAGATCTTTTTCTGCTGAGTTGCTTAGAAGTTGAAAAATCCGCCCGAGTCTTCTTCTCCTTCTTCTTCATCTTCCGCTTCATCTTCGATTTCTTCAACTTCGTCGTCTTCACCTTCTTCTTCAACGACTTCATCTTCAATTTCTGCTTCGATGGGTTCTTCAGAAGCTGCTGCAGCGGGGGCTGCCGCTTCTTCGGCCAGGATCACGTTGGCGGCTTGCAAGCCTTTGGGACCCTCTTCAATGGAGAACTCAACGGTTTGGCCTTCCTTGAGGCGCTTGTAGCCCTCCATTTGTATTGCTGAAAAGTGGACGAAGACGTCTTCTTCCCCATCTTCGCGACCGATAAAACCATAGCCCTTGGGGGCGCTGAACCATTTAACGGTTCCAATATAACGTTCTGCCATGCTCATACTCCATCTTTCTAGGATTTATTAAAGTTCTGCGCATCCTCTGACCTTAAAGGACGCTTGATAAATATATTACTTCTGGAAAGGGATGTCAAGCGAGGGAGAGGCTGTGGCAGGGCAATTGCAAAGTCGTAGGGTGCAGTCCGGTTTTGACTGCACCATTAATAC
>CAZLEK010000081.1:0-11216 GCA_964558525.1 uncultured Candidatus Brevefilum sp.
TTTCTTTCTCCTCCTGGGCCGACGAGGACCTCAGCCTGATCGATTAAAAGGCGATCGTCACGATCTTTGCAAGATCTGCCTTGGGGTATGCCCTGCACGTTTATCCTAAATACAGTAATAACGAGGAAAAAGAGTTAATTGGGCACAAAAATAACCAGGTTTGGGGGGATTAAGGATTATGAATGCTGAGTCTGGCGGCGCATCTTGTAATTCATTCCAAAAAAACGCTCATTCGATTGGTTATGCTGCAGCGAAAAAGAGGTTGTCGCAAGATAGACAACCTCTTTGAAGACAAACTCTATTAAGATAACGCTTTCTGAGACAATCTCTCTTGCGTTATCTTTATCCGCTGGAGATCAATTTAGATGCGCCTTGATGACCTTCGCCAGGCGCTTAATGCCCTCGACGGTCAACTCCGGTTTGGTATTTGAGAAATTGAGCCGCATCGTATTCTCACCGCCCCCAAGGGGATGGAATGACGCGCCAGGAACAAATGCGACCTTGGCTTCCACCGCTTTAGGAAAGATCTCAGTGGTATTGACCGCCTTGGGCAGGGTGACCCATAGAAACAACCCGCCTTTGGGCTCAGTCCACTGCACACCCTCCGGCATGTATTCTTTCAAAGCCTGGATCATGACATCCCGGCGCTCCCGGTAGGTTTTTCGGATCAGGCAGATATGGGTTTTCATCCATTCGCTGTTGGCCACTTCGTAAGCCAGGTACTGGTTGAATGTTGATGTGTGCAGGTCAGCGCCTTGTTTGGCCTGGACGAGTTTTCTGATCACCTCCGAGGGCGCAACGACCCAGGCCAGGCGCAAGCCAGGCGCCAGGATTTTTGAGAATGTGCTGGTATAGATCACATTCCCGCTGTAAATTGGGACTTCCTTCGCCCGCATCTCATCATCCAGAACCACCACTGGGGGCAGGTGTTCTCCCTCATAGCGCAGTTGCCCGTAGGGGTCGTCTTCAACGATCGGCACGCCGTAAGCGTCAGCCATGTCCACCAATTGTTTGCGTCGTTCTCGTGAAAGAGTCACGCCGGTGGGGTTTTGGAAATTAGGCAGGACGTAGATGAACTTCAAACCAGTGCGCAAACGGGACTCAAGCAGGTCGGTCCGCATCCCATTTTCATCAAAGGGGATGGAAACATACTTGACCCCATAGGCATTCCAGGCCTGAATGGCGCCCAGGTAGGTGGGCGATTCGACCAGCACGCGGTCCCCGCGATTGATGAAGATCCTGCCGAGGAGATCGAGTGCTTGCTGCGATCCGGTGGTGATCAGGACGTTATCTGCAGAAATCTGAATGCCATACTTGGATGCGTTGCGGGCGATCATCTCGCGCAAGGGTTGGTATCCCTCGGTGGTGCCGTATTGAAGGGCGGTTTCTCCCATTTCCGTCAAAACGACTTCTGCTGCTTCCTTGAACTTCTCAATGGGGAACACTTCCGGTGCAGGAAGACCTCCAGCAAATGAGATCACATCCGGCAAAGAGGTGAGTTTGAGCAGCTCGCGGATCGCTGAACTCCCGATATTGTCCGTTCTCAGGGCGTATCGTTCGTCCCATAACGTGTGCATAAAGTTTTCTCTCCTTATCTAGGAAATCGATTGATGATGGTCGCCCGGGAAGGTAAGGGAACCCGGTCGCCCGTGGTGAGATCGGCCGGGGGTTTCCCGGCTTTTTGTGGTGAGCCTTGATAAATGAGTAATTCAGCGCCGACATCCGCGTATTTGAGGTCAACATAAGCCTGCCCGGTGAGGGAGCCGGCTGCGTTGATCGCACAGCTGGTGACAGTGCCGATCACTTTACCGCGCTTATCGAGGACCGGGTCGCCGAGGTGGGCCATCCGGGTGCGCTTTTCCTCAAATTCAAATCGAACCACAACCCCTGTGCGCTCCGCCTCCTGATCCAAATAGGCTTGACGGCCGATGAACCAGGGTTTATAGGTCTTGATAAAGCTGCTGAAACCCGCCTGCCCAACACCCAGATTGAGCAATCCACCCATCTCATGGCCGTAAAGCGGCAGCCCGGCTTCTGTCCGCAGGGAGTCCCTGGCCCCCAATCCGCAGGGCTTGATCCCCAGCAGATCGCCGGCTGCAAGTAAGTCTTCCCACAGTTGCAGGGCATTGTCCGGGTGGACGAAAAGTTCAAAGCCCATGCGTTCGCCGGTATAGCCGGTGCGCGAGATGATCAGGTCGATACCGTTCAGCCTGGCTTCGCACAATTCGGCCCACTTCAAACCCAGAATCGCCTGCCGATCTTTTTCAGCAGCGTCTAGATTGAGCAAGATTTTGCGTGAATTTGGTCCTTGTAGGGCAATATCCACCCGCATTGCATCGCCTGCGCCAGGGTCACGCAGGTTACGCAGGGTGACATTTCTGCCGAAGGCTACGCCCCAGGGGGCTTGATTATCCACTCGGACCGTACCTTCTCGAACCCCATTGAGCCAGGCCCAGTCTTTATCATCATTGGCCGCATTGACGACCACAAGGTACTTCTCTTTTTCCCGGCGGTAGACCAACAGGTCGTCAAGCACGTTTGCATCTGGATCCAGGAAATGGGTGTAACAGGATTCGCCAACAGTTAGGCTGCTGATGTCGTTGCCGCAAACACTGTCCAGGAACATCCCAGCATCAGGCCCTTCAGCCTGATAGACGCCCATGTGGGTGACATCGAACAAACCGGCGGCTTCGCGCACAGCAGTATGTTCTTCCAGGACTGAGCTGTACCAAACGGGCATATCCCAGCCAGCGAAAGGAACCATCTTCGCGCCCATCTGGCGATGTTTTTCATTCAATGGCGTATGCTGGAGGACTTCAGGTTCGCTGGCTTCCCAGGAGAAGACTGGCAGGGGTTCGCCTTCCCGTGAATCTTCAGACAGGCCAATGGTATAGGGTTTATGTGGGCTGATGGGGTCGCCTTCGGTTTCAGGCAGCGCGTCCTCGGTTGAGTCTTCAACCCGCATTGGGCCGGGAACGCGTCGCGCCAGGTCGTCGTCGAATTGAGCGTAGCCATCTGAAAGGTCGCGAAGCCAGGCGCCGGCCAGTCCAGCCGCTTTGCCGGGAACGGTCAGGATGAAAGTGTAAGGATCCACGCATTTGAGCATCCCGTCCACCTCTCCCAAGGTGGTATAGATGCGTGTCGGTTGGCTTTGACCTGCGACAAGCCCCTCAATATCACTGGATAGGATGTACGTAAGGTACAGCCGCACCTGGTCGCCAGAGATTTTAAAGCTGGCCCAATCGGCATTCACATTGTCATCCACATCAAAGAAATGGGGGTAGCCGCTTGATGGCTCAACAGCCTCAAAATCCTCAGCTTGTTCAGCCAAATCTTTGACTGCCAGCTTTGCCTTTTCCAGGCCTTCAAAGGTCACTTTTGCACGACGCTTGGGTGAGCGCCGCCCAGGCATATTGTAAGGAGTCGTAGCTTCGAATAGGTCAGCAATGATGTCCGCGATCTGCCTGTGTTCCTTTTCTTTGAAGCCCCGCTGGGTGAGCCAGGCCGTTCCAAAGCGTACGCCGGTGGCGGAAAAGGCCGACCTGTCGCCAGGAATGGTATTGCGGTTGGCAACAATCCCGGCTGCATCGAGGATGCGTGCTCCCATATCACCTGAAAGGTATGCGCCGTCCTCTGCCTGGATGGACTTGCAATCCAGCAGGACGATATGCGTATCCGTACCATCATAGGGCACCCGCAGGCCGCGCGCCTTCAGCCTTTGTGCAAAGGCAGCGGCGTTCTTTTTAATTTGCGCCTGCTCGGCCTTGAAGGCGTCGGTTTGGGCTTGCTTGAAGGTTAATGCCAGGGCTGCTATTGTATTGATGTGGGGTCCGCCTTGTTCACCTGGGAAGACCGCCTTATCGATCTGCTTCGCATGAGCGGCGTTATCCGTGATGATGCAGGCCCCGCGCGGTCCCATCAGGGTCTTATGTGTGGTGAAAGTGATGATCTGAGCATGGCCAACAGGTGAGGGGACCTGGCCGGCGGCAATCAAGCCGGCGATGTGTGAAATATCTGTTAGCAGCAAGGCGCCGACCTCATCGGCAATTTCTCTGAATTTTTGCCAATCGGGAACCCAGGGATAACTTGAGTAGCCGGCAACGAGGATCTTGGGCTGAGTCTCCCGGGCTTTGGTGAAGATCGCATCGTAGTCCAACCTCTCGGTATCTGGATCCACGGAGTAGTGCTGGGCGTTGTAGAGCATTCCAGAGCGGTTTACTGAAGAGCCGTGGGTGAGGTGTCCGCCATGCAGGAGGCTCATCCCCAAGATTGTGTCACCCGGGGAGAGAAAGGCGGTATAAACGGCGTTGTTGGCAGGGGCGCCAGAAAGCGGTTGGACGTTCACATAAAGCTGGTCCGCGGTGAGGCCGTTGGCGGCAAAGGCTTCCGCACACCGGCGGCGCGCCAGGGCCTCGACCACATCTACGTATTCCACACCTTTATAATAGCGGGGATCGCTGTAACGCCGGTAAGTACCGATCATATTCGTATAGTCAAGGATTTCATCTTCTGAAAAATCCTGGGTTTCCGGCCGAGGATAACCTTCAGCATAGATATTGGTGAAGACGGACCCCAATACTTCACGTATGGCCTTGGAGGCAATGCTTTCGCTGGGGATCATAATTAAACGGCGGTTCTGCCGTTCTCGCTCATAGTTGATTAAATTAAAAAGGCCTGGGTCAAGCGATTCCAGGTCCTGATTGTGGTGAGCTGCTTGCATGTATTTACTCCTTAAATAAGAGAGTTGGTGAGGCTTCGACCATTCATTTTCGCCGCACTCATTTTAATCCGGCTGGAGGGTTCGGTCAAGGAAAGACGCCCGTCAGTTATGCCGTGAATTGGTCCAGCCATTGAACCATTCTCCTGATGACTTTATCTTTGTCAAGCCCGTTATGCAGTTCGTGGTAATCATCCTGCCAGAGGACCAAATCAACCTCTTGCCCCGCAGCGCTGGCAAAAGCCTGGCTGGCTGGGGCGGAGCAAATCCTATCCGCGGTTCCGTGCATCAATAATAAGCGCTGCTGCCAATCAGAAGCGTGTTCTAAGGCGTATTTACCTTGATCCAGCATCTCATAACCTAATTTTGCCGAAAGCTTATCATGGACGTAAGGATCGCTTAAGTAAGCTTCCACAATCGCCTGGTCCCTGGAGAGCGCAGCAGTTTCCAACCCATTGGTCAGTGTCAGCGCAGGCGCGAGTTTGGAAAAGATTTTGGCGGCGAGAAGTTTCGCTTCAGGAGGTTTGAACGCAGTTTCTAAGAGTGGGGAGGTGACGATCATCCCTGTGAATTTTGGGCTGCGCTGTAAGCCAAAGTTGAGGACGAGGTTTCCACCCAGGCTGTGCCCATAAAGGAATTCCGGCAGGTCCATGCCAATCTTCTTTCGGCCTTCCTGGGTAAAGATTTCGATATCATCAAGCAGCAAATCATAACTGGGTGTGTGCCCCCGGGGGCCTTCCGAGAGGCCGTGACCGCGTAAATCGAACCCCAGAAGGTGATATCCGGATTGATTCAGGATTTCAGCAACATCAGCATATCGTCCGCTGTGTTCACCCAGCCCATGCACGAGGAAAAGCTGGCCTTTGGGCTGCGAGTGATGCGTAAGCCAGATTCTGCCCAAAAGGGTCAGCCCATCCTTGCTTTGGAAATTGAAGTTGGTATGGTTCATCCTTGTCCCTTCTCCACATTATGGCGAATCTCGTATAATCAACTTCGATAACTGCAGAGCAATTATACATGGATTACGAAGGGAATACCATTTGCCTGTAAAACCCACCAAACGAGTCATGTAGGAGGCTGTTCAATAACCATGCTGAAGACTAAATACTATCGATTGGATGATGCCCCTCTGGCTCGGGGTGTGGTTGTTGTCATTGATGTCCTGCGGGCCTTCACAACTGCTGCGTACGCCTTTAATTCTGGCGCAGCACAGATCTACCCGGTGGGCACAGTGCATCAAGCATTGAATCTGCGCAAGCAGCTGCCGGCAGCGGCTGTCATGGGAGAGGTTGAGGGGAGAAAACCTGAAGGCTTTGATTTCAGCAACTCTCCAGCGGAGATTTTCCGGCTTGACCTGACAGGGAAGCCGCTCATTCAGCGTACCTCTGCTGGCACTCAGGGGATTGTTGGCGTCCAATCGGCCAGTGTCTTACTGGCGGCTTCTTTTGTTGTGGCGAAGGCCACCGCGAAATTTCTGCACCAGCTGGAACCATCCAGGGTGTCCTTTGTGATCACCGGCCAGTCCCTTGGTCGGGACGGGGAAGAGGACCTGGCCTGTGCAGAATATATTCAGGCTTTGCTCGATGAAAAAACCACGCATCTCGAAACCTACATTTCACGGGTCATGGGGTCATCCGTAGGCCAGGCCTATCAATCTGGACAATTGGATTACCTCTCGGAAGAAGATATCCAATTGAGCCTGGCGGTGAACCGGTTCAATTTCTGTCTGCCTGTGACGAAGCTGGATGGTCAGTTGTGCATCACCAGGAGATGGGTTTAGTTTCTTCCCAGTTCACTGCCTGTAAAAAAACATGCCTATCCGGCGTAATTCTCGCTCGGTCTTTATGACCCTGAAGCGAAGCGGAACCCTCGCAGCAAAGCGGAGGGGGCAGAAGCGAAGCGGAATTCCCAGAGCAAAATGGAGACCGGCCTGACCGAGCGAAAACGAACCTTTCCCCTTTTGGGTTCTGGCTTTTCCAGGTTAGGGTTAGGGCAATCGCAAGATCCCCACGAAAAGTTTTGATTAAAATTCTTTTTATCCGAAGGGTGATCAATGGGATCTCATCCCAGCTTTCCGCTCTCGCCGACGTCCACGTCGGCGAAAATACGCCAGCCATAAATGCAAATTCTTCATTTGAAACAATATTTATGCCTTCCTTTCGCATTTCCCCGCAAAGAGGACGTTGCGGGGTGCCAATATTTTTCAATACCTCAAACTTTGTGATTGCCCTGAGGTGAGGGTTTTGCTAATTTGCTAGATGGCGATAGTGTGTTAGATTTAATAGCATGCGTGACTATTATTGGGTTTTGTTGTTAATTAACACGAGACGGTCAAAGGTTGTTCCTTGAGTCAAGACAAAGAAGAGATCGCCCTGATTGATGCCGCCAAGACCGATCCGGCTGCATTTGGTCAATTATACAGGCGCTATGTGGATAAGATCTATAACTATATCTATTACCGCACCGGCAGCATTAAAGATGCGGAAGATCTGACCGGGAAAGTTTTCTTCAAAGCGATGAGCAGCATCAAGGGCTACAAACATATGGGCCTGCCTTTTTCAGCCTGGTTGTATCGCATTGCCCATAACCTGGTGGCCAATTATCATCGAGACCGCTCGCGAAAGAAGGAAATTCCCCTTGAAAATATCCCCGGCCAGGTTCTCCCTCAAAGGGGCCCCCAACCCGAGGCCCATATCCTGCGCAGTCAGGAGGTGGAGGTTTTATTACAAACGATCCGCGGTCTGGCGGATAACCGGCAGGAATTATTGATCTTAAAATTTGTCGACCAACTTTCAAACGCTGAAATTGGGCAAATCATGCGCAAGAGCGAAGGCGCCATTAAAAGCTTATATCACCGCACATTGCTGGAGTTGCGGGAAAAGATGGATTCGGATTGAGAGGATCTCAAGATGATTAAAATAATTGTTGATGGTTCAGCCGATATGCCGGAGGGGTGGCCTGAGAAATTCCAGTTTGAAATCCTGCCGATGCCCATTCAAATCGGGAATCGAACTTATTATCAGGGGCAGGACATTGACGCCGAAAAGTTCTACGAATTGGTGTCCAACGAAAACAATGTTCCCCAAACGGCCGCGCCGTCACCGCAGCATATCATTTCATTTGTCGATCGGGTTTGTGGTATCGGTGATACGGTTCTGGCCATTAATGTCTCCGGGAAGATGTCTTCTACCGTCTCGATGATGAAGACAGCCGCCCAACAGCTTAAGGACAAATTAGATCTACTGGTCTTTGATTCCAGGGCGGGTTCTGCTGTGTTGGCTTTTATGGCCCGGGAAGCGCGGCTGCGTGAAATGGCGGGAGCATCTGTTGACGACATCCTGGATGTCCTGGATCGCATTCGCAAGAAAATGCTGGTCGTTATGACAGTGGACAGGTTGGAATTTGCCCGTCGCTCCGGCCGGGTCAGCGCCTTAAAAGCTGCCCTGACCTCCTTGTTAAAAATTAAACCGATTATTTCCCTTCATGAAGGGTTGATGTCGGTTTCTGAAATGGTGCGATCCAGGAAAAAGTCCTTACAGCGTCTGGTGGAAAACGTCAGAGATCAATTTGGGTCCGAGGCAGTGAAGATCGCAATTGTGCATGCCCAGGATCGGGAAACAGCTGAAATCCTCAAAGAAATGGCCGAAGAGCTGCTGACCACGACCGAAACAATTTTGACTGAATTATCTCTGGCTGTTGCTGCTAATTTAGGCCCCAAGACTGTCGGCATTGTTGCGCTTCCAGACCAAATATAGGAGGAATTGGATATGCCCGGAAAAGAAGCCCAAAACGAATCACTTTTGTCGTTAGAAAATGCCTTGAAAGCCAAACTGCATCCCGTACAACCTAACCGGCGTTTTGTTCAAAACCTCAGAACTCGATTGGAACAATCCAATCTTCTTGACCGTCAACGACGCACAGCCGCAACCTTATTGACGATTGCTGGAGGGTTGACGATCGGTTTGGCGATCTTCTTGATCGGTAAGAGATTTCTTTCTGGTTCTGGTGATGCCCGGGCCTGATAATCGAGCGGGCCGCGGGCTTATCATCCGAATGCGTCCAGTTTATTGTTCAATACCTGGTTGGAGGGTTCCACAAGGATGCTCTCATCTGGAAAAACGATTGTTGGAACGCTGCGGTTGCCCTGGTTGGTTTCTTTGACGAATTTTTCTCCCTGGGGGTCCTTGTCGATATCGATCCATTGGTAATCAATCTCGCGCCCATCCAGAATCTTCACTGCCCGGCGAGTATCTCCACACCAGCGGGTACCGTATACGATGATTTGTTCCATGGTTCTCCTTCTAAGCTTCATCCACATTAATGAACTTGCAATTTCTTCAATAAGAACCCTTTGATTTTACCAGCTCTTGAGTCTGGTGATGTCTGGATCGGATAGGTACCAGGGCAATTGCAGGATCCCCACGAAAAGTTATGATTGAAATTCTTTTTATCCAAAGGGTGATCAAAGGGATCTCATCCCAACTTACCGCTCTCGCCGACGGGGACGTCGGCGAAAAAACGCCATTTTAAATGCAAAATTCTTTATTGAATGAATATTTGCACCTTCTTAACTCATTTCCCCGCAGCGAGGACGTTGCGGGGAGCCAATTCTTTTCAATACCGCTTACTTTGTGATTGCCCTGTATAGGTACATAGAAAAATATTGTTGCAGCAGCCGCCCATCACAAAAAATTAATTTTTCAGTCAAGATCAACCCAGGCATGTCCAGTGGTTGCCGAAAGCTGTAGCGAACTGTTGCGAGATCAAATTAAAAAGGCTGCCTCTGTGGCAGCCTTCCATTTGAGAATGAGCTGTCTGGGTTTATGCTCGACCTTGCGGTTCAAGGATCTCGCGGACCCAATCGCCGACCTGCCAGTAGCGGAAATCTTCACCATTGTTGACCTGGATCCCGCCGATAATGCCATAGATCACAGAGATCGGCATGAGCATAAAAATCAGGATGCCGGGGATCAAACACAACAGGGGCAGGATCAGCACCCCAAAAGCGGACCCGATCGCGATGAAAAACCCGCCGATCACACCTGAGCCGATCCAGGTGATTGACTGAAAAATGAAGGCCTGCATGGCGTGGTAAGCGACAAAACGGGATCGATCTTTATAGATGAAATAAATCACAATCGCCGCAATTCCACCTAGAAAGCCAGAGAACAGGTTCAGCAAGACGCTCAAGTGGGCCAGCATTGCCCAGGTCCGCGCCTCGCTCTCCGGCAGGGGTTGGGCTTGAGGCGCTCCTGTTTGGGGACTTGAGGATCCCGGGCTTTCCAAAACAGGTTTTTTTGGCTCAATGGCCTCTGCTTCTGGCTGGCCGCTTTGTCCGGCTGGTTTTTCTCCCGCAAATTCTGGAGATGGGTCCGGGATGTGGGAGGCGGGATCATCCGAACTGCTGTGGTTGTGGTTGGGTGGATCTTGTTTTGCCATTTGATTTCCTTTCTATGCAGGATTTGTTTGATATGTTTCTTTCCGACACCTTTCTCACTTCTATCTACGAATTACCTGCGGAAAAGTTGCGGAATCAAAAAACCTGCTCGATGTTGAGAGCAGGTTTAATTTATCAAGCAGATTATCTTAGGCAGCCCATCCCTGTTTCTTGACGAAATCCGTGATGACGGGGATTTCAACATATTCCCCTTTATAAGCTTTAATGCCCCAAATGATGTTGAACACCAGGGCAGCAATCCCTACGATGCAGGAACCGATAATTGTGAAAGAAAGGATCGTCCCAAGAACAAAAATGACCACGCCCCAGGCCAGCGCTTGTGGATAGTGGGCCTTTAAGAATGGGCGATCTTTTTTGTCTTCAATCAAGAGCAGGATGATGGGAACCAGGGGTGTAAAGAGATAAGAAAGTAAAGCCCAGGTTTTATCCTCGCTGGTGATATTGGGATCAAGGGGTGTTTGTTCAGACATGTTTGCCTCCATTACTTTTGACAGAGAAAAATGACCGGTTCTTATTTCACTTTATTGTATCACAGGAAAGTTTAGAACCAAAATAATTGGTGGGTCAGGGCACGCGCAAAGTTGAGACCTGCTTCGGGTTAATTTAGGTATGCGGTCGAGGATCCGTTGACTGAGAACTTCACCACACTGATAGTGATCACACCAATTTCCCTGAAAAACTAACTTCATCAATCTTCCCGTAACGGCGTTGCGCGCAACGCCGCATCGAATATCTCTGTTGAAATAAAAGCCCAAAACGATCCTTCCATCTCACAATTTACTTTAAAAGCTCAGTCTCTGAGCCAAATCTAGCCTATCAAATCATAGGTTTTTTGTAACTGCTCAGCCTGATAAACAATTTGGTAAAGAGTAAAAAATAGCCTGATATGATATTTCGGAGGCGCTCAAATGCCCTTCACTGAGCCTGAGGTTTATGAAAGAGGAACCTGCGCAGGAAACAAATTAGCCGGCCTGGTGAAGATGACGATTATTTTTAGTAGAAAACCTTTTTCTTTCTGCCCTCATCGTGCCCTCGGGGTAT
>CAZLEK010000082.1:0-11206 GCA_964558525.1 uncultured Candidatus Brevefilum sp.
GCCCGGGCAGGATTCCCGACGGCACCCGGAGATACCTCCTTACCGCTGCTTCCTTTCGGACCTGACGGGGTTCGCAGGGCTCCGCCGCGCCGGTCCCACCCGGACAGGGTTAAAGATACTGCACGGAAAGAGGTCTGTCAATAAAACTAAACGCCAGTAAGCGCCGGTGGGATTTAACGGAACTGGAAAAAAATGACCCTTCAATGTATACTTTAAATCAATCATTAAGACCACCAAAAGGCAACAGGAGAGGTGCGCATCCGATGAAAGTAAATGTCAAACAACAACAACTTGCCCACAGCGTCAGCATGGTTTCGAGGGCTGTTTCGCCGCGCAGCACCTTGCCAGTCCTCGCCAATATTATGGTCAAAACCGATGACGGCCGCCTGCGCCTTTCAGCCACCAATCTGGAGCTGGGCATTACTTCCTGGATCGGGGCGCGCATTGAAGGCGAAGGCGCCATCACCGTACCTGCCAGGACTTTCACTGATCTGATCGGCAATCTGCCCAGCGATAACGTCACCCTCGCTCTGGACAACAGCACGCAAACCCTGAACGTCCGCTGCGGCACCTCGGAGACCAATATCAAGGGGATTGATGCAGAAGAGTTCCCGCCCATCCCTGAACCGGACCTGGAAAACGGCGTCCCCCTGAACATCGCGAATTTCAAGGAAATGGTCCAGCAGGTGGCCTTTGCCGCCTCCACGGATGAAGCGCGGCCCGTTTTAACCGGTGTGCTGCTCAAGCTGGACGAGGAAATGATCACCATGGCCGCCACGGATGGCTTCCGCATCTCGATCCGGGAAGACGCCATTCCCAACCGGATCGCTTCTCCAATGGAGGCCATCATCCCCGCCCGGGCTTTGGTAGAACTGGCGCGCATCCTCGGGGGCAGCGAGGAAACGCTGATCATGACCTTCCCGCCCGATCGTGGTCAGGTCATCTTTCATATGGATAACCTGGAACTGGCTTCGCAATTGATCGAGGGCAGCTTCCCGGACTACCGCGCCATCGTCCCCCAAAACTTTAAAACCCATACCCTGCTCTCCACCAACGGGCTGCTGAAAGCCTGTAAGCAGGCTGAGATCATCGCCCGCGAAGGCACCAACGTTGCCCGGCTGAACATCATCCCCGAAACGGATGAGGCCAGCCCGGGCACCTTGGAGATCTCCGCTCACTCCGAACAAACCGGATCCTCCGAAGTGATGGTGGACGCCTCGGTGGATGGGGTCCCCTTGCTGGTGGCCTTTAACGTCCGCTTCCTGCGGGAGGTTCTGGAAGTGATCAAATCCGACAATGTCTGGTTGGAAACCAATGCCGCCAACACGCCCGGCCTGATCCACCCCCAGGGCGATGAGCACTTCAAACATATCATCATGCCCATGCACATTGGCTGAGGTATACGTCTACTTGGGTTTTACAAGGCGCCCTTTCTCCGGCGCCTTGTTTATATTTGGGCATAAATGCAGGTTTTCAGATAAAATGATGGCAACCAAAAATCAAGGTGAACCACCATGACCTTACCGCCCAGCGCAACCGATCGCCTGCTCAGTATTTACCTGGTGCTCTCGCAGTACCCGGTGCTTTCCTCACGCATTCGTGACCTGATGCGGCGAGAGCTCTTCAGGCAGGGATTTCTGGCCCAGGAAGATTTCGAGCAAGAGGTGATCCGCAAGGCGATCCAATCCCAGGAACGGGAAGGCTTGCAGCGGCCGCAAATAGAAGAGCCCGCCGAGGTTTGGGAGCGGCGCAAAACCATTGTCAGGGACCAGTTGACTGATTTTTATTTCAGCCACCATCTGAGCTTCGAGTTAATTGAAGAATTGATTGAAGAGGTGCTCAATGAACGCGGGGTCACCAGCCATGAAGCCCTGTATGAATTTAATCCCGAGATTGCGCCCCAGGAGCTGCTTTTCAACCAGGGCATGATGATCGAGAAAATGCCCCCTAAGGAACGCAAACACCTCGAGCCTCGCCTGCGGGAGATCAAAGTGGTGTTGATCCGCAATATGATCAGCGATCAGCTTCGCTACATCAACATCGCCCGGGACTGGTTCACCATTTCTGACCTGGTGGAGGTCCGCCGGCATAAAATCGGCCACGGCCGGATCGGCGGAAAAGCCGCTGGAATGCTGCTGGCCGCCCGGATCCTCAAGGGCAGCGCCCGGGAAGATCTGCGGGTTATTTTACGCACACCGGAGTCCTACTATCTGGGATCCGATCTGCTGTATACCTTCGTCTCGGTCAACAACCTGCACCACTGGAATGACCAAAAATACAAGCCCGAAGACGAAATGCGCCTGGATTACCCCAAAATCGTTGAAGATTACGATCAGGCCGAGTTCCCGCCCAACATCATCCAGCGCCTGGAAACCTTGCTGACCAGCGTGGGTAAACAGCCCCTGATCGTGCGCTCCTCCAGCTTGCTCGAAGACAATTTTGGAACGGCCTTCGCCGGGAAATACGAAAGCATCTTTTGCCCCAACCAGGGAGATATCGAAGAGAACCTGCACGCCCTGACGCGCGCCATTGCAAGGATCTATGCTTCGACCCTTAACCCCAACGCCCTGCTTTACCGCCGCAGCCGCGGCCTGCAGGACTACGACGAACGAATGGCGGTGCTCATTCAGGTGGTCGAGGGCAACCGCTTTGGCGATTACTACCTGCCGGACCTTTCAGGCGTGGCCTTCAGCCACAACCAGTACCGCTGGTCTCCGCAGATCCGGGCGGAGGATGGGTTCATCCGTATGGTTTGGGGATTGGGCACACGTGCGGTGGACCGGGTGGGCAACGATTATCCCCGCCTGGTGGCCCTGAGCCACCCGACCCTGCGCCCCTCCAACACCGTCAAATCCATCCGGCGCTATTCCCAGCAATATGTTGACCTGATCGACTTAAAAGACAATTTGATGAAAACCCTGCCGATTGAAGAGGCCCTGACCGGCAATTACCCACCCCTGCGCTACCTGGCCCAGGTCGACCAGGAGGGTTATTTCCGCTCCATCCGCTCCCGCCTGGTAGATGCAGACCCTTCGCAGCTGATCCTGACCTTTGAAGACCTGCTCCGGCGAACGCCCTTTGCAGAGCGCATGCGCACTTTATTGAACATCCTTGAGAACGAATATGACTCCCCCGTGGATGTAGAATTTATCGCTGACGTGCTTGAAGACCAGGGCCGCCCCGAAATCAAGTTTTCCATTATCCAATGCCGTCCCTTAAGCTATATGAAAGAGGAAAACCGCATCGATTTTCCAAAGGACATAGACGAGGAACGGGTGATCTTTTCTTCCAGCATCATGGTCGCCGGCGGCTGGCTGGATGAGATCAACTATGTGATTTTTGTGCCGCCGGAGAGCTACTTCAGCCTGCCAACCCAATCCGCCAGGAACAACCTGGAACGCGCTATTGGTAAACTCAATACAGCGCTGGGCGGCGAAAACTTCATCTGTGTGGGACCGGGACGTTGGGGGACTTCCAACCCCGATCTGGGCGTACATGTGGACTATTCGGACATCTTTAACAGCAAAGCCCTGTTGGAACTCTCCGGCGAGGGAATCGGACCCGCCCCGGAACCCTCCCTGGGCACCCACTTCTTCCAGGATCTCCTCGAAGGGCAGATCTTCCCCCTGGCAACCTACATTGGCGAAGACCGCTTCAACCGGGCGTTTTTCTACGACACCCCAAACCGTCTGGCGGAATGGATAGAAGTCAAACCGGTCCTGTTTGACCGCTTGCGGTTGATCCGGGTCGAGGACTACCTGCGAGACCATCATCTCGAACTGGTGATGAACGGTCAGGAAGGCCGCGCCCTGGCCTTTTTATCCAAGTCGCCGCGCGGGCGAGACGGACGCCTGCAGTAAATAGTTTAAACCCGCTCCAGGGGAAGAAAAGCCTGATGCCGGTTGAGCCGGTACCAGACCCCATCCAGCCCGTAAATCAACCCTTGGCCCGCAGCTGCCGCCCAACGGGCGACCTCATAAGCCAGAAGCAGGCCCATGTCCTGCAGCTGCGAAGGACGCATGGCGACCCCCAGGATTTCTCGCGTTTGGCCCAGGTGCGACATCACTAAAGGCTGTTGGGCGTGAAGCTCAGCCGATTTCAACCAGCGCGCGCCGCTTTCCTGATCGGCCTCCCAACGATAGACAACCAGGGGCGGCTGATCATCGGGCAGGTATTTGAGCAGAAAAAAGGGTGCGATCTCCTCCGATGCGGTGATCAGTTCAAGGCGCGGCAGAATCGATGGGACCCCCTCCGGATCCAGCCCATATTGAGCGCAGAGAGCGGGGTAATGCGCGTCAAGCAAAGCGCTCATCAAATCACCCCGGTCAAATCGGCCCAACTTCCGCAGATTGAAGACCTGAACCCAAACTTCCTGCATCTTTCTTATCCTTTTAACCCCTCTAATTGTTTCACGTGAAACAATCGCCTGGTAAAACGTCTCATTTCCTCATTTAGTATATAGTATAGCCGCAAAATTACTTGGCGCGCGTGATCTGAAGAAGGCCTCTGATCTGGCTGTTGAGTTCACCAGCCAGATCAGCTGTTGGAGAGCTTATTTTTTTCTTGTTGGCGATAAGCGGGGCGCCTTTTTGTCAGGCTGCTAAACTAAGGCGCGGGATGGGACAAAAACCATCAAGGATAAAGGTTCTTATGTCCCCAGCTCGGGCCATCCATGGCGCCATGCCATGTTTCACGTGAAACATGGCATGGTAAGATCAGACCAGGCGCACATTTCCACACCGAAGGAGGCATGTGATGATCGAGATCGATGGGTCTACCGGTGAAGGCGGTGGGCAGATCCTGCGCACCAGCCTGACCCTGGCCGCGCTGACCGGCCAATCGCTGCGCCTCCAAAACCTGCGAGCCAACCGCGAGCAACCCGGGCTGCGCCCCCAGCACCTGACCGCGGTCAAAGCCATTGGTAAAATCACCCGGGCAGAACTTCAAGGCGCCACACAAGGCTCAACAGAGCTCACCCTTCACCCGCAAGCCCTCCGGCCAGGGAAATACCAGTTTGACATCGGCACCGCTGGGGCCTTAACCCTGGTGCTGCAGACCATCGCCCTGCCCCTGAGCTTTGCGGAGGGAACCTCCTGGGTGACGCTAACCGGCGGCACGCACGTCCGCTGGAGCCCAACCTACCACACGCTGCAGGAGGGCTGGCTTCCTGTATTGAAAAGCTTGGGCTTCCGGATTGAGATGGTGCTGGAAAAAGCAGGTTTCTTTCCGGGTGGAGGCGGGAAAGCTAAGCTCAAAGTCTTGCCCCACTCAGGTTTGACCCCGTACTGCTGTACGGAGCGCGGCGAGCTCGCCGCGATTCGCGGCTATTCGGGAGTCGCCAATCTATCCAATGAAATTGCCGCCCGGCAAAAACACCAGGCCCTCAAGCGGCTGTATCCCGTGTGCCGGGACACCAAGATCCAAACCCTGCACCTTCCCTCCTCGGTCAAAGGCACCTTTATCCTGATAAAAGCCCATTTTACGGTCTGCGGCTGGGCCAGCTTCACCGCCCTGGGCGCGCCTGGCAAACCCGCAGAACAGGTGGCGGATGAGGCCGTCGACCGCTTTTTAACCTTTATGGAGACTGATGGGTGTGTGGACCCCTACCTGGCGGACCAACTTCTGCTGCCCCTGGCTTTGATTGAAGGCCGCTCAGCTTTCCGGACGAGCGCCGTCACCGGGCACCTGCTCACCAATGCCCATGTGATCCGCCAGTTCCTTCCCAGCAAGATTGAGATCGAGGGGCAATCAGGCGCACCTGGTTTGGTTGAAATTCAAGGATCTTTCTCGTGAACCGGGAAATAGAAGAGGTTCTGGTTGATGTCCTTTCCAAAAACCAGATAAAATTGACTCAAGCTGTAATCTGTTAAGATTGTGCCCTCAATACCAGGCGGCGCTGTGAAAAGCTACGGAAAACTCTGCACCCAATATTATGATCTGGATAAGCCCCACCCCCCGGCGGAAGCCTTCAGTTTCTACCTCAACCAGGCCAGATCCGCGGATGGGCCGATCCTGGAACCCATGTGTGGCTCGGGTCGGTTCTTGCTCCCGCTGATACAGGCCGGGGTTACGATCACCGGGGTGGATCCCTCCCCGGCGATGTTGGCTGCCTGCCAAAAGAAAGCCCTGACCCTGGGCCTGAATCCCAGCCTTTATCAACAATTTCTGCATGCAATGGACCTCCCGGGGATCTATAGGCTGGCCGTGATCCCTTCCGGGTCCTTTGGATTGATTACGGATACCTCTGAAGCGCTCCAAAGCCTGCATAAGCTTCACCAACACCTTGTCTCCGGGGGCCGCCTGGTTCTGGCCTTGGACCAGCTGCTAACAGAGCCAGCCGCCGAGCCTGCGCCAGGAGAAAACATTCTTACACGGCCGGAAGGCGGGCAGATCAAAATCACCTCATCAGGAAAATTCGATTCCGCGAATAAAATATATTGCAGCGCCAACCGCTACGAGCTGATCCTGGATGGAAAGGTGGTTGAATCAGAGATAGAAGAATTTAATTTGCGTTACTATCAACCGGAGCAGTTTACCGCTCTGCTCTCAGAGTGCGGATTTAAAAGGATCCAGGTCCAGGCGGCCTTTGATCCCCGCCTTCCTTTGAAAGCGGCAGACAGCCTGATCTTCATCGCCCATAAACCCTGACCATTCACAGGTTATGGGACTCAGTCGAAAATTATCCCGGAGCGCCTATGTCTGAAACATGGTTCAAGGAATTATCAAGGAAAGATTTCGAACAATACACCAGCACAACAAGCCAGATCGCAGGTCTGCGGCCTTTTGTGTACGAGGAGGGACGCCTGCGCGGGATGCGCGGGATCGATGGCTGGACCGGGTCTGGCCTGCGCTTTACCCTCTGGCCAGACCGGGCGCTGGATATCGGCCCGGTCTGGTTTGGAGACAAACCGGCAGCCTGGCTGCATCCCGGCGCGGCCGCGCCTCAGTATTATGAACCCAACGGCCTGGGATGGCTGCGGACCTTTGGCGGCGGCCTGCTCACCACCTGCGGCCTGGTCCACATCGGCGCACCGGACGAATACCAGGGACAGGCCTTTGGCCTCCACGACCGGATCGCCCACATTCCTGTCGAGAACCTGCGCACCTGGCAGGAATGGCGTGGGGAGGAATACATCCTGGCGGCCGAGGGAACCGCCCGGCAGGCGGTGTTGTTTGGCGAGGTTCTCACACTGTACCGCAGGATCGAAACCAGGCTGGGGAGCCAGGAGCTGAAGATCATAGACCGGGTGGTCAACGAGGGTTCGCAGCCCCAACCCCACAGCCTGCTGTACCACTTTAATTTTGGGTTTCCCATCGTCAGCCCCAGCAGCCAATTGATGATTGACGACCAGAAGGTCGAACCGCGCACGCCGGCTGCAGAGGCGGGTCTGCCAGAGCATACCCGGTTTCAAGAACCTGAGCCTGGTTACCAAGAGCAGGTCTTTTTTCACACCCCCAGAAAAGCCGCGGACGGATTTGCAACTGCGGCCCTATTCAATCCTGAGCTTAATTTTGGTGTCCGGCTAAAATGGTCAGCTGAGACGCTGCCGATCCTGACCCAGTGGAAGATGATGGGATCGGGTGAATATGTCTGCGGTCTGGAGCCCGCCACCCACGCCATGGCGCCCTGGGAAACACTTGCAGAGCAGGGTCTCCCCCGGGTGATGCAGCCAGGTGAAGAAACGAGCTATGAACTTGGTTTGAGTATAATATTTACTATATGAATTTAATGTTTGGACAATTCTCTGAGCCGGTCCCCCATATGTCTGCCTTCCAGAACAAAGAGCCTCTGAGCTGCCGATCGGACCTTGAAGTTTATTAAACGAATAGCGTTGGAAAATGCAGTCGAAAGATATCAAAAGCGCACATTGAAACATGTGCGCTTGCCTGCGATGTTGTTTGGTTTATTGTCGAACCACTTTCTAACCGATTATATGGGTGGCGCCACAACCATGGTTCACATTTTGTTAAGAACTGATTTTAGGCGGGTTATTAACCTGGGAAAGGATGCTTTCAGGGAAAGGCAATCAGCTCCCGGCTTGTCTGGATGGGTTTGCCATCTAAAATTTCAAAGCGGTAGCCCAGTTCACTCAGCAAAGCCACGGTGAAATGATGGGCTTTACGATCGTGTGTGTCCAAGAACAAGAGCGGCCGGTGCGCTTCCAGCAGGCTCTGCCCCCCACGCAGGGCAGCGTACTCCGCGCCTTCCACATCCAGCTTGATCACATCCGGGGGATCCAGCTGTCCTTCCGCCAATAAGACGTCCAAAGATACCATCCGCACTTTAAGCTCGCCTTCTGAAGCCAGATGCCCCATGGCGCTGCTGGGTCCCAAATTAAAAGCGGCATCGCCATCATGGTCAGAAACGGCGGCTTCGATGACCCTGACATTTTCCAGGTGGTTGATCTGCACATGCCGCATAAGATAGCGGATGTTTCTCGGCAGGGGTTCAAAAGCCGTCACCTGGCCTTTGGGACCGGCCAGAACCGAGGCCAGCAGGCTGAAGTAGCCCACATTCGCTCCGATGTCATAAACCACAGATCCTGGTTCAACCAGGCGTTCAAAGGCCAGCCGTTTGTTCAGCTCATAGCTTCCCAGCCAATAACCATGCTCGCCGGCGCCCACAATCCATTTCGTGCCCCGCAGCCTGCCCTGGAGAATGGGTAATACCATCCCCTGGGGGATCAGCTTGAGGGGCAGGCGTAAAAGCCGCCCGAGGAAACTGCGGTAATTGATTCTCGAAAAATTCATCTGGCGTCGCTTTGTAAAATTCCGGTTAAATAATTGGACAATTGCATTGCACAGCCTGCACAGCACAGGTATTATACTTTGGGTTGGCGCTTGCTGCCCCCACAAAGATGCGATCGCCGGGCCAATCTTTGCATTATAATGATTTCCGGGATGCTTGACGGTCCTTGGGGGCGCCCCAAACGAGCATTTGATCGGCCAGGAAAACAAGTTATTGGTTCCATTTATGAAGCAAGAAACTTACAGTTTAAACTATCCCCGACGCGTGTTGCTTCGCAATAGCATGACCGGCCTGGGAAAGCTCCTCTTAGGCCTTTTGGCGCAGGTCGAGATCCACGGCCGTGAGCGGCTGCCCAAAAAAGGACCGATCATCCTGGCGGGGAACCATGTGGCGGTCATGGAGGCCGTATTAATGGCCGTGGAGACCCCTGGCATGGTTGAATTCCTCGGCAACGGGGACATCCCCTTTGACCCCAATTACGCATTCATCGCCAACACCTACGACCTGATCCCCATCAACCGCGGCAACGTGGACCGCAGGGGGATGCAGATGGCGCTGGACGTGTTGGCCCAGGACGGCATCCTGGGGATTTTCCCGGAAGGCGGCACCTGGGATCCCGCCCAGATGCAGGCCCAAACCGGCGTGGCCTGGCTGAGCTACCGCTCAGGCGCGCCCATTCTGCCCATCGGCTTTGGGGGAATGAACGGGGCTTTGAAAAGAGCTTTGCGCCTCGAACGCCCCCACCTGTTGATGAACGTTGGCGAGCTGCTCCCTGCGGTGGAATTAGCGGATGAATCCCTCTCGGTGAAAGCCAACCTTGAACTGGCGGCCAACCAGATCCTCAAAGCGATCAACGCCCTGGTCCCCCCAGAAGACCTGCAGCAGTTCCGCCGGCGGGTGGATGAAACCTACCATCTGGACATCCATTTGCTCGACCAGCACAAAAGATTACCGCTACCGGATGCATTCCAGGTCGAACACGGCGGCGCCTATGCCCATTTTCTCTACAATCCCAGCATGATGGACGTATTGGTGCGCAATCTGCACCTGCCGATCAAACCCTTACGGCGGGTCAACCAGGAGTACGAACTGGCGCCCCTGTTAAAGGCCTGGGATGCCATCCTCAATTATTTACAAGCCAATCCTGGCTATTTTACCTACCGCTTTGGGGTGGATGAGGGCCTGGCTGTGAAACACGCGCTGCTTGAACTGCAGCATTTGGCGGCTTGGGCCCAAGAGTCTGGCTACGGGCTGACCCTCAATCCCATCCGGAAGTACCGCAACGCCAACACCGGCGCCCAGGTGATCGAGCGCGGCGGGTGCTTCCCCGAGAGCATGTAAACCCTTTTTCATTCCCCCATTTAAATCGCAAATACGATTTCCGTTGGCCTGCATTCAACTTATAAAAGATCACCTTTCAAATTGAGAGGTTTACTTTTCAACATTAAATTACTGCCTGCAGCCAGACCTTGACAAGTGAACCATTATGCGCTATTATATCGTTGTCCGTTATATCGTTTCTCGCTATATCAGCAAGTGGTACAAAGAAAGGTGTGCGTGTGGACAAAGAAACCAAAAATTTATTCCAGGAATTTCTACCCTTATCTGAAAGCAGTTATTATATTCTGCTAACTTTAACAAAACCGCTGCATGGCTATGGCATGATGCAGGAAATTGAACATCTCAGCAATGGGGTTGTCTCCATTGGCCCTGGCACCCTTTATGGCGCCCTATCCACCATGGAGAAATCGAAATTAATCAGGATGGTACGAGAAGAGGGACGCCGCAAAGAATATCTTCTGACAGGTAAAGGCGCATCCGTTCTGCTTGAGCAAATCCATCGTTTGGAAACCATGCTGAATAACGGCAGAAGTAAAGAAAAGAAAATCAAATCTATTTTGACAGACAAGGAGAAGGCAGATGTGTGAGATAAAAAAACAATTTAAATTTTTTTGGCCCTGGCAGGATCAAGAACAGGAGAAATGGCTGGCGGAACAATCACAATTTGGGTTGCATCTCCAAAAGCCCAATAACCTGATTGGGATCTACACCTTTGAAACAGGCGAACCAGAATCCTACATCTACAGGTTGGATTTTCAATCAGACCTAAAGGATAACAACGACTCGTATATCCAACTGTTTGAAGATGCGGGGTGGGAATATTTGGGTGAATCAAGCTGGCAGTATTTTAGAAAACCTTATCAGCAGGGGACCAGCAATGAGATTTTTTCCGATAATCAATCCAAAATAAAAAAATACGAACGTCTGGTTTGGTATCAGGGCATTATTTTGGCTATCATAACCGCCTTTTTTATTGATGGTCGTGATATTGAAGGGAATTTAGAATGGATCAGCCAATATTTATTCCCATTACTCTTTATTCCAACTGCGATTATTACCATCCTAAGTATTATGAATCTCTTGAAGCGGATTAAAAGTCTAAAGGGTGAAGTTAAA
>CAZLEK010000083.1:0-11129 GCA_964558525.1 uncultured Candidatus Brevefilum sp.
AGGAGGACTGCTGGTCTGCCGGGAACGAAGATGTTATCGGGCAGACACACTTTAAGAACTACTTTCAGCTTGTCAATTAGTAAACGAAAACCACGAGCAATTTTGCCCTGCTCGGGGTCAACAGAAATAATCAGGGAGGTTTAATAGCGCAAAATGGCTGCGATCTGGCCCGCATTCTCAAGCTGCTCATTTTCGTGGACAACCTTGATATCAGCATTCTTCTGCAGCGCCTCCCGCACGGCCATCTCCACGGCGGAATCAATCCGCTCGAATTCACCGCTGCAGAACGGGCAGGCATCAAGCTCCTGGACCGTCAGGTAGCCGCAGCCCTTACAGCGAAAACCCTCTTCCTCAAAATCCTGGTCCACCAGCAAGGTCTTGACCCGGCCCTCATGGATCGCATTCAAGGTGTCAATCAATCCTTTCACTCCCTGGCTGCCCTTTGCAGCCAGGGTGATCGCCTGGTCAACCAGGGATTGGTTGATTTTCTTCTGGGCAGCCAGCGCTTCGGCTTTGGCCTGTTCCAGCACTTCAGCATCCCCAGCGTTCATGCTCATGGGAAAATCACTCACCACCAGGGACTGCCAGGATTTCGGGAGCGCATCTTTAAAGCGCGCCACATTGTCATCTGTGCCGCCGATCATGATCCGCCTGACATGATGCTGAGTAAAGAAATGGGTGGCGTATTCAATGACTTCCCTAATATTTTGCTCGATGATATGATCAACCTTGCCGCTGAGATCCGCCCCACCCATCCGCCCGGGCATAGCGTTGCCGCCCCCTCGTTTGGCCTGTTTTACTTCCTCACCACTCACTCCGCTCATTTCCCCCAACTCCCCTAAATCAAATGAAAACAGGCGTGCGCCTTGTTTATCCACCAGGACCACACTCCAGCCTGAGTAAATATCCATTAACTGCACCAGGGGTCGCAGGAGCGGTCTTGCGCCGATATCGATTTTATCTGGTAGATCCAAATTAAATTGGTAGGTTTCGAAAAAACCCGCCTGCTGATCGGAAAAGATCGCCAGGCCCCGAGCAGACCAATCGTATTCCAGATTGACATACTCCTCAACTGCCTGAACGTCCTTTGGGAGGTCAATCGTTTTCAGCCAGTTTCTCAGTCGGAGCTTGGCAGCTTCGGTATTGGTTTGGGTTGGGTCAGTGTTTAAATACACACTCAATACCTGACTTTCCGCAGAATAATCCAAAAGCGTCTGCAGGTCTTTTTCGGAAAACATGGGTTGCCTCCATTTGGGTTTGTAGATTTTTAAGGTGAGACCTTGATCATACTGATCAAGGATATGATTAATTTTATCCTATTGTCCGATTGATATCAAAAACTGGATTGCTAAGTTAAAAGAAAAACCGCCGCAGGCGGCCAGGTGCCTGCGGCGGCGTTGGTTTCAGCGCCCGTTTTCCGAACGGGAGCCCAGGGTCACAGTGAGGTCAATTTCTTCACCTTCCCTTAGAACGGTGACTGTCATATCATCTCCGGGCTGCGTGTTGAGCATCATGTAGCTCAGCAAGTCGCTGAACTGGAGCACATCCCGTCCGTCCGCGCCAACAATCAAATCACCGCCGGCAAATAACCCCTGGACCTCTGTCGGTTCGTCCCCTGCCTGGAGGCCCGCTTCATCGGCTGGTCCGCCTGCCACGATCTCGACGACATAGGCGCCGGTCGCCTGGGAGAGATCGAGGAACTCTGCCTGCGCCAGGGTTAGCGAAGGCAAAGCCGAGAGACCCAGATAGGGGTAATTATAGGTTTCCCCCGCTTTGAGGGAGGGCAGCACAAGCTCGAGGATATTCGATGACACGGCAAAACCAATACCGGTATTCACTGGTCCCCCGAGCTGCTGCCCGCCGGTAGCGATGGCCCGGTTGACGCCGATCACCTCTCCGTTCAGATTCAGCAGCGGGCCGCCAGAATTCCCGGGGTTGATCGTCGCATCCGTCTGGATCAGATCGCCGGCTGAAAAGAACTGCCCTGATTCTGTCTGGCGGATGGATTCAAGCGTCCGCCCGCGTGCTGAAACGATCCCAAGAGTCATGGTGCCGCTCAAGCCGTAGGGGTTGCCGATCGCAACAACCGATTGACCCACACGCAGCTGGCTGGAATCGCCGATAGGGAGGGGATAAAGTTCATCCGGATCCACATCCACCTGGATCACTGCCAGGTCTGAATCAAGATCTTCACCAATCACTTCGCCGTAGACCTTCAATCCGCTGGGGAAATGCACTTCAACTTCTGAGGCCCCATCGACCACATGGTAGTTGGTGACCACGTGGCCTTCCTTATCAATGACAAACCCAGAACCAATACCTGAGCCGGTCTGGGCGTAGACCTGGATCGAAACAACGCCAGGGCTAACCGTATCGTAGAGCGCTACCAGGGCATCCTGCAGCAAGACTTCATCCGGGATGACAAAAGGAGCAGGTGAAGACTCCGGAGTTGCCTCAGGCGCTTGTTCTGGTGCTTGAACCGCCTCTTCAGTTTCCTGTGCCGAACCTGCTTCAGGCGTAGTGAACAGGCTGATCTCCGGCAGCGAGCAGGCCATGGTCGCAAAAATCAAAATACTGACAACCAGGAAGAGTTTAAATTTAGTTTTATTCATAGCTGCGATCCTTTCATATCCATTCCATATTATCCCCAAAACGTAAGAGGTCTATTAACGAGAGGGGATTGAGCCCCGCCTTCAAAAATAAACTTCCAATAGGGATTTATCTAACATTACCAGACAAAGCCCTGGGAGTCACAGTTTTGTAGAGCTGTGCTGGTTGACCGCGAAAATTAGAAAACTCTTTTTGACGCCTGGTAAACGGGCCTTCGCTGACCGACAACCCGGTCAATTTGTCCAATGGCCCATAAACCTCAAGATGCGCATCCTCCTGATCTGGGCAGGGAATCCGCCAAGCTCAAACAGGGCTTTGGGTCGTGTTCCTCAAGGACCCGGCCTCCTCTCCAACCTCGAGGGCGTAAAGCATGCAGTTTTCGCCTTCTGGATCCATGATTTGGTTTGGTTCTGGCCGGCCGGCCCTCGCAGCAGATAAAACGATCCCATGCCGACAGTTCTAAACTTCTCTCGGGAACCCTTGATACCAAGACCTGGCGCAGACAAAGGTTCTGGATTACGGCGCTGATGATAACCAGGTTTGGGAGAGGTCTCTGACTGGCAATGCTGCATGGCTTGGCAATTGCCTGCTGCTCCTGGTCAACTTGACGCTTAAAATGGAATATGCTACTATCAAGTTAACATCATATTCAGAAAATTATAGTCTTATCAAAGACGTTTACCGACCTGAAAAGGAGTTGGTTCAATGACGAAAAAATTTTCTACGGTCATTGTCTGGTTAGTTGGTCTCACCCTGCTGCTCTCGGGATGCAAAATGCCGGCGTCACAGGCGCCATCCGAAGAAACCGGCGAGGCCAAAACGACCCCAATCCGCATTCAAACTGATTCTCCCCAATTCATGACCCAAACAGCCGTTGCCGAAGCTGCACAAATGGAAACTGAAGAAACCCCAACGGAAGTCGCGCCAACGCCCACAAACACGCCGGAACCCACCGAAGTGATCCCGGTTCCAACAGTGACCAAACCCGCCGAGTATACCCTGAAAGAGGGTGAATTCCTCTTCTGTATTGCCCGCCGGTTTAACGTCAACCCGCAAGACTTACTGGCAGTCAATAACATCGCTGAAGGAGATTTCGTCAGCCCCGGCGCCACTCTGACGATCCCCCAAACAGGCTCCTGGCCAGGGGATAATCGGTCCTTGAAGCCCCACCCGACCACACACACGGTTGCGGCAGGGGACACAGTACATTCCATCGCCTGCGAGTACGGCGATGTCACCCCTGAGGCGATCATCGCTGTCAATCAACTGGAGGAGCCATATGATCTGACCGCCGGTCAGACCTTGCAGATTCCCTGATCGGACCGGTTTTCGGATGACGTTCATATAAATAACCACTGCGCTTTGGCCAATGACCCAAGCGCAGTTTTTCTATCTTCAACCAAACTATGACCCGACTATTTTACATCAGAGGAATCAGATGGCCTTCACCGAGTTAAACCGAGAGAAACAATTCCAGGGACACGTTTTCGATGTCTCCCGAGTGCGGGTTTGCCTGCCGAACGGGCGGGAGCGTGATTATGACCTGGTTGAGCACGGCGATTCCGTCACCATTTTGCCAGTAGACGACGAAGGGAATATCACCTTCGTCAGCCAGCACCGCTTAGGCGCCGGGGGAGATTTGCTTGAACTTCCCGCTGGCGTTCTCGACCCCGGTGAAGCCCCCCTCTCCAGCGCCAGGCGAGAACTCCGGGAGGAAACCGGCAAAGACGCCAGGAAGATCACACCATTGGGTGGTTTCTACCTGGCGCCGGGTTACAGCGATGAATATATGTCCGTTTTTTTAGCGACCGGCCTGTTTGACGCCCCCCTGGAGGCAGATGAGGATGAGATCATTCATCTCAAACTGCTTTCCATTCGTGAAGCTTATCAAAGAGCCCGAGAGGGCGCCATCCAGGATGGTAAAACCCTGGCTGCACTGCTCCTGGCTGAACCTCTGCTGCCAAGGACCATCTGAATTTTCTTTCACCAACCCTTTGGGGTACGATTTAACCAATGACAGGGACCTTCCTGGGGGTGGAAACCCTGAATATGACAGGTTGCAAGGGTGAATGTGAAAAAAATAACATATTCCCCTGTCTGAATCAGGTTATACTTAACGGTTGGATAATACCAGAAGGTCGATTTTATCGTTTAGCACTAAAAAACGCTGGAAATATCCCTGTTATTTACCAGTTCAAGATACTGAGTGAGAGTCAATCAAAGGAGTATTGTTCATGACACGTCAAATGATAATGACTGATGCCAATGAGGCGACAGCCTGGGTTGCTTACCGGTTGAATGAGATTATCGCGATCTACCCGATCACACCCTCATCACCGATGGGTGAATACGCTGACGCCTGGTCTGCCGAGGGCATCCCCAACATCTGGGGGACCGTCCCAGATGTGACTGAAATGCAAGCCGAAGGCGGCGCTGCCGGCGCAGTGCATGGCGCGCTGCAGGCTGGCGGTCTGACCACCACCTTCACGGCCTCCCAAGGTTTGCTGTTGATGATCCCCAATATGTACAAGATCGCCGGCGAACTAACGCCTACCGTCTTCAATGTCAGCGCCCGTTCCGTTGCAGCCCAGGCGCTTTCCATTTTCGGCGACCACTCGGATGTGACCGCAGCCCGCGCCACCGGCTTTGCCCTGCTCGCCAGCGGGTCCGTTCAGCAGTCTCAGGATATGGCCCTGATCGCCCAGGCAGCCAGCCTGCGCTCACGCGTGCCCTTCCTGCACTTCTTTGACGGCTTCCGCAATTCCCACGAGATCACCAAGATCGAACGACTGGATGAGGACGATCTGCGGGCCTTGATCGATGACGATACGATTGCAGAGCACCGCTCACGCGCCCTGTCCCCTGATCATCCCGTGATCCGCGGGACTGCCCAAAACCCAGACGTCTTCTTCCAGGGCCGTGAGACCGTCAACCCCTTCTACGACAAAACCCCGCAGATCGTTCAGGATGTCATGGACCAATTTGCTGAACAGGTCGGCCGGGAATACCATCTTTTCGATTATATCGGCGCCCCCGATGCTGAAAAGGTGATCATCTTGATGGCCTCCGGCACCGAAACCGCTGAAGAGACCGCCAAAGCGCTGGTCAAAGAAGGTGAAAAGGTCGGCGTGGTGTCCGTCCGCCTGTACCGCCCCTTCTCCGTGCAGCACCTGATGGAAGCCCTGCCGAGCACGGTCAAAGTCATTGCTGCCCTGGATCGCACCAAAGAACCCGGCGCCAGCGGCGAGCCCCTTTATCTGGACGTGGTTAATGCCATCAGCGAAGGCCTGGACCTGGGGATTGCCCCCTTTGAAAAAGCGCCCAAGGTCATCGGCGGCCGCTTTGGTCTCTCTTCGAAAGAATTTACGCCCGCGATGGTGAAGGGTGTCTATGATGAAATGGATAAAAAGTCCCCCAAAAACCACTTCACAGTTGGCATTTATGATGATGTTACCCACACCAACCTTGATTGGGATCCCTCCTTTGAGATCCTTGGGAAAGATGTCCACCAGGCGATGTTCTACGGCCTCGGCGCAGACGGCACCGTCTCTGCCAATAAAAACTCCATCAAGATCATTGGTGAAGAAACCGAGAATTTCGCCCAGGGTTACTTCCAATACGACTCGAAAAAATCTGGCGCGGTGACCGTCTCGCACTTGCGGTTTGGTCCCCAGCCCATCCGGGCGCCTTACCTGATCTCCGAAGGCGAGGCGGACTTTATGGCCTGCCACCAATTCTCTTTCCTTGAGAAATTCGACATGCTCAAATTCGCCCGGCCCGGCGGCATTTTCCTGCTCAACAGCATTTATGAGCCGGAAGAAGTCTGGGACCACCTGCCCGCCAAAGTTCAAGAAGCTTTGATAGAAAAAGACCTGCAGTTCTACTGCATTGATGCTTACGAAGTTGCCGAAAAAACCAACATGGGCCAGCGCATCAACACGATCATGCAGACCTGCTTCTTTGCCATCAGCGGGATCCTGCCCAAAGACCAGGCCATTGATGAGATCAAGAAGTCCATCAAGAAGACTTACGGTAAGCGCGGGGAAGCGGTGGTGAAACAAAACTACGCCGCTGTTGACAGCGCCCTGGAGCACATGGCGAAGGTTGACGTCCCCGATAAGGTCACCAGCGAGATCCCCATGCTGCCCCCAGTACCCGCAGCTGCGCCGGAGTACGTGCGCGAAGTTTTGGGCAAGATCATTGACCGACGCGGTGACGATGTCAAAGTCAGTGAGATGCCCGTGGACGGCTCCTTCCCCACCGCGACCACGCAGTGGGAAAAACGCAATGTGGCCCTGGAAATCCCTGTTTGGGATCCGGATGTGTGCATCCAGTGCGGCAAATGTGCTTTTGTATGCCCGCACGCCACGATCCGCACCAAGGTTTATAAAGACTCCTACCTGGCAGAGGCGCCAGAGACCTTCAAATCAACCCAGGCCAAGTTCCGAGAATTTCGCGACGGCTGGGCTTTCACCGTCCAGGTCGCGCCTGAAGACTGCACCGGCTGCGGCATGTGTGTGGAAGCCTGCCCCGCCAAAGATCGGGAGAACCCGAACCATAAAGCGATCAACATGGCCCCTCAACCGCCCATTCGCGAACAGGAGGCTGAAAACTGGGACTTTTTCACTTCGATCCCCTACCCAGACCGCAAGAGCTTCACCGCTCATACCGTGAAGAACTCGCAGCTCCTGGAGCCTCTCTTTGAGTTCTCCGGCGCCTGCGCCGGCTGCGGCGAGACACCCTACATCAAGCTGGCCACCCAGTTATTTGGTGACCGCATGGTCATCGCCAACGCTACCGGTTGTTCCTCCATTTACGGCGGCAACCTGCCCACCACGCCTTACTCGGTCAATGCCGAAGGGCGTGGGCCTGCCTGGTCAAACTCGCTGTTCGAGGATAATGCCGAGTTTGGTATGGGCATGCGGCTGACCATCGACAAGTTTGTCCAATTTGCCAACGAACTGCTGGCCAAACTGGCTGATGAGGTTGGTCAGGATCTGGCGGATGAGATTATCAATGCCAGCCAGAAAACCGAAGAAGAACTGGAAGCCCAGCGCAAGCGAGTGAATCAGCTCAAGGATAAACTCCGCCAACTGGACACCCCCGCTGCCCGCAACCTGCTCTCAATTGCCGATTACCTCGTGCGAAAGAGCGTCTGGATCGTCGGCGGTGACGGTTGGGCCTACGACATTGGTTACGGCGGCCTGGACCACGTCCTCGCTTCCGGCCGGGACATTAATGTCTTGGTACTCGATACCGAGGTCTACTCCAACACCGGCGGCCAATCCTCTAAGGCGACACCCCGAGCGGCGGTGGCGAAGTTTGCAGCCAACGGTAAAGACCTGCCCAAGAAAGATCTCGGCATGATGGCCATGTCTTACGGCTATGTTTATGTAGCCCGCGTGGCCATGGGCGCCAACGACCGGCAGACTCTGCAGGCCTTCCGAGAGGCGGAAGCCTATGACGGTCCATCCCTGATCATCGCCTACACGCACTGCATTGCCCACGGCATTAACATGAAGTACGGGCTCAAGCAGCAGGACTTGGCAGTAAAATCCGGCCTCTGGCCGCTGTATCGCTACAGTCCTGATCTGGCCGCCCAGGGCGAAAATCCGCTTTCCATCGACTCCAAGGAACCCTCGGTGCCGGTTGAAGAATATGCCTACAATGAAACCCGCTACCGCATGCTCCTGCAGAGTAATGAGGAACGCGCCGAAGCGCTGATGGCGAAAGCCAAACAGGATGCCGCCAGCCGCTGGATCCTTTACCAGCAAATGGCCGACATGCACTACACCAAGCCTGAAGCCGAATAATGAAAGTTGGGCCTGGATTAAACTGACAAGTATAATGATGGTGATGAACCGCGGTTCGTCACCATTATTTTTATCCCTTAGCCGTTCAATTCGCACATTACGATGGAGGAAAAATGATTGACACGAAGACCCATTATCTGGGACTCGAACTTAAAAATCCCCTGGTGGCAGCCGCGTCTGCGCTTACAAAGAAAACATCCCATATCAAACGTATGGAAGATGCCGGCATCAGCGCGGTGGTGATGTACTCACTTTTTGAGGAACAGATCACACACGACAGCCTGGCGTTCAACTATTACATGGAACGCGGCACAGACCGCTTTGCTGAATCGCTGGACTACTTCCCAGACCTGGAAAAATACAATGTCGGCCCCGACCAGTACCTGGAGCAAATCCGCAAAAACAAGGAAGCCGTCGATATCCCCGTGATCGGCAGCCTGAACGGCGTCTCCAACTCTGGGTGGATCGAATACGCCCAGAAAATGGCAGAGGCTGGGGCGGATGCACTGGAACTGAACACCTACTACCTCCCCACCAACCTGGATATCGAAGCCTGCCAGGTGGAGGATAACACCTTTGAACTGGTCAAAGCGGTCTGCGACAATGTCAGCATCCCGGTTTCGGTTAAATTGAGCCCCTTCTTCACAGCCCTGCCAAATTTCATCAATCTCCTGATTGAGGCGGGGGCGGATGGTTTTGTGCTCTTCAATCGTTTCATCCAGCCAGACCTGGATATTGAGAACATGGAGGTCGATTCAACCCTGCACCTCTCAACTTCCTCTGAATTATTGCTCCCCCTGCGTTGGATGGCGCTGCTCTACGGCCGGGTTAATGCTGACCTGGCGTTGACAACGGGCGTACATACCGGCGTGGACCTGGTAAAGGCAATCATCGCCGGCGCCAATGTGGCCCAGGTTGCCTCGGAGTTCGTCGCCAATGGTCTGGAACGCGCTGAGGATATGCTGGCGGAGATGGAAAACTGGATGATGGCCTACGAATATGAGTCCGTGGAGAAGATGCGCGGCAGCATGAGCCAGAAGAACGTGGAAAATCCGGCTGCATTCGAACGGGCCAATTACATGAAAGCCCTGCAGTCCTACGATAATAAGCTGCCGTAAAGGTATCAACCTAGAACGATTACCAGAGAGGTGCAGAATTCTGCACCTCTTTTTATTATCGCCCAAGCCTAGAGACTTTTTGGCTCAATTCTTTGATAAATTGGTGCAGTCATACCCCACACAGAGCTTGTGTGGTGCTGTAGGGCGGGATGCGGTTTCATCCCGCCGAAATCTGCACCCTGTAGGGCGGGATGCGGTTTCATCCCGCCGAATTCTGCACCCTACTGTAGGGCTGGCCATTTTATCTCAGGATGTTATTGGATAAACCAGCCTCTAGTCACCACTCACCATTCACTTTTCACCATGCCCCATCCACCATTCATCAACCCGTTCTAATCGCCTGCTTTCTAATCCCAAATCAACTTCCCCCATACTTCTCAATCAAAGCCCGATGCTCTGGCAGCAGCTCTGGCAGCTGGTTCAAAGGGAAAAACCGGGCGGCTTCCACCTCATGCGAGTGTGTGAAGGTCAACTCCCCCACCAACTCCGCCTGAAACAGGATCTCCAGCCGGGCCATCTCTTCAGACCGGATGACCTCTAACACCTCCAGAACCCGAACATGTAATCCCGACTCTTCCAATATCTCCCGCCGAATCGCCGCTTCGGGATCTTCCTGCCTCTTTAGATAGCCTCCCGGGAAACCCCAGTCGCAATCCGTGCGGTAGGTGTGTTTAAACAGCAAGATTTCGCCATCCTCGTTGAGGATGAACGCAGCAATCCCAAGGATAAATTTGCGGTTCCCCACCCAGAGGATCGGGCCGCGCAGTTTCTTTGGGATGGGCAGCACCCGCCACAACCAGTAAAGCCATTTCTTCATCAGACCATTCTTTCTTGGGGGACGCGCCGCTTACCAAAGTCCCGGGACCAGGCGGTAGCGCACCTCTTGAGCGTATTCACGGTAGCCTGCCAGTTTTTCCTGCAGGGTCTGGTCTTCCAGCGACGTGCGAAGCACCAGAATGATCGTGATCAAAACCACCGGCACAAAAGCCCACCGGGATTCAAGCAGGAAAGGCGTTGCCAAATAGCTCAACAGTCCGCCGGCATATCCAGGGTGCCGCATCCAGCGGTAGGGGCCGGAAGTGATCACCTGGTGCCCGCGCTCGGATTGGATCCGGACCATCCCGGAAAAATAGCGGTTGGCAATCAGTGCATAAGCGCCCAGCCCATAGCCGACGATGAGCAAGGCTAGGGCCGCCAGGCGGACCCACAGCGGGAATGAAAAGCCCAGGCCAAAACGCGCCTCCAGGCCAACAACAAGCGGGATCAACCCGCCGCCCAGCCCCATCAGCGGTGAAAGGATTTTATCCCATGGCTCCGGGTTATCATGCTGCAGGAACTTCCCTCGCTCCGCGAGCAGATCCGGGTTTTTGCGATTGGCCAGGGCGCGGCTGGCCGCAAATCCGAGGATATTCACCACGGCATAGGCCCAGGCCTCCCACCAATCCCAATCCCCGGAAATCAAGAGGGGCAGCAGGGGAACCCCAATAATGAAGACCCCCAACATCAAAAGGACACGCGGCGTGAAAACTTGTTCTTGTTTGCTCATACTTCGATTTTACACCGAAATCTTTCATCAACCCCAACCCTC
>CAZLEK010000084.1:0-9776 GCA_964558525.1 uncultured Candidatus Brevefilum sp.
TAATCAGGAACGCTATTCAATAAGGGTTGTTTTAATTCAATCCAGTCGCATGGTTTTTTTTAATGCCTTGAATTTTCAACAATTTTCCTGTCAAAAGGACATTTCTTAAAGCTCTACTGGACTAATTATTCATTTTTTGTTTTCATTCCGGTTTGATATCCTGCCTGAAGCCCAACTGAACACCATCAGGTCCAGAACCCAATCGGCGTGAGGTTTAGGTCGACCCAATAAATTATTTGAGTGCACATGATCCTGAAACGATGAGACCTTGACAAGTAATTTTTCGAAAACTCGTGATGGAATCTGAGTGAAAATATAATCGGGCTAAAGCCCCTCACTCCGGAAGGAAGTAAGCTTTTGAAAATTTGATCTCAATGTCAAATGGAAATTCATTGACTCGCTTTTCATAGCGACCTAGCTTTGACTTAATAACTAAACTACCGGAGTGAGACCTTTAGGTCGACCGAATGAGGTTTACAACGAACTCTTTCCAATCAAATGATAGTCTATCCATTTCTCCAGCTCCTTATCCTGGACAAGCCAGTACCAAAAAGGAAGTTTCGATTCCGCTCGGTCCTGTCAGGAGGCTTCGCACTCAGGCCTTTCTCCGCTTTGCACCGGAGTTCCGCTTCAATTCAAGGGCAGTTAAGACAGGCGAGAACAAATAAACCTAGCATTGTTGTCAAATAGATTTGGAGACCTTTTGGTCAAACCCCTCACTCGATCAGGAAACCGAGCGAGAACGACGCCGGATATTCTTGTTTTTAGGACAAACATTTACTTGATAAGGCACTAATGAACCTATTACTGGCAGACAATTGCTCAATCAGTCAAACTAACCCTCATTATGGAAGGAAAATTACGCTATAACGCCTCAAGGAAAATTTTTATTTTTCTGAATGAAATGTCTCAGCTTACGTACCTTAGCTGCCTGATTTCCAGGATACGAATTCGAATAACTCAAGATCCAATCAGGATTGATACACGATATGAATTACTCCTACTCGAACTTGCGGAATTCCCACTCGGCACTCAGACCGATGTAGGCGTTGCGGGATATTTTTGCTTTGTTGTTAAGTTGAAATATTCGGATTGTATCAGCAGTCTCCGTATAATAACAGGGAGCGGATTTTGTCAGTTAGACGCCTGACAAACTGAAGCAGATGCCAACGAGCAAATGAGGAGCCCTTCGATCTTTGTCTTCCTTTGTTAATTCCAGCGCCAACCTTACTTACATCTTTCCGCAATCATCAACAAAAAAAATAGCTCTGTATGTTAAAATAAAAAATAAGTCCATCTTTTGACGTCGGCCGATTATCAAGAAACGATTCAAAATCATTACTCACAAGGGGAGGTGAGATGTTTCCACTTAGATTTGAGAAATTGATAAACTTTTTCCGGCATGGAATTTTCTTGTTCGATATCCTGATATCAGCCCTAATAATGACCGGCTGTGTCACAGTTTCGGAAACCTCGCCGGCTCCCGCAGCCCTTGCAGAGGACACCACCGCAGCGCGGCATCAATTGATCGATTTTGCGGTTGCCCAACACGGCCTGACCGACCCGGAGGTCATCCGGGCGATGAAGACCGTACCCCGCCACCGCTTTGTCCCTGATGACCTGGCAGACCATGCCTACGAGGATACAGCTCTGCCAATCGGCTACGGGCAAACCATCTCCCAGCCATCCCTGGTGGCCTACATGACGGAACTGTTGGCACTCGAGCCAGGCGACCGGGTGCTCGAGATCGGCACCGGCTCCGGCTACCAGGCTGCCATCCTGGCCGAGTTGGAAGATGTGGCCGTTTACACCATTGAAATTGTGCCCGAGCTTCACGAACGGTCCACCAGAATTCTGAGAGAATTGGGATACGAAGACGTCCACACCCGCCAGGCGGACGGCTACTACGGCTGGGAGGAAGCCGCACCCTTTGACGCCATCATCGTCACCGCCGCACCCGATCACCTGCCGGGGCCGCTCGAGCGGCAGCTGGCGGAAGGCGGCCGGATGGTGATCCCCATCGGCCCGCAGGGTTTTTACCAAACCCTGTGGAAATTCGTCAAACAAGAGGGCGAATTGACCGCTTATAACATGGGCAATGTAGCCTTCGTGCCCTTCACCGGGGAGCCCGGTGCAGTCCCCATGCCCACGCCCTGATCGGGGTTCAGCTTACGGGGCGGGTGTTGCCGAGCGCTTTTTACTGGTCACAAGCAGGATCCCCCAGGCCAGGCCGTACAGCACGACCCCAATGATCAACGTCTGGGTGAACCCCAGGCTCAAGGAGACCAGGGAGGCCAGGATCGAAGCCGTCACCGACGCAGCGCCGTTGACGCCCCACATCCAGGCGATCCATTGGCGATTGGCTGGCCCCACTCCTCCTGGTTGCTGCCCCCACCAGGCTAATCCCGCCGGAAAGGGGATCCCCAGCAAAAATCCAACGGGGGCGAGCATCAACCCGGCAAGCCCCAGACGGTGGATGAGCTTCAATCCCAGGGTCGCTGAAATGACTGGTGAGAGCAGCAAGGCATACAGTCCTAAAAACCCAAGCAAACCTGGCAGGGCAATCGTCAACGGGATTCTGCGCGCGCCAAACCGGCTGCCCATCCCAGAGAAGAACAAAATGCCAAATAGCACCCCGGCAAAGGCGTAGGTCGGCTGGTCCAGGTAGAGGATCAGCTGCTGGATCAGGGGGATTTCTACCAGCATGAACCCCAAACCGATCAGGCCGAAGTACACAGGCGCAGGCAGCGGTGGATTCCCCGGAATTGATTTTCTGAGGGCAATCAAAGGCAGCAGGATCAATCCGGTGGATAGGGTCAGCGCCAGTCCCAGCAGGATCAAAATCACCAGGTAGCCTGCGCCGCCAAAAGGCTGCCAGGTGATCCCAAATTCCGCCAGGATTTCATCGATCTGCGACCACTTAAAATAATGCCCGAAAAAGGGATGGTTGTCTGTGGGGGGGCGTACGTCAAAGGGATACTCCTGGTAGAACGCGCTGCGTGGATCTGATCCTAATAAACGCTGAAAGGTGAGGTTATAGGTCGGCTCAGGCAGGACGTTGAACCGGTTGAGATCTTCCGGGGTGACGCCAGGCCCAAAGACCAGGTCAAAAGCCCGATCTTCAGCAAAGGCCCTGATCAGCGCCAGCTCATCGCCCCTGAACGGTGTCGGCTTCAACAGCAGGGTGCCGGTGTTGTAACTGCGCAGGGCCACAACCCGGTCGTGAGGATCCAGCCCCTGAGCTTCCAGGGCAGTCACCGCCAGGGCAAAGGTGCGCAGCCATTCCGTGGGGTCTTCCTGCAGCCAGCGGGTGATCACCAGCATCCCATCCGGCTTCAACGCCAGCACCAGATCCTCAAAGGCCTCAACTGTATAGCGATAATCTTCCCCCAGGGCATAAGCGCCCGAACTGACCGGGTGATAACTGTCCGTCAGGGGCATCTGGATGATATCATAAGCCCCCCGGATGCTGTGCAGGTAACTTCGCCCACTGCTTTCAATCAGCTGAACCCCAGTCTGCTGGTAAGCGCCCGGTGATGCCGCGATGACCAGCGGATTGGCCTCCACCGCCGTCACCTGGGCGGCGCCCAGGGCCAGGGATGCCTCTACTTCCAGCCCCCCTTTCGGCTCCAGGATCAGCGTTTTGGCTTCCGGCCGGAGCTGGTAAGCAATTGCCCCGGGCAGATAGCCTGCCCAGTCTCGTCCCGATTCCGCCGGCAAAACCGGGTTCAGGTTGTCACCGTCAATGAACAAACCCAGGATCTCTGGAACCTCCCCCGGATAGCGGTAGCTCAAACCTGGCAGGGCGTGCAGGCTGGGACTGCGAACAAGGTCAACCCTGGAAAAGCTGTTCCATCGGCTGCTGACCAGCACTGCCTGGGGGGGCTGAAGGGCGTAAGACAGGCTCTTATAGGGGGAAAGGGTCATTTCAACTGTTCCCGGATATCGGCCCGAAACCAGGCGGATCCCAATCAACAAAAACAAACCTAAATTTCCGCCTGCCAGGAAGAGCCTCACGCGCCTTCTATCGCGATTTATGATTGATCCGGCGCGCCCGCCCTGCAGGCAAAACAACAACCCACCCATCAGGGCAAAGATTCCACTCACCAGGACCACCCCTTCCCCATCCACCCAGCCCGGCAGCAAGATCGCCGCCAGGCACCCCAGGGCGGAGCCAAACAGGTTGAGGGCATACACCTCACCGCTCTGCCGGTGATGCTGCCGCAGCATCAAGCCGATGATCATCCCGCAGAACAAGAAGGGAATGGCTAAAACGGCATACTGCGCCAACAGCAGCAGGATTTGTGAAGGTTGAAGGGCAATCCTGAAAGAATCAAACGGAACCCAATTAACCAACAGGTAGGCTGCCAGCATCGAGAGTCCCGCCCCGCCCGCCAGCCAGGGTAAAGCGCGGCTTTCCAGCCGCCCTGGGACGGTTTTTCTCAGCGCCAGGTAGCTCCCACTGGCGCCGAACCCCAGCACAGCAATACTGACAACCATAAAGGCAAAATGATAAAACTGGGAGACGGAAAACAGCCGGGTCAGGTTGACTTCAAAGCACAGGGCAGCCGCTGAGACCAACAGCAGGCCAGCCCCCTGCCAGGAGAGGGATTTAAAATTGACTTCGTATTTTGTGATAGTGCCGGGTACGGTCATGGTCAAACCCAGTATAGCCGAACATCAGGCCGCAAAGGCGTCTACCGGGGTTCAAACTGGCGCCGTGTAAAACTTAAATCAGGCCAGGTAATCCCGCAAACGCCGTTTAATGTTTGGGTGCCGCAAGCGCGAGAGCGCCTGGGCCTGGATCTGCCTGACCCGCTCCCGGGTCACACCCATCTTATCACCCACTTCTTCCAGGGTGTAGGAATTGCCATCCAGCAGGCCAAAACGCAGCTGCAGGATGCGCACTTCTCGGGCTGGCAGAGAATCAAGCACCGCCAGCAGATGTTCCTTGAGCAGGTGTTCGGTGGCTGTGTCGTCCGGGCGTGGGACTTCATCGTCCTCGATAAAATCACCCAGGGTTGAATCCCCTTCGTCGTCTGTGGGCAGTTCCAGCGAAAGGGGGCGTTGAGCAACCCGCATCATATGCTCCACCTTGGGCGGTTCCACTTCCATGACCTCTGCCAGTTCCTCAATAGTGGGTTTGCGGTCATATTGCTGGGTGAGATCGTGCTGAAGGCGCAGGAGCTTATTGATCTTGTCGCCCATATGCACCGGCACACGGATCGTACGGCCCTGGTCGGCCACCGCCCGAGAGATCGCCTGGCGGATCCACCAGGTGGCGTAGGTGCTGAACTTATGGCCGCGGCGGTACTCAAACTTTTTGGTGGCCCGCATCAGGCCGATATTGCCCTCCTGGATCAGGTCGAGGAAGGGCACGCCCCGGTTCATATATTTCTTGGCCACACTGATCACCAGCCGTGAATTGGCCGTGATCAGGTGCTCGCGGGCAGCCCAGCCATCCTCCACCAGACGGCGCAGCTCAACCCGACGCTGGTCGGAAACATTGCCGCGCGCCAGCTCGGCGCGAGCCATGCGTCCGCTCTCAATTCGTTGAGCCAGTTCGATCTCCTCGTTAGCGCACAACAAAGGGACACGGCTGACTTCCCGAAAGTACAGGCCGATCGTATCGCTGGTTTCAATAGCTGCCAGATCGTCTTCGATTGAAACAGTCTCTGTTTTCTGACGGGCGCTGTGTTTTTGCTGCGCCTCGCGCTGCTGTTCGATGCGTTTCTTTTCCTCCGCTTCGATTTCCTTATCCGAAGGCTCATCCAGTAAATCGGCGTCATCAACATAAGGAATGCCAACGCTGATCAGCGCGGCAAAGACCTTCTCCAGCTCAACCACATCATCTTCTGCTTTAGGAAAAAATTGGAGGATATCCTTGGTGGTGATAAAGGACTTTTTGCGCCCCATCTCGATCAATCGAGCCATCGGGGAAACTGTATGATTAAGGTGGGTGGTGGCTTTGGTCTCCGGGTTTGTGCTCATAAGCTCCTTCTAAGTCGCTCTGCATGTTGTTGGTTTGAGGTCAGACCCACAAAATCGAACACGTAATTTGCAGCAAATACCGGATTTCAGCATTGTGAAACCAGGACGTCTATAAACATATTATTTTTTAAGCAAAACATCAAGCATTTGGGGTCAGGTATTCACCTTTTTCGGGTAACTGGGTAAGAGGCTCAAGACTGCTGGGCTTTCTTGACCGTCTTTCTCAGGCGCTTCTGCTGGTTTTCCGATAAATCCGGCAGCCGGGCCTCCAAGAGTTTAATAAAGCGGTCACGACTGTGGTCATCCAGCGCGCCAAAAACTGCCGCTGCGTGTTTGGGTAAATCCTTGGCTCGGCAGGATTTCAGGGTATCAAAAAGAAACGGCAAAAGCGCCGCACGGGTGTCATCTCCCTGGGCTGCGATCACTGATAGCGTTTTGATTCCGCTGTCTTGGGTGATTACTGACCCTGACCTGACCACCTTTTTGAGTTCATCAGCATGCGGGAAAAGGTCAGACGCCCGCAGGTGTGCAATCGTAGAGAGGGCGATCATCCCGCCCCACACCATCCGGTTGTTTTTGCTCGCCAGCAACCCCAAAAATGTCTCCCAGTGATCTGCAATCAGGGCGGGTTCCAGGTATCCCACCTCATACAGGGTCTTGATGCAGTCGCTTTGGATGGCAGGGTCGTCATTGGCGATGTTCCCCACCAGTACCTGGATGCCTTCTCGATCCTGAGCCTCAGCTAAATGTTTTGCAAGTTCCCGGTTGGGGGTGTCATCCTGCCTTCCTTGGGCGCTGGCAAGCTGGTTGATAACAGACAAAGCGCACCTTCCCATCCATAGTATCAGAAAAGCAATCCTGCCAGATCCCGGCACCGTGCCTGGCTAATGATCAGATTAATGCTCAACAATTAAGGCTTTACGATTTCGAATATTAAGTTGGTTGAAATAATCTTTATTGGTTTTTCCTTGATGATAAATAAAAAATACCTCTGGTAACATTATAAGTATTCGTGCGCCTGGATGTCAAACAAGTCCACAGCGCAATGGGATGTCAATCTACCAACTTCAATTCAAAAAAGCCTTCTGTCCAGAACCATAGTTCTAACATTGATCTTGTGCCGGTTGAACCAACCCATTCGGGCAGGCTGGCTCAACGCTTGCTATTGGCGAGGGGTTAGGTTTCAAGAAAAAAATGGATCCAAGCAGCACCCAACCTTATAACAACATAAACATCACTGCATTTCACAAAATCCACCTTTGGTGAATATTCCGCAGGCTGACCAGGAAAAGGATCAAACAAAACCCAAGGATGGCCAAAAAATCGAGCCAGATGGGCAATACGCCCTCGCCAATGATCCCATATTTAAGCAGGTCCACACCGTACGTTAATGGAAACAGATAAGACAGTGGACGCAGGTAAATGGGCAGCTCATTCAACGGGATGAACAGTCCGCAGAGGAACAGCATCGGAAAACGGATGAAATTCGAGAATGTTTGCGCTTCAAAAACCTCACTGACCGAGACAGCCACAAATAACCCCAGGAAAGTGGAAGAAATGGCAATCAAAAGGATCGCGGGAAGGACCAGCCACCATACGATAACCGGCAAACTTAAGAAAATGGAGGCCAATCCAATTGGAATGAGCGCGTTCATCACACCAAATAAAATCGCGCCGCTCGTTTTGGCAAACATCAACAATTCCAGGGGTAAGGGCGCCAGCAGCAGCCGATCAAAGGAAGCGTTCTTTTTCTCAAAGGTCACCGTCACAGCCAACATAGACGTTGTACCAAACAGAATGGAAATTGAGATCACGCCGGGCAGCAAATTCTCAAGGCGCTCAAGTCCCTGCCCAGAGCGGATCAGGAACATCCCCGTCCAGGCCAGCGGGAAGATGATCCCCCAGCTGATATTTGGCGGTTTGAGGTAGTAGGCCCGAATGTCCTTCAACAAGATATTCCAGAATGCAGTCCACTTCTTCATGACTTTTTGCCTTGTTTGTCTTGGTTGTTGATCATTGCTTGTTTTTCAAGGCCGGTGACCCGGACAAATACATCCTCCAGGGAGGGTTTGTGCCGGCGGGCTTCAAGGACGGTTACACCATGCTGTTCAATTTGGTTAACGACCTTGCTCAATTGGACAGGGTCTGAGTGGACGAAACGCAAACGGTCACCAGGTAAGGACTCAATCCGCATTTCTGGAAAGGCCTGAAGAATTTGCGCCTTTTGATCATCTCCCAAGGCAGAGAGGGAAACTTCCAACATATCGATATTTTGGATCGGTTGGAGAAGGTTTTCGATTGAATCAACCTGGATGATCCGGCCTTTAACAATAAACCCGATGCGATCACACAGACGTTCAGCTTCTTCAATATAATGTGTGGTGAGCAGGATGGTCACGCCGCTTTTTCTGAGGTCAAGGATTAATTGGCGAATTTGACGGGCGCTGGTGACGTCAATTCCCGTGGTGGGTTCATCCAGGAACAAAACCGGGGGATTATGGATGATCCCTGCTGCCAGGGTGAGTTTGCGTTTCATGCCTTTCGAATAAGTGGAAAAATCTCGATTGGCGGCGCTCTCAAGCCCGAACATTGCCAAAAGCTCTCGAGCGCGCGAGCGCCTGTTCTCTTGTGTCATGCCATACAAGGCGCCGCAAAATACGAGGTTGTCATATCCGGTCAGCTCAGGGTAGAGATTACTCTCGTCAGGAACGACGCCCATGAACTGCTGGGCTCTTTTGGGATCCGCAATGATATCGATGGCATTAACCCTGGCGCTGCCGCCGGACGGCCTGGCCAACCCGGTTAAGATCTTGATCGTCGTGGTCTTGCCGGCGCCGTTTGGACCCAACAACCCAAAAATTTCGCCGGGTTTGATCTCAAATGAGATCTGATCCACCGCCAAAAGGTCATCGTAATGCTTCGTGATGTCTTTAAGTTGGATAATGCTGCGCATAGATTTTTCTACTAATTGAATAGCTGTCCAGGTTCCAATAAATTTCAGTGCTGTCAGGCGCAAAACGCGCATCACTGGCGGGAACCGGATCGGTTCACCGCCAGTAAGTTTGCGAAAACTTATTTATCGCAGGGATGCTCTTTGACGGCTGCTTCCCCATGGCATAACCGGATCTGTTCCGGTGTGCAGTCTTTGGGATCTGGCCTCTCATCGGGGTGAATACAATCTTCATGCTGTCCCTGACATTTTTTTTCACAACACATTGGTCTCTTCCTCCTTGATAGATAGGGATGGGTCATCTGACGATCGTGCAAAAATCTGATCTGCCAGCGAACGGTAATTCTGCCACTGGTCTTGATCAAGAAAATAATGAATGCGGTAGCCGGCGCGGCGGCTGCGCAGCAACCCCAGGGCTTTCAGAATGCGTAGGTGCTGGGAAATGTTCGAGCTGCTGGTCTCCAACTCCCTGGCCAACCTGCCAACGCACATCGCGTTGCCGGGTTCTTGTTTCGCCAGGAGGGCGATCAACCGCAGGCGGGTTTCATCCCCCAGGGCCTTGTAAAATTGTGCCAGATCCGCAGTTTCATCCATAATAAATTAGTATTTAAGTAGTTACTAAAACAATTATATAGATAATCTCCAGACTGTCAACCCCTTTCCCTGATACCCACAGGGCAATCGCAAGATCCCCATGTAAAGTTATGCTTGAAATTCTTTTTATCCCAAGGGTGAGCGATGGTATCTCATCCCATCTTTCCGCTCTCGCCGACGTCCTCGTCGGCGAAAAAACGCCATTTTAAATGCTAATTTCTCTATTGAATGATTATTTACG
>CAZLEK010000084.1:9876-11119 GCA_964558525.1 uncultured Candidatus Brevefilum sp.
TCGGCGAAAAAACGCCATTTTAAATGCTAATTTCTCTATTGAATGATTATTTACGCCTTCCTGACTCATTTCCCCGTAACGAGAACGCTGCGGGGATCGGATCATATCTACATCGCCCGCCTGCAAATCGAGGGAGAATGCAATGCATAGATTCTAAGCGCAGGGGAAAAGCCTTGCAAACATATTTCCCCATCCATCTCAGATAGACTCTTGGGGAGCTGCAGGCCTAAATTCAACCATCCGACTGGGTGCTTGCCCTGCTTGAATACCCTCTGCATGCCGAAGGGTGTTACCAAAGGCCTTCAAAGCTGCCAGACGGACGTTAAGTTGTTTTGGGAAGGTGAGCCTTCGCCCACCTGGGCCGGTCTGTGCCAAAAGAATCCAGCCCCAAGTCCATCACCCGCTTTAGCGCGGCTTCCTCGTTCACTCCCCAGGCGGAGGTGTGCAGGCCGGCCTGTCGGGCCGCCGAGACGGCCTCCGCCGTCCAATAAGACCACAGGTTGCGCAGTGAGTCCGCCCCGGCCTCCCTGGCCATCCCCACCGGATCTACCGGCGCGCTGGCCAGCAGGATCCCCGTGGCGATCTCAGGCGCCATCTCACGGACCTTCTTAACGCTGGCGTGAAAGAAGGACTTAACCAACACCTGGTCTGCCATTCCCGCCTCCCGCACGGCTTTGACCACCGCCGCCGCAATCCCCGGGGCAGGCTCGGGCGCGCCTTTGATCTCAATCAGCAGGGGGATGCGGTCCCGGGCCCAGTCCAGAACTTCCGGCAGGACAGGCGCTCCCTCCCCAGCATAGGCCGGGCTGAACTTCGAGCCTGCATCCAACTGGCGAAGTTCCGCCAGGGTCAGATCACCGATCCGCCCTTTTGAGGTGGTGGTGCGTGAGACGTCCGGATCGTGCATCACGGCCAGGGCGCCGTCTGCTGTCAGGTGCACGTCCAGCTCAATTGTATCCACGCCGATCTCGGCGGCCAGCTTAAAAGACGCCAGGGTGTTCTCTGGCGCCAGGAAACCCGCACCGCGGTGGCCGTAGACCAAAACCTTTCCAGTATTGGCTGCCTCCAATTCGAGCATAATAAAATATCCTTTGCTGCTGACAACAATTTTAACCAAAAAACTCGCCGCCATGCGGACGGACGAGTTTTTTATTCAGCGGGGAGGGAGGGATTCGAACCCTCGGTTGAGCTTAACACCCAACAACCACTTAGCAGGCGGCCCCAATCAACCACTCTGGCACCT
>CAZLEK010000085.1:0-10998 GCA_964558525.1 uncultured Candidatus Brevefilum sp.
TGGCAGCGCCCAAACAGGTGGACTTGCTGGCCGCGGTAGACGATCTGCCCGTAGGAAAAATATGTGCGTTCTTCGTGCCAGCTCACGCCGCGACCGGCTTCCCGGTTCAGTCCCAGCGGGATGTGGTGTTTTTCTGATTGCTGCAGCAGCCGCGGCAGCAGCCAGGTATCCCCCCAATCTGTCAGCAGCAGATCGGGATCATGGCGCTGGATCAGGGCGCGCAGGTTGATCAGTAAAGGGCGCCAGGTTGAAAAATCAAGCTGGTATTCTTCGCCAGCAGCTTTGATTTTCAGGTAGTGGGGGCGAGCGTGATGCGGCGCCACGTCTGGCGTCAGGGACATGGTGCGCAGCGGGATGGGCATCGGCTTTAGCGTCCAGGCATCCTCGAGCACTTGGATGCCCGTGAGCTGGTCTTTTTCATCTGCCTGGATGCGGCAGTAGGATAGGGGGAATGCGCCGGTCTCGGCGGCAAACCGCAGCGAGATCTGCAGGTCTGCGTCGGCGTATTCAAGATTGGGGAATTGGTTTGCGATCTGATAAAAGGTCTTGCGCGCCTCGTAGGGGTTATGAATGGTGACAGCCAGAGCTGCGACCTGGCCCCGCTTGAAAACGTCCATGCGCCGCGCCCGGCTGAGGGAGATCTGACGCGGCCGGTCACCCAGGCGCTGCCAGAGGGCGCGCAGCTGTGCGTCAGGCCCCAGGGCATAAAAGGTGATTGGGAACGGCCGCGTCAGCCGCCGGCGCCCGCCGCTTTCTTCGATGAAGTAAAGCACGAGGCCCTCGCGCGGGTCTTCAAACAGGTCCAGCAGCCAGCCGGTGAATTCAGGCATGCATCTCCTCGAGCGCCGCCACGATTTTCCGCAGGCGCATGACCTCTTTGTGCTCTTCAAGCAGCATGGCCATTAAAAAAGTCTCAAAAGGCAGGGCGTGGGCGGCGTAAGCTGTGGCGGAGATGTGTTTTTGGGCCGCGGTGAACAGATCGTCAAATGCCAGTTGATCTGACCGGCGCAGGGCGCGTCGGAAGCGCGCCAGGGCGGCCTCTTCCTGTAACATGAGTTGCGTTGCTGAGGGGAGTGTTCGTCCCATGGGCAGTTCCTTTCATTGGTTCTTGATTGTGATCAGAACAAGGGCAGCTGGCGCTCAGGCAGTTCCGGCGCCTGAAGTTCCCAGATGTCCTGCGCGGCTTCCAGCACAGGTTTGAGCAGGGCCTGGCCCTCGTCATTGGGGCTGGAACGGCTGCGTGACCAAACGGCCACCGGCGCCCCCTGGCTGATGCGCCTGAGCAGCGCCAGGCTGTTGTCTAACAGGCGCTGCCGTTTGACGAACCCCACATTCTCATCCAGAAAGGTCGACAATATATCCAGGACGATAACGGGCGTCCCGTCCACCGGCAGTTCAGCCAGCATGGCGACCATTTGATAGCAGGTAAAAGCGCGGGAAAGCTGGATCGCTTGCAGCGCGGCCTGGACCAGATGCGTTTGCCTTCGCAGGGCGCGCGCCAGGGCATAGCCGTCAAAGCAGTTGCCGCCATCTATCACGATCACCCGGCCGTGCAGGGCCAGGGCTGCCAGCATGGACATTAGAGACGGGATCACTGTCTTGGGGGCGACCACCAGGGAGATCTTGCCTGTTTTTGGCATCGGAAAGGTTCTGATTTGTCGGTCCATGTTCCCATTGTACGGAGCGCCTGCGGCGCTTGCCATGGTGAATCGGGGTTAAACGGGATTGAAAGCGGGGTTAACCGCAGGGGTTAATCGATTAAGTTTGGGCGATCAGCTCTCAGTCCACTCGCTGAAATCCCAGTCCGACAATGCCTGCCGCAGTTCTTCTTTACTGTGCAGGTTGAAGCGGTGCAGCAGGTTGCGCATGTGGGATTTGACGGTTTGGGGAGAGATCCCGAGACGGGCAGCGATCTGCCGGTTGGTAAAGTTCAGGCAGGTCAGCGCGGCGATCTGCTGCTGGCGGGGGGTCAGGGCGCGCCAGCTTTCCAGGTGCGTTTCGGCCACCTGATGGTCAACCAGGGCGCTTTTTATCAAGTCTTCGGCCGCTTTTTTCTGTGAAGCGCCCGTGTTTTTGGCCAACTGCGAGAGGTACTGCGCCTGAACCGGGTCCAGTTCCACAACAATGAGCCGGATAGGTTTCGCTGGGTTCGCCCAGCGCCAGAGGGTTTTGATCCATGTCATACCCTCAGTATAATAGAATATATGTTCTATTTCAAGGGGCAGGCGCAATTCCAGGAGGGGTTAAAGAGAAACACCCGGCAGTAAGTTGTGCCGGGTGTTCTTTCTCTAGGCTTGAGAAAGTCCGATTTATGGGTTACTGATCAGAGGAATAAAGACGTTTATCTCTGTTTTTAGTTCGATGGTGGCGGTGTCTTCGGCTGCGGGCGATCCCGGATCATTTTGAGAGGTGACGGAGACATAAATTTCTTCAGTTTGTCCGGGTTGGGCATCTGATGGGATGCTCACTGTGACTTCCAGGATCTTGACCTCACCAGGGGAGAGGGAAACAGTATCCTGATTCTTGACCCTGGCGGCCCAACCGTTGCTGGTTAGGTTCAGGGAATAGCTGTCGGGCTGCAGGCCGGCGTTGGTGAGTTCCAAATCAACGGACACTTCCTGTCCGGGCGCATGCGAGACAGATACATTGCGGGTGTTGAACCGCGGCTGATAGTCGGGGATCGCCTGGCAAGCGGAGATGGAGAAATCGTCCACATACCAGCCTTCCAAGCCGATGCTGGCATCGGATGTATGGGTGAAGCGAAGCTGGACGGATTGGCCGGCATAGGCTGTCAGATCAATCAGCGCTTCTGACCAATCCCGGCTGCCGCACCAGGCCTGTTTCCCGCCCATGGGATTGCCGTAGGATGAGGAGATCGTCCCGGAATAATTGGAGGTCAGGATCAAGGAGTCGTCAACCGGCGTCCAGGAGCTGCCGCCGTCGGTGCTAACCTGCAGCAGTGCCCCGTCGAAACAGCCATTTGAGCTGGCTTCGATCTCAAACCAGTGCCAGAATGCCAGGGTGATGGGGGCGCCGGAAGTATTGGGCAGATCAATCACCGGGGTGGTGAGATGCTGCAGACTGGTAGTGTTTTGGTTTTTCGAGAAGTAAGCATAACTGGGCGAATGAGATCGGGCAGTAGCGCGCGTCCAGGAGTCATTGGTCCCGGAATGTGACCAACCAGCTGGATTGGATTCAAATTCGGTTTGGTACAGAGGCGCAGGGGCCGTGCCTTCCGGGCAGCTTCCCGGCGCAGGAACCGTTGTAAATTGGAATACCTCAGAGAAATCGCTGCTGCCGCATGGATTGGCAGCCCGAACGCGCCAGTAATACAGGGTGTTGTTTTCCAGGGCGGCTGGTGTATAAGAAGGTTGCCCCAGACCGGACTGGGCGATAATGGGTTGGGAGAAATCGCTGGTTTTCGCGACCTGGATTTCGTAGGTCTGGTTGGTTTGCGTTTCCTCCCAGGTCAGGTTAGGCGTGACGGATACATTTGTGGATTGATCTGCTGGCCCCGATAAGCTCACTGATTGAGGACTGCCGTCGAACACTTGCAGCCCAAGATCAAACTCGTGATGTTTACCTGCAGAATCTCCATTGATCGTCAGCGTGTATTGGCCCAGCGGCGTATTGTTTTCGGCCGAAAGGGTCAGGGCGCTTGTGCCCGGGGGCGTTACGGGGTTCTGCGCGTAGCCGCCGCTGATCCCTGTGGGCAGGGAACCCAGGCTCAGGGAGACCGGCTCTGAGAAGCTGTTGACCTGGCCAAGGGTGACGGTTGTATCCTGGCTGCCTCCCTGACAAATTGAGAGAGATGATGGATTGGCGCTGAGGGTGAAGTCTGAGTCTTTGGGTTCGATCAACATCTCCAAAGAAGGATCTCCCAGGAGGTTATAGCTCTCCCAATAATAGCGGCTTTGGGCAGTGCCGGTGCCTGGCCGGGTGGCTTCCACGGCCATCAACCCGTCAAAGCGGAATGAACCGATCAGGTTGGCAGTATCGCTCCCGCTGTAGAGTGAATCCATCATGGCGCGTTCTAAAGTATCATCCGGCCCCCAAAAACTGGAGGAGGATGAGCCGATAAATGCAACCGCGCCTTTGTTTGGCTGCAGCAGCCAGGTTTCACCAAAGGACTCGGTGGTATTGAAGTCGCCCGTGATGCAGGCGAAGCTGGTCACCACGCTGTATGCGCCGGTGTGACCGATGTTGCGAATATTGCTTTGGGAATAACTGGGCCCGCCCCAGGAGGTTCGGGAGCCGTGACCGGTATAGGAGATCAAGGCGCGGCGGTCATTGATCGCATTAACAACCTGGGCATTCCCAGCGCTGTAAGTGTGCGCATACAATTTATCCCCTCCGGCCTGGGGGGAGGAAGGGAAGCCGCCTGAATATCCAAATGGTTGGGTATGGGTTGAGATCACGTAATTTTGTGTGGTTTCCGCTACTTCCCAATAATTGCTGTCGTTTGACGCGAGAAAGGCTGCTTTTTTAACCCAGCCTTCGGTTCCGGTCAGATTATGATAAGCGGTCATATTATTGATCATGGTGTTCAGCTGCGCGGTGTCCCGTGCTGGCAGTCGGCCTACGAAGACATCCGGGATCCAGTCGTCCCCATCGACGGTGCCGTAGTACAGGTCTGTGACCGTGTCTGAAGAAAGACCTGTGAAAGCCGGCATGCTGTTGGCGCCGTTATTCACATCACCAACCAGGATCACGTAAGTGGGGGGCGCGGGCCAGTTATGGTAAGCGTTGCTGATGTAAGATTTTATGGATTCAGCTGTTGCACCGGTGGTTGAAAGCGCCGCCACGGTAACCGGGTGGCCCTGGTTTTCTTTCAAACTGACCAGGGGGTTTAGTGTGTTTAGAAAGGCATCTGGTGCGATTATCAGGATCGGTTCATGACCCTTTGAGCGTTCGGATTGAAGGCTGGTCCCCACGCTGTAGTTGAGGATCTGTGGTGAGAGCAGTTGGTCAAAAGCTGGCGAAGCAAAAGATGCCGTGCGCGCTGCGGTTACCTGGCTGTCTCCCCCCTGAATTTGGATCTTGAAGGTGATTTCCTCAAAGATTTCAACGCTTTGGCCATCCGGATTGAGGACAACCGGCCAGAGCTGCAGTTGACCGACTTTATGACCTCGGACAACGAAGGTTTGGACCAATTGCGCCGGTGATGCTGGGAAGGGTCCTTCTGGATCGGAGGCGGTCTCTCCTTCTGTTTCTGCGCTTTGGGGTGATTTGCTTTTTTCTACTTCAGCCGCCCGAAGAGGAATGCTGGCGGGCAGACCAGCCTGACCTAATTGTGCAGAATAGGATTTCGAGTCGATGACCTCCAGCTGGTAGCTATCCCCAAAAGGCAGTTCAATGGATTTTCTGAGGACAGGTATGTCCGGTACGCCGACTTCAGATGGATGGCTGTAGATTTCTTGGTCAAAGATCATCCCGTTCGCGTTTTCGAAGATGGGCTCTGATGGAAACCGAACGATGAGGTCGATTGCTTCTGTCGATTCGCCCAGAATTTCGACCTGGGGCGCATTAACCTCAAATGAGTGGCGATCCGATCCGGCACCCTGCACCGTGATTGGTACAAAAAGTGTAACGATTAAGCTCAGCAGGATGATTAGCTTTGAAAATTTTTCTTTACGCATTAATAAGTTTGCCCTAACATTAAAAAACGGATATAATCTGACTTTGTACTTCAGGTTCATGGTACTGGTCATGAGTCTGCAAATTAGTGTAAAAAAAGCTCAAGAACGGGCTCAAAGCCTGAAAACTGATTAGAAGCAAATGAGAGTATTTAAAAAATAGAAACTCTAATCAAGGCTTAATTTAAGGTTTCTTGTATGGTTGAAGTTGAGTTTGTGCAGGAGACTCGTCCACGAATTTCGGATGAGTTCAGCAGGTCGGGGGCTTTTGAACCGCGCACGCCAGACATAGCCAAAGCTTATGAATTAGGTAAAAGACTGCATAAAGGCCAACTGCGGCTTAGCGGTGAACCCTATTTTGAAACCCATTGTGTTTGGATCGCGGATTTTATCGATCGACTGGTCCAGAACGAAGCCTGGACCATCGCGGCCCTGCTCCATGATGCTGTGGAAGACCAGGGCAAAAGCCTTGAGGAAATTCAACAGCATTTTCCCGGCCTCCTGGGGAGGCACATTGCTTATCTGGTGGACGGTGTTACCAAGATGAGCAATCCTCGAGATGGCCGCTCGCGTGAACTTGAGACCCTCCGGAAGATCGCCAGATTTCGCGACCCGGGGGTTTTTCTTATCAAACTGGCTGATAAAAGCCACAATATCATGACGCTAGGGTACATGTCTCCCCAAAAACAGCGTCAAAAAGCAACAGAAGCGATCCGGGCTTACGGAAAGCTGGCGGGGATCCTTAATTGTTACCGCTGGCGAAGATGGTTGGAGGATATGGCATTTCCCTACGCTGAACCGGAAGCCTATGAATTTGTTAAGCACGAGATCGATCGCGATCCTCGCCTGGACCTGGGCTTCATTAACGGACTGCTGGGCCAACTGCGAGACTTGATGGAAGAAGAGAACATTTCTGGCGCCGTCCGGATCATTGTCAACGGTTACTGGCAGGCCTGGCAGAAGCTGCGCCGAATGGCCCGGGACCGCCGCACTTCACTGGACGATTTTTCAGCCGTAAATGATATCGTCAGTTTTCGAATGCTGGTGGGCACCGGGAAGGTATCAGATTGCTATCGGCTTTTGTCTCGGGTTAATCGCCATTTCAACCGGAATCTGGATCACGGTCGGTTTGATGATTACATTGCCAGTCCGCAGCATGGCTACCAGGCTTTGCAGGTGACCGCCTGGCTGCCAGACTTCGGCGCGGTCGAGGTGGCAATTGCTACGAAAGAAATGGAAGGCGAGAATTTGTGGGGCGTGGTGTACGCTTTACGGCACGGCCAGGTGATCACGCAGTATAAACCGATCCAAATCTTCACCCCTACTGGCGGAACCAGGTTTTTACCGGATGGTTCTACCGTGTTGGATGCAGTTGCCGCCATTCAGGAGTTCCTCCTGGATAAGATCAACCGTGTGGAGGTCAATGGCGAACAACGAGATTTGAGCGACCCGATCAAACCGGGAGATGTGGTCCAGGTGGTCACAGGCGGAGATCGAATGACTCCTACTGAAGACTGGCTAAAATTCTGCAATCTTTCTACAGCCCGGCTGCTGCGGTCCGTATTGGTGACTGCCGCCCTCAAGCAGACCGCTGAAGAAGGCCGGAAACTGATCAAACCCCTGTTGGCTGATCGTGGGATTGTGGACCTGGAGGATGTTCAGGTGCAGGAGCGGGTGAAATTTGAGGATCTTTTAAGTTCACTGGCAGCTGCCAGTTTGGACGATCTCTATTCAGCATTGGGGGGAGGGGCGATCCGCCTTGGGGATGTTGAAGATGCGCTGGATGAATCAGGTATTATGCGGGCAGTATTGGGTTGGACGACGATTAACATCATCGGACCCAGCGACACCAACAAACCCGGTGTCCTGGCTTATCTGGCAGGGGTGGTGTCAGAATTTGGGGGCAACATCATCCGGACGGTGAACAACACATTTCAAGACGGGTCCTTCACCTTGCGCCTGGTGGTTAAAGGTTTGGATGATGAACAGAAGAAAGCACTCTTGGAGACGTTTTTGCATTGCGAGGTGCCCCTGACCCAGGTGGAAATCGTTTAACGGGTCCGCTGGCATCATCTCGGAAATCGCCCGAAGGGTATAGGGCAATCGCAAGATCCTCAAGAAAAGTTATGATTGAAATTCTTTTTCTCCGAAGGGTGATCGATGGTATCTCTACCCAAGTTTCCGCTCTCGCCGACGGGGACGTCGGCGAAAAAAGCGCCATTTTAAATGCAAATTTCTCTATTGAATGAATCTCTGCGCCTTCATTACTCATTTCCCCGCAGCGTCCTCGTTGCGGGGAGCCAATTTATTTCAAACCCTCTTACGTTGCGGCTGCCCTGCCGAAGGGTATTTAAAGGAAATCTTTTTTGGGATTAACTGGGGCTTGTGAAGGTCTCAGTCTTTCAGCGCTGGCTCTTGCTGGGAGATGTTGATTCCTTCTGCCAGGTTTTGGTAGATCTCATATTTCCTCTGGAGGCTCGTCCTGAGGGTGTCGCTCAAACCGGCGCTTTGTGAGGCTGCCTCCAATTTGCGGATTTCGGCGATAACGGGATGCTCGTAGGAATTGTTTTGTTTTTCCGCCTGGCCGCTTCTCGACCCGCTGATCTCACTTTCACGCACCCAATAGATATCGGTTTTCCAGCGCAGACTTTGCGAGGTGCCAGCGGTTTTATCAAGCTCTTCCATCATCTGCTGATAGGCTTCTTCGGGGGTGTTATCGATACCGTCGCACCATTGGGGAAACTGCTGGCAGTACTGCCAGCTGGTGAAGACGCCTGTGAAATCCATCCGGTAGCCGTGGTTTTCAACGCTGTATTGGCTGAGGTAAGCCCATTGTTTGGCATGAATGCCGTTTGTGAGGTAGATCAGGGGCAGGGGCAGCGCTGAAGGAGCGCCCCAGGAAACATACCAAACATCTTCTTGGGACCAACCGCTGCTGCAAGTCCATTGTGGGTTATCTTCATATGGACATCCGGCAGCATCGCCAAAGTTCAGCAGGAATACATCCTCATTTTCTTCATAGCCTGCAATCCAGGTCCGCGTCCAGCTGGGCGTGTTCCAGCTTTCGATGTTGCTGGCGCCGTAAAATTGAACCTGGTGGAGGATTCTCTGATCAAGCGCCCATTGATTGAGGTCAGCGACCATCGCTCCCCAAACTCGGCCATGCCCTGAAATACGGTCTTCAGTTGAAATGGACGTTCCTTTATTGTTGGTACCGACGCCAATGACCAGATTTGAATGCGTGTCTGACCCGGTGCAATTGTAATATCCCTGGGCGAAGAACTTCACGGCTTGTTTAATGGCCGGGACTGAAGCAGGTGTTGTAGGGTGGTTGATCGGGTCGTCTTCATACAGCGCGGCGCCATATCCGAAGGCACTCTCATAAACTGGATAACTAAAATACAGGATCGCAACGTTGTCCTGAGTACCCTCAGCCCTTAGATCCTTCAGGCCTTGCTCGCAGCCAAGTTCGTAAAGGAAATCCCCGTCTATCGTAGGTAAATAATAGCTTGAGGCGGCTGGACGTTCTGCATAAAAGCTAAAAAACGGAAAAAAGGTCAGTTGCTGTGGTTCGGCTTCTTGCGCCTGCGGGTTTTTTGGGTTAAGGCTCAGCCCAGGCAGGAATAAGGTGAGCGCTAAGAAGAAAAGAATGAACCCAATGAATGATCGGTTAAATTTTTTCAAAAATTATTCCACCTCCGGTGAGAGTTCTGCCAGCAAGATCCATTGACCGCTGCGGTCGTGAGCGTCCTTGGGGGCGCGGTCATAATACAGGCGAAAGAATTGTCCAGATGTTGTTTCGACTTCGTAATAAAACTTTCCCACGCCCCAGGAGCCGTGCTGGCTGGCTGCCTCCAGGTGCTGCGGCTGCATATTATGTGCCATCTTACCGCGCCTTCCAAAATCTTTCCACTCGCTGAGACACCTCTTTACCTGATAGGATTTGTCCTGCCATGTAAAGGCATCCGGGCAGGGTGGGGTTTTCTTCTGGACCGGTGGAGCGGCAAAAAGGGCGACGATGGGTTCGGAATGAAAATGTTTGAATTTTAATTGACTGGATCCCATGAGAACAGGCCTGGCTGAAAGGCGGGTTGGTGTCCGTCCAGTAGGATGAACCGGGCGGCGCGTTTGACCGGGATGCCCAATTTCCGCAGGATGGTGGTGTCCCGAATCTTACCATATCTGCGTTCCTGGCAGATTTTTTGGGCCGAGATGGGACCAATCCCCGGTATTTTGATGAGCTGGTGATAGTCGGCCGTATTAAGCTCCACTGGATTGCCGACCAGGTGGGCGTCTGCCCAGGCCAACTTGGGATCTTTTTGCAGGTCCAGGTTGCCAGCAGCCTGGAAAGGGATCTCTTCCAGGTCGAAGTGATAGTCACGCAGCAGGTAAAAAGCCTGGTAAAGGCGGTGCTGGCGCCAGGGGTTCAGGGGAGGCAGGTTTTCGAAGGGTGTGTCGATCACCGGGGAAAAGTTTGAGTAATAGGCCCGGGCAATCTTGAAGTTTGCCTGCAGTTTTGCCGTGGTTTGCAGCAAGCCCAAATCCGTCTCGCCGACTGCGCCCACAACAAATTGGGTGCAGCTTGAAGGCCAGGTCTTCTTCCAGGCAAGCTGGGGTGGGTGGTTGGCGCGGATTTCTTCGATCTGGCGCAGGGGCCGCAGCAGTTCCTCAAAGAAGACCTTGTGGGGGGCCAGTTTGTTCAAGCTGACTTCATCCGGTCCCTCGAGGTTGATCGAGACCCGGTCAGCCAGCTGCATGGCGCGAAAGACCTGGTCCTTTTCTGCGCCGGGCATGATCTTTAGATGAATGTAATCCTGATACTGGTATTTCCCCCGCAAGATCTCAGCCGTTTGGATGAGCCTGTCCTGGGTGCGAATACCGCCTCCGGTAATGCCTGAGCTGAGGAAAACACCTCTGGCAATCCCAGCCTGTGAGAGCCTGACGATGGCTGAGGCCAGTTCATCTGGGGTGAGGCTGGCCCGGGGTGTGTCCCTGCCAGACCGGAAACAGCAGTAATGGCAATCCCTTTCACAGACGGAAGTCTGCATGGTTTTGAGCAGGGGGATGGTTCTGCCGTTCGGGAGCCTGGCCTGGGTGACAGGAAAACGCGCCTTGAGCCGGGATAACGCTTCCTGGCAGGTCTTTTTCTGCTGGATTACCCCAACATCTTCAGCCGCTTCAAAGGGCATATTGATGGAGAATAATTTCAACTTCTCAATCGCTTCCATACCTCCATTATAGAACAAATGTTTTTATTGTGCAATGGATACGCTGATATCTTCAGGGTGATCGCAAAGTAAGAGGTATTGAAAAAAATGGCTCCCCGCAACGTCCTCGTTGCGGGGAAATGAGTAAGGAAGGC
>CAZLEK010000086.1:0-10555 GCA_964558525.1 uncultured Candidatus Brevefilum sp.
CTATAGACCCGAATTACAATTTTTTCAGGACACTAATTTGATAAACTCAGGTTTTAACCGGAACCAGGCTGAAATAAAAGTTCAATGATGGCAAACGGCGAACACAAGGTAATTTCAATTATCGATAAAGGGGGGACTTCAAATAAAAAGGGAATATCCTTATAACAAAACAATATAAATATCCGAGAGATTCCATAGCGGCGTTGCGCGCAACGCCGCCACAAATGACATCATCAAAGACTCAGGATTTCCAATTTAATAACCATTTCCTGACCGACTTATTGAGCGCCAGTGATTCAAGCTAACTGCAATAATGAGCCGGAAGGACTTTTAGAAATACCCTTTCAGCATCCTCGGGGAAATCTTGACATCAATCTTCAACGTCCTGGATGATCTCCTCAATCCGATCCATCACATCCTCGGTGAGCTGGTCTTTGATTTCCACCGCCTGCATATTCTCCTCAAGCTGGGAGACCTTGCTGGCGCCGGTGATCACCGTGCTGACGTGGGGATTTTTGAGCACCCAGGCCAGCGACATCTGGGCCATGCTCACGCCCAGGTCATCGGCCACCTCGGCCAGCTGGCGCGTCACGGCCAGTTTCTTCTCATCCTGGACGCGTTCTTTCATCCATGAATATTCTTCCAGGTCCGCCCGGCTGCCATCAGGGATGTCGCCCTGGTTGTATTTCCCGGTCAGCAGGCCGCCGTAGAGCGGGCTCCAGGTCGTTGTACCGTATCCCAATTCTGTGTAGAGAGGCGCATATTCTTCTTCAAAACGCCGCCGGTGGAACAGGTTGTACTGGGGCTGCTCCATGGAGGGCGGCCGCAGGTTGTTGCGCCGAGCAAAGTCAGTGGCGCGCATGATCTCCGCTGCGGACCATTCGGAGGTCCCCCAGTAGAAAGCTTTGCCCTCACGGATCACCTGGTTGAAGGCGAACACCGTCTCTTCAATGGGCGTCTCCGGATCCGGCCGGTGGGCAAACAACAGATCGACGTAATCAAGCTGCAGGCGTTTAAGAGAGTTGTTCACACCCTCAATGATATGCTTGTAGCTCAGCCCGCGGTCGTTCGGGCCGTCCCCGCCCCAGAAGATCTTGGTGGAGACAAGGTAATCCTTGCGCGGCCATCCCAGTTCTTTGAGGGCCTTGCCCATGATCACTTCCGCCTGCCCGCTGGCATAGGCTTCGGCGTTGTCAAAAAAGTTCACCCCGGCGTCAAAGGCCGCTGCCATGATCTCCTTGGCCTCTTCCACACCAAATTGGGTGCCGTAGGTCACCCAGGCGCCCAGGGATAACTCAGAAACCTGCAACCCGGCTTTGCCCAAATGTCGATAATTCATACTTCCTCCTTTAATCCTGCTGCCTTTTTAAGTTTGATGCGAGATTGTTTCTCTTGGTTACATGGATTATACGCGAAGGGGGGTTTACAGCCCAAAACCAGTTTTTTTATAAGCTCAAAATGTTTGACACATCCTAAACTCTGTGTTAACATGGAGCTGGAACAACTTTTTTGGAAGCAGTTTCAGCGTATTTTTTTAATTCGGAGATGCCTTCTAAACTCAATCGCCCCCCCACCATTTATGATGTCGCGCATTCCGCCGGCGTCAGCATATCCACCGTTTCGCGCGTCATCAATGCCAGCCCCAATGTGAGCGATGCCACCCGCGATCGTGTCCAGGATGCCATCGACCGGCTGGATTTTGTACCCAAGGCGGAGGCCCGGGCCCGCGCCATGCAGAGCTTTTCGCGCATTGGTGTGCTGACCCCCTTCTTTACCGCGCCGGCCTTCGTCCAACGCCTGCGCGGCGTGGCGGAAGGTCTGATGTCCACCCGCTATGAATTAACCATTTATACGGTTGAGTCGATCGAACACCTCAACCATTACCTGGCCACCCTGCCGGTCACCGGCCACCTGGAAGGGCTGATCCTGCTCTCATTGCGGGTCACCGACGAATATGCCTCCAGGCTGGTGGAGAACGATTTAGAAACGGTTTTGATCGAATTTCCTCGCCAGGATCTGAACACTGTCGAAATCGACGACATTGCCGGCGGAGAAATGGCAGCCGATTATTTGGTGAACAAGGGCCATCATCACCTGGGGTTCATCGGGGATACGGCTGACCTTGGGCCGTATGCCATCCTCCCCATCACCCTGCGGTTGAAGGGTTTCCAAAAGGGTCTGGCGAAACATGACATTCCCCTGCCCAATGACCTGATCTGTACCTCGCGCTATGAGGTCAAAGCTGCCGAGGAAAAGATCGAACCGATGCTCAAACGGCCCAACCCGCCCAGCGCCATCTTCGCGGCCACGGATCTGCAGGCCATTGGCGTGGTGAACAAGGCGCGCGAATTAGGGTTCCGCGTCCCGCAAGACCTGGCCGTGATCGGATTTGATGACCTGGATGTAGCCGATTACGTCGGCCTGAGCACCATTCATCAGCCCCTGGACGAATCCGGCCGGTTGGCGGTGGAGATCCTGCTCTCCCGTTTGAAGGATCCCGAACGTCCGCTGCGTCACGTGCGCCTGCCGTTGAAGCTGGTCGAACGCCAGACCAGTTGAACTAAAACCAAACCCTTAAGGCTGTAATCGATCACGTTTTTGTCGATCAGCACCATCCCCAAGGCAAGAAAGCCGCCCAGCGACGGTCCTCCACCCGGGGATTCCTCGACCGGGGTTCAATTTCTCCAAAACCAAAACCATGACGACACAACCTCTCCCGGCATTCGAACCCTCTGCAGAAGCCAAACGGTCACTGACCCGGCTGCTGCCGCGGATCGAAGAAAAATACTCAGCCCAGGTTCAAGTTAACCCCCTGGAATGGTCTGCACTGATAGCCAGGTTAGAAAACCACTTCCCCTCCCTCCTCAAACGCCTGGTGGCGCTTTACGGCAGCCATTACGATTTCTTCTATCACCTCGAAGGTCTTTTAGAAGTGATCGTCCAAGCCTGGCTGGCGCGTCCCCCGGCCCTTAAAGCGCTGGATCAGGCGCGTGAGAACCAGCCGAATTGGTTTCAAAGCCACACAATGCTGGGTGGGGTCTGTTATGTGGATTTGTTCGCCGGCGACCTGGGGGGCATCCGTGAAAAGATCCCCTATTTCCAGGAACTCGGCCTGACCTATCTGCACCTGATGCCGCTCTTCAAATCACCTGAAGGCGAAAACGACGGCGGTTACGCCATCAGCAGCTACCGGGAGGTGGACCCCAGCCTGGGAACAATGGACGATCTGCGGGAACTGGCCGATGACCTGCGCCGCCACGGCATCAGCCTGGTGCTGGATTTTGTCTTCAATCACACGGCCAACGAGCACCAATGGGCGCTGAAAGCCAGAGAGGGCGATCCGCAGTACCAGGAGTACTACCGCATGTTTTCAGACCGCACCCTGCCGGACGCCTATGAAGAACACCTGCGCGAGATCTTCCCGGATGAGCACCCGGGCGCCTTTACCTTTTTTCCAGACCTGCAGAAATGGGTCTGGACCACCTTCCACAGCAACCAGTGGGACCTGAACTACGCCAACCCGGAGGTCTTCAACCGGATGGCCGGCGAGATGCTCTTTTTGGCGAACCAGGGCGTGGAAGTCCTGCGACTGGATGCCGTGGCCTTCATTTGGAAAACCCTGGGCACCGCCTGCGAGAACCTGCCGGAAGCCCACCTGATCATCCAGGCGTATAATGCCATCGCCCGGATTGCCGCCCCCGCCCTGGTGTTTAAATCTGAAGCGATTGTTCACCCAGATGAGGTAGCAAAATACATTGACCCTGGGGAATGCCAGCTCTCTTATAACCCCCTCCTGATGGCTTTATTATGGAACACCCTCGCCACCCGGGAGGTGAACCTCCTGCGCGATGCCATGGAAAAGCGTTTTGACATCCCAGAGGGGACCGCCTGGGTCAATTACGTGCGCTGTCACGATGATATTGGCTGGACCTTTTCAGATGAAGATGCAGCCGCCCGGGGGATCAACGCCTTCGATCACCGCCAATTTCTGAATGCTTTCTACACCGGCCGTTTTGAAGGCAGTTTTGCCCGCGGGCTGCCCTTCCAGGAGAATCCCAAGACGGGCGATGCCCGCATTTCCGGCGCCTGCGCCTCCCTGGCGGGCCTGGAAAAAGCCCTCAATGAAGAAACTGAACGCGAGGTCAACCTGGCAGTCCAGCGCATTTTGCTGATCCACAACATCATCCTCACGATGGGCGGCATTCCCCTGATCTACCTGGGCGATGAGGTCGGCATGCTGAATGATTACAGCTTCCGAGAGGATCCCGGCAAGCGCGATGACAGCCGCTGGGTCCATCGAATCCCAGCAGATCCCGAGCGTTACGCTCAGCGGAAAGATCCAGGCACGATCCCAGGGCAAATTTTCCAGGGTTTAAAAGACCTGATCGAGCGTCGCAAAAGCGAATCCATTTTTACCAACGGTTCACCTGAGTTTTTTGACTGCGGTAACCCGCATATCTTTGGATATCTGCGCCATGGGGATGGCCGCATGTTCCTGCTGGTCAACAATTTCAGCGATTTCCCGCAAGAGATCTCCAGGAATGCGCTCAGGCTGTCCGGTTTGGAATCGGAATTTGTGGATTCATTAAGTGGGCAGTCATTCTCGCTTGAAAACAGCCTGACGCTGGAGCCCTTCCAGTTCATGTGGCTGCGAAATTCCGCAGCTTAAATTCGCCGCGCCTATGGGTTAGCTGCCGGCCGCCAATCCACCTGGTAGTCTTCAGCTGGATCTTCCGTCAGCCGCTGAAAACGTGCGCCGGTGCGCAGCATCAAGAAGATATCATGCCTCGGCAAATCAAGCACGCCGTCGCAGGCCAGCCACTTCCCATCCGGCGAAAAGTCCGGCCCTTCAGCCACGGACAGGTTGGTATGAATGGGTGCATCCTGGTTGCGCCCCAACAGCCTGCCGCCGATCAGCCCCTCGCCCCCCAGGTCAAACACGATCAAATCGCCCTCCGGGGTCCAATCTGGCCGGTAGGCCTCTGTAAATTGTCCTCCCAAAATACCCCTGGGTTCGTCCGTGCCGCCCGCATCCACAATAAACAAGGTGGGACGGTTGGTAAGGGGGTTGAGGGTCACAAAAACGATCTGCTCCCCATCCGGTGACCAGACGGGCATGCGGTTGATCGTGGCGCGGTTCATCAGCGGGTTGGTTTCCCCCGTCACAAAATCAAAGATAAAGACCTGTGGTTTCCCATTTTGCAGGGAGGTGAAAGCCAGCTTATTCCCATCCGGCGACCAGGCCGGGTCATAATCGCCTGCTGCCAGTGAGGAGATGAGCTCGGTTCGCTCAGAACGAAAATCGTAAACAAAGATGCTGGCGCCGTCATATTGTTCCTTGCGGCCGTCACAGGGTGAGATGTAGGCCAGCCGCCAGCCATCGGGCGACCAGGCCGGTTGGCAGGCGCCCTCAGGTTCAGAGGTGATCGGCTCAAGCTGTCGCTCCGCCAGGTCCATCAGGTAAACCTGGGGGAAGCCATCGCGTTCGGAGACAAATGCAATCTGGCCCTGGCCGCCGCCCTGGGGTGTGCCAACCGGTTCGGGCGTCAGCGAAGGCGTTGGTGAGAGAGTCGGGCTTGCCTGCCCCTCGGGCGTGCTGGTGGCCGGAGCGAGGGTTGCGGTTGCAGAGGGCGGTATCTCGGTCGGGGTGGGCGAGTTTTCCACGGCCACCAACGCTGGAACAGGAGTCTGGCTGGGCGCCTGGGCCGCCCGGCTGTCAAACCAACCCTTGTTCCCCAGGAAGAACAGGCCGGTGAGTGCCCCCGCCAGGATCAGCGCCAGCAAGGGCAGGAGCCAGACCCAAACCCGTTTCTTCCTGGATTTTGGCGCCAATCGGGTGGGGGCGTCTGGGCTGAAGAGCTGGGGCGGGTCTTCCACGGGCGAGAGGGGGGTTGGGCCGGAAACACGCTCCGCTGGCTGGTTCAAGGGATGAACCCTCATCAGGGCATTCATAAATTCGGTCGCGGTCTGAAAGCGGTCATCGGCTTTAATTTCCATAGCCTTGGTGATCACCCGCTGAAGCTCCGGAGTCACTTCAGGGTTGACCTCGCGTATCGGTTCCAGGTCAACAATACCAATGGCTCGCTCCACCGAATCAGGCGGCGTCTCGCCCGTCAGGAGGGAATACAGCGTGGCCCCCAGGGCGTAAATATCGCTGCGGGCATCGGTCCCCTCACCGTATTGTTCAACGGGGGAATACCCGGTAGTGACGCCCTTGGCCCCAACAGCCGTCACCTCATCCTGCAGGTAATGTTTCGCCAGGCCGAAGTCCAGCAGCATGATGCGTCCCTCGGGCGTGCGCTTGAGGTTGGCCGGTTTGATATCGCGGTGGATGATCGGCGGCTGTCGGGAGTGCAAATACACCAGGGCGTCGCAGACCGTCACGCCAATTTTAACCGCCTCGTCCACTGAAAAAGGACGTCCCTGGCTGCTGAGCTGCGCCCCCAGGTCAACGCCGGGGATATAATCCATGACCAGGTACTCGCCCTGATCTTTGACCACAAAATGATCGATCACCCGGGGCAGGTTGGCATGCCGCAGACGGGCCAGGATCATCGCCTCCTGGCGAAACTGGATAGAATGGTCGGTGGAGGTGTACTGGTTTTCCTTGATGGCCACATCCACGTTCAAGATCTCGTCATGGGCCAGGAACAGGGTCCCCATGCCGCTTTGCACCAACCGGCGTTTTTTTCGGTAGCGTTCGTTTAGCAAGGAATCAATATCCAATGCCATCCATCCTCCTGAGAGCCCCTTGCTTGCGTGCGGATTTGTGCGGAGGGCTAAAATCCATTTTATCAAACACCAGTCAAAAAAAAGACTAAGGCAGTGGCCGCCAGGCGGGGTCGTAATCCATCGCCGGATGGTTGGTCAACGGGATCAGATTGCCGCTCGGAAAGGTCATCAGCGTCACGTCCGAAAGCACATCAAAATACCAGTAGTCAAAGGCCAGCCAGAAACCGTCTTCAGATACATCCGCATTGTCCATCAAAGGGATGTAATCTAACCTTGAGGAGGGCAGGATCGGGTATTCCTCCGATTCACCCAGGTCTTCCAAGCGCATGCCAAACAACTGCTTGGAGGGACTGCCCAGGCCCAAGACCTGGCTGAAGAGGATGATATCCTTGTCTGGGTGCCAATCTGGGTTGCTGTTATCGATCAAACCAGAACGCGTGAATTGAACGGGATCCTCGCCATCCGCATCCATCAGCCAGACCTGGTTGACGCTGCGGATGCGGATAAATACCAGTTGTTCACCATCCGGCGACCAGGCCGGATCCGAATCATCATAGGCGCCATCGGAGAGCTGGACAGGTTCGCCACCTCCCACCGCCAGCTTCATCAACTGCATCTGCCCATTGATCAGGGAGGTATAAGCGATCCAGTCCCCATCCGGCGACCAGGCGGGGTCAAAATCGCCTTCCAGGGAGGTCGTCAAAGGCGTTAGGACCGTCGTGACGACATCGATCAGGTACAAATTCGATCCCGGGTACCGCGAGCGTTTGCTCGGGCAGGGTGATGTGAATACGATCCGGTTCCCGTCTGGCGACCAATCCGGCTGGCAGGCGCCATCGGGAATTTCTGTCAGCTGTGAGACCCTGCGGGACAATACGTCTAAAAGCCAGATTTGGGGCTGACCGCTGCGCTCCGAGACGAAGGCCAGCATGCCGGCGCCACCGCCCAAGGGGGTCGGTGAGGGAGTCAAACCGAGGGGATCAACCAGCTCCTCCGAGGGGGAACCGCTGTTTTCATCACCAGTCGGATCCTGATCATTGGGTTGGTCCAATCCGGGGAGGTTCTCGACAGAAGGAAGCGCGGTGATGGTTGGCGTTGGGATCTCACCTGAAATCCCCGACAGGATCCGCTGCACCCCAGCCGGCCAGGCCAGGGTGACCCCCAACAGGATCCCCAGCAGCAGGATCGTCACCCCAAACAAGATCCAAACCGGGTCCAGGCGTCGAAAAAAATCAACCAGTGAACCAACCAGCCCGCGTTCTGCCCCCCCTGCCGGCAGCTGCGCTGTCGGTGGGCTGATTTGCCTGATCCGAGAGTCAGCGCGCTCCCCAGGAGGCAGGTCTTCCAGGGCATGAACCAGGGCTTCCTTGAACGCGCGGGCAGCCTGCCAGCGCGCTTCAAACCGCAGAGCGAGCGCTTTCTCAATCGCCGCCGCTGTTTTTGCTGAAATTCGGGGATTGTAACTTCGGAGCGGTGTGAGTTCAGCTTTTCCTGTGGACCGCGCCAGGCTGTCCGCCGGCAGAAAGCCGGCCAGGGCTGCATATAAGGTTGCCCCCAGCGAGAAAATATCCGAACGCTGATCGGTGGGCGCATCTCCATACTGCTCGGGCGGGGAATAGCCCGGGGTCATGGCGCGGGCGGCGGTGGTGGTCATCTGCTGGTCACGTAAAAGTTTAACCAGGCCAAAATCAACCAGCACCGCTGTTCGCTGGGGTGTGATCTTGATATTGCCAGGTTTGATATCCCGGTGGGTGATCGCCGGTTCCTGTTCGTGCAGGTAGATCAGCGCGTCACAAATTTGGATCCCGATCTTCAGCACCTCAACTTCGGGCACGGTCTCTTCTCGAGACATCCACTCCCGCAGATCCTCCCCTTCAATGTAGTCCATCACGAGATACTGCCCCTGCTGATCGATCACAAAATAATCGAACACCCGGGGTAAATTAGGGTGCTTGAGGGCTGCCAGCACTTTTGCTTCGCGCTTGAACTGGCGAGAATAGTCCTCGGAGAGAAATGCATTTTCTTTAACCGCAACAATCACATCCAGGTTCTCGTCCAGGGCGCGGTAGACCGCTCCCATGCCCCCCTGGCCAAGGATATCAAGGATCCGGTAACGCTGGTTTAAAAGATCGCCGGTTTCTAATGCCATCTGGAATCAAGTCCACCTGTCATGGTTTTGTTACAACCTGAACTTATTGTACGCCATAAAATGCGCTATAATTCCTACGACTAGACCGAAAACACACTTATGCTGCAAATCGACGTTCGCTCCACCGTACTGACCGCCGCCATCATGATGGGCGTTGCGGCTCTTTTTACACTGATTTTCGGGATCCGCAACATCATCAAGAGCCGCAAAGTCCCATTTTACCGGAAACGGCATGATCGTATGCTGCGCGGCTGGCGTCTGATCCTCCTGGCAATCCTGCTGATTCCTCTGGCCTGGCTGATCCTGAACTATTCCGAACCGGTGGTTTACCGCTTTATCTCGCCGTCGCCCACCGTCACCCAGACGCCAACGGTCACCATTACGCCCAGCATCACCCTGACACCCTCCATCACCCTCACGCCCACCATCACCGAGACCCCTTCGGTGACCAATACCCCCAGCCTGCCTGAAGCTCTTCAAGATGAATTTGAGGCCACGATCACACCCAGTTCCGATGCCCTGTTCAGCGAGCTGCAGTTCTCCCGCCGAATTGACGACAACCTGCAGCCGATCGAACCTGCTTTGGAATTCGAGAACCCCGTCGGCCACCTGTTTGGCGCTTACAGCTTCAACAACATGACCAACGGCGTGCAGTGGAGCGCGCTCTGGTACCGCGAGGGAGAACTGGTCTATTATGAAACCTATCCCTGGGAATTTGGCTCAGGCGGTTACGGCTATACAGACTGGAACCCCCCCAGCGATCAATGGCAGCCCGGTGAATACGAAGTGCAGATCTTCGTAGGCGCAAACTGGAAATCCTCCGGGTTCTTCACCATCCTCGGTGAGCCGCCGGTGCCCTCCATCACACCCACCGCCACAGAGACGCCCACCCCCTCCAAAACACCCACCGTCACGCCCACCATCACCCCTTCTCAGACGATCTGGCCCACCCAAACCCCAACCATCACGGTTACGCCTACCGTGACGCGCACCCCGCGCTGGACAGCGACGGAATCCGAATAAAACAGGAGCAGATCGATGGAAATTGTCCCCAACCTGCATTTTCATGGCGAGTGTGAAGCCGCCATCGAGCTCTATGAACAAGCCTTTGGCGCCCAACGCACCGTGTTCCTGCGGTATCAAGATGCTGATCCGCGCGATTTCGATCTTGAAGGCAACCAGGCCTACCAGGAATATGTCTACCATGCTGAAATGCGCATCGGCGGCCAGCGCATCATGCTCACTGATCATACGCAAGCCCTGGCAGAGGGGCGCAATCTGTCTTTGCTGATTTCTTTTGACCAAAAGGCCGATGTCCTGGCAGCCTATGAGCACCTAAAAATCGGCGCACAAATTCTGGCTCCGCTGACCGAAACCACCTACAGCGGCTGCTTTGTCTCCCTGATCGACCGCTACGGCATCCGCTGGGAGCTGATGGTCGAAAATTAAACAACCTCCTCAATCAAGGGGAATTATTTTCGTACGCTTTGTCTTCTCCGCGAGGAGCAGGCTTGGTGGTTCAGTACGCCGTGCCACCTGAATTAATCAACTTTTGTTTCCTGAAAACTAAAATTTTCAGGTGTAAAATCAGCTCACAGTCGTAAAAGTGAGTGTCTCCGGTATTAAAAAATCGCTGCCGATAATGACATCCGCAGCGATTTTCGATTTTTGGAC
>CAZLEK010000087.1:0-10238 GCA_964558525.1 uncultured Candidatus Brevefilum sp.
ATTCGCCGGGCAGGGTAATCGTAAGATCCTAAGAAAAGTGATGCTTGAAATTCTTCTCATCCGCAGGGTGATCGATGGGTTCTCTTCGCAACTTTCCGCAACCCGCAGGGTCTGCGGATCGATCAGCGTATCGCCAGGTTACGGGTCCTGCCTGGCGTTCAGCGGAACGCCCTCAGGTGCAGTTGAAGATTGACTGGGGGGAGGTTCAGTCCGCTGACTTCGATTTTGGTCTGACCCGGAGGTTTAGGATTAGATCTGTCAGGGGAGAACGGACCCCGAATTAATTCGTAATCAACTGGAGCGTGTCTCCTGCTGGTTGTTGTCTCCTTGCTGCAGGCCCACCTTGCAATTTCGGCATGGGAGAGGCAAGCGGACTGCTTGCTGCGGCATTTCTGAACCACCGGATGGTGATTGGGCGTCAATTGTCTGCAGCCCGGGCCAGTTTTCGTTCCAGCCGGTCGAGACGGTAAAGCAGGCTTTCTCGCCAGTGCTGTAGTTCTTGCGCGGGGAGCAGGTTGTTTTCTAAGCTCGCCATCCCCTGGGTGGTCCATTGGTGGGCACGCTGCAGGTCGATCTGGCGGTGTTCATAATATTTTGCCAGTTCCTCAAACGCATAGGGCGCACCTGTCTCAGCGGCTGTTTCCCACAGGGAAAGAGCCGCTTCCCAAACCCCTTTTCGTTTGAGCAGGTAGGAAAACCTTTTGACGGTGTCCCAGTAGAGGTCTTCGGTCAAATTCGCCTGCAGAGCCTTCTGGTACAGGCGCTCTGCCTGCTGAAGATCGCCCATGGATTCAAAGAAGCGCGCCAGGGCAACCACATCTTCGCCGTGCTGGATTTTCTCCGAATGGGGATGATGCAGCAGAAAAGCCATATGGCTGAAGAGGCCTGCCAGGCTGAGAATGTCGACCGCATTGTGGTAGAAAATGCCTGCCATTGGACGGGCGTCCTGGTTCTTCAGATATTCAAAGTACATTTCCGGGATCAGGTATCCGGGGACTTCCTCTTCGCCCCGTTCTACACCCAAGATCTTGCGCTCAATATTGCTGAGCGTCCGACTTTCAAGCCGGATGCGCCATAAGCGGCGCGCCAATGGCAGCAGGTCAAAATGGTCGATTGCCGTAAAAGGGCTGGTCATCCCCATCAGGGTATAGCGTGTGTTGAGCAGCGGAATATCAAAAGATTTTCCGTTGTAGGTGACGACGGCCTTCATGCCGTCTACGAATTTGGTAATGCCGGCCAGCAGTGCGGGCTCCTCGCCGGGATGGCGCATGAAGAATTGGGCCAGCTTGAATCCCTCAGGGGTAAAGCGTCCCACCCCAACCTCAAAAGCATAGGTGCCTGTCCCGCCCGCCAACCCGCTGGTCTCGGTATCCAGGAAAATGAAGTCCGTCAGGTCTTCCCTGGTGTGGGATGCAGCCTGGGCCCATTGGCATAACCTCTCAATAGGCTCGGCTGGGTATAAGGGTTTCATGCCATGCAGGTAATCCAGGTCATAGGTTTCTTCATGGCAAAAAACCTCTCCATAGATGACCTCCCAATATTGCCCTGGGATAACCGACTCGATCGGGTGTTTTGGCCCCCGGGAACGATTAAACACCTGATCTTTCCCTAATTTCAGTCCCAGGTCTTTGAGTTGCTTTGAAAGTGATTCCCAATCAGACATAACCGATCAACACCTTAAGGATCGCCAGTGTTTCTATTTTACCGCCTGAAATCTCTTCACCGACTGGCCCCACGCAAGAAGGGCAGCCTTCTTCGCATTCGCACTGCGAAACGGTTTCAAAGCCTTGATGGATGAAGTCGTTGTGTAGTTCGTATAGGTTTTCAGACAACCCCAGGCCGCCGGGGATATGATCATAGAACACCACGGTTGGGCGGCCGTTCCCCAGTGTGCTGTTCGGGTCATAATGTACGCCGATGTCCTCACCATCGCACATTAACAGCAGGGGTGCAAGGTTGTGGAGGACGTAGCTGAAACCGGCCATTCCGCTGCGGATCCGGACGGCGGTTTCGGCCTGGCGGTGACAGGAAGGACAAAGTGTGATCAGATTCTGGAGCTGGTTGGCGGTCTCAAGGTCTGAAAAGCGCCGAAAGGGCTGGATATGGTGCACATGCAAGGGGTGATGGTCTCCGGAAGCGCCGCAAACCTGGCAGCGGCTGCCATCGCGTTGTAAAACCTTTTTCCGGGTTCTCTCCCAGTTGGGGCCGTAATCATTGGCATCCGCATTCCACAACATCCGGTCTCTGAGTGATTCGACGGTTTCCTCTGCCAGTGAGATCCAGTATCCAACGGTGTTGAGGTGCGTGGGCGGCAGATCGACCTCACCTGCGCCCAGGAATTCGTGGGTGAACCAGCGAATTTTCCGGTAGCCCACAACCTGGGTGGTTACCAGAATTTCCCCCAGGTTCTTCATGGCCCCGGTCACCTGACCAGATTTAAGCAGCTGTTTTTCTTCAACCTGGGACTCTTGCCGCGCCTGGGTGTAGTAATCGATCACTGCCGGCTTTAAATAGGCTGCGCCAGCGTCCAAATCTAATGCCTCAACAAGATAAGACCTGCCCTCATGCAGGTAGACAGCTTCTGGGTGCACCATCCAGTGGGCGCTGTTGAGATCGACCTGTCCGATCCGCTGCGGTTGGGCGCCGCCCTTTACGATCAGGGTGACCTGATCCGGAGAGGCATTGCGCAGTGAGATATCCGCAGCTGGATAGCGATCCGCCATCCAGAAATAGCGCTCTCCCTGTTGATGAAGCTCTCCTGACTGGGCCAACAACGCTAAAAATGCAGCGAGCTTCTCGGCTGGGATTGCCCCAAAACCCTCACTTTTTTGGAAGGGCAGTTCAAAGGCAGCGCAGCGGATATGCTGCAGGAGGATCAGCAGGTTATCGGGCGCGATCAAGGCGCGTTCTGGCGAGCGTTCAAAGAAATATTCCGGGTGGCGCGCCAGGTATTGGTCCATCGCATTGGGCGCGGTGACCAGGATGGATAGCGAGGGGGCTAATTGGCGGCCTGCGCGGCCTGCCTGTTGTCGGGCTCCGGCGATGCTGCCGGGATAGCCAATCAAGATCGAAGCGTCCATGCCGCCGATGTCGATCCCTAATTCCAGGGCGGATGTGGCCACCACACCCTGCACTGCCCCCCGTCGCAAGCCATCTTCAATGTCGCGCCGCTCGCTCGGGAGATAGCCGCTGCGGTAACCACGCACGCGATCGGGCGGATCAGATTCATTACGCTGCCGTAAATAGGTCAGGATCAGTTCGATACTCCGCCGGGTCCTTCCAAAGACGATCGTCTGGATCCCCTCATCGAGCAGTTCTCCCGCCAATAAGGAGCCTTCCAGCAAAGAGCTCTGCCGGATACCCAGCTTTTTATCCAGCAGGGGAGGGTTGTAGATCAGGAAATGACGTTCGCCGTGCGGTGAACCATCCGCATCGATCACCGTGACAGGTTTTTCAATCAGCCGTTCCGCCAGGTTTTGCGGGTTGGCGATCGTGGCGGAGGTCAGGATGAACTGCGGTTGGCTGCCGTAAAATCGGCTGACCCGTTTGATGCGCCGCAGCACGTTGGCCACATGCGATCCAAAAACCCCCCGGTAGCTGTGCATCTCATCAATAACAATGAAGCGCAGGGCGCTGAAGAAATCTTTCCAGGCGGTGTGGTGAGGCAGGATGCCAGTGTGGAGCATATCCGGGTTGGTGATGATCATCGATGCTTCCCGACGGACCTGGCTGCGGACATGCTGGGGTGTATCGCCGTCATAGATCTCCGCCCGCAGCCCTGCGGGTGCTGGGGCGGCGCCCAACAGCTCTTTTAGGTTGGTCAGTTGGTCTTGCGAAAGGGCTTTGGTGGGAAAAAGATACAGTGCCTTTCCTTCGGGCGCCTTGAGCAGGCTGTCAAGGACGGGAAGGTTATAGCATAAGGTTTTACCGCTGGCGGTGCCTGAAATCACGGCGATATTATGTCCCTCCTTGACCCGCTCATATGCCAGCGCCTGGTGGCTGTAAAGCGAGTGGATCCCCAGGGAGGTCAAGGAAGCGGTTAATGCTGGGGAGAGCGGATCGGGTAGGGGGACAAATTCAGGTGATTTTGGCGCCAGCACACGCCACGCCACGATATTTTCGGCAATATTTGGGTGGCTGCGCCACCGGCTGAGGATCGTTTTGATCTTGTCTTTCATTGGATTCTTCGAATATTTGTTTTATCAATCATAATCCACAACCAGCTGCATTGCAACAATCAAGGTTTGCTGTCTGATGGGGTCGAATGGAAAAATCTTGGCGTCGAGAACCGATTATACTTATCCATAGACGAAACAACCGGTATGGAGTTGATCAATGAAAAAAGGAATAGGCGCACAACGCTGGATGTTTGTTCTGATCCTTTCGGTTTTCATGATGATCCATCAACTGGATGTCTTTTTATTGCGCCCTATCACAACCCAGATGATCTCTGTGCTGCATGCCAGAGATGTCTGGATTGAACCGGTGGTCACACTCAGCGTTGTGGTGAGCATCCTGTTCGCTTTGATCTGGGGTTATTTTTTTGATCGGCATTCCCGTGTGAAGATTTTAGCCCTGATCAGCTTTTTATGGGGCGTCACCTCATGGCTGGTGGGCATCTCACCCACTCTGGCAACCTATCTGATCTCCAGTGCAACCGGCGGGATGGATAACCTGAGCGCGTCGGGCATCTTTTCTTTGATTGGCGATATTTTTGGATCGAAACATCGGGGGAAGGTTTTTGGCCTCTTACTGATTTCCCAGCCGATGGGCTTGTTCATGTTGGTTTTTATCTCCTCTGCGCTGCCAACCCGTTTGAATTGGCGTTTGCTGCTGTTGGTGATGGGCGGCGTCGCTTTCCTGTTAACGGTTTTGATTAATTTCCTTCTGGAAGAGCCAAAACGTGGGGCTCGCGAGCGCGGCATGACAGATGTGACCCTCAGCGGCACTTACCTGTTTGATTGGGAATTCGCCAAAGAAAACCTCAAAGCCCCTTCACTCCTCCTGGCGTTATTGTTTAGTTTTCTTGGAACAATCCCATGGTTTATTCTTACGGCTTGGATCTCACCTCTTTTTCAGGAACTCAATCAGGTATCTTCTGGAGATATCGCCTCGCAGTTGCTGCCAGCCCTGATTGCGGTGATGATCGGTTATCCTCTGGGTGGGTTTTTGGGAGATCTCACATCTCGAAAGCGGGATACAGGCAGGGTGATCATCGCCTTGTTGGGGCTGCTGCTGCCGGCCCTTTTCCTGTTCCTGGCTTTTTTACTCAACGATCTCGCCAGTCCTTTTTCTCTGCTGCTGTTCATCCTGATGGGCTTTTTTATGTCCTTTAGCTGGCCGAATTTGATCGCGATTCTATTCGAGGTCACCCTGCCAGAGGTGCGATCTTTTTTTACCGCCATCATGCTGGCTTTGCAGACTTTAGGAGGTATTTTAGCAGCAAAATTAATTCCGATCCTGCACACCAGGCTTGAGTTACAAACATCAATTCTGGCATTGTCGCTTTCCGGGTGGTTGCTGGGTTCGCTTGCTGTGGGGGGGCTGTTCTTTACCTTGCCGAAGGACACCGAAAATTTACGCCGGCATATGGCCTATCGCAGCCATCTTGAGCGGCGTTTGGATCGATCAAGATCAGTTCCTGAGTGAGAAAAATTTTTTTGGGCCGGACGCCAAAACTTGTTGGCTGGGGACAGTTACCCATCCTGGTCAGGATGATCAACCTTCTTGTTTCAGCTTTTCCTTTTGGGCCCGGCGCACCAACCAATCCATGATTGGATAGGTTAAATTGCCAAGCAGGTTGGTCAGGCGAAAGAATACTTTGCCCTCCAATCCTGGGATGATCACATACCGGCCTTGTTCGACGCCTTTCAGGATCGACTGGGCAACTGCCTCGGCCGAGAGAACTTTGGCGCTGCCGGCAATCTGTTTTGTTTCATAGGGCTTTAGCGGCGCTTCAAAATCAAGCTGCGGTGTTTGGGTGTCTGGCGGGAAGACAATCGATACCTGGAGCCCTAAGGGTTTCATCTCTGCGCGCAGCACATCGCTGAGTCCCCTCACAGCATATTTCGACGCCCCGTAGGCCGAGTACCCGTACACGCCGATAAACCCTGCCTGGGAAGAAATATTGACAATCGTGCCCGAACCGCGCTGGACCATCCCGGGAACCAGGCTTTTCAAAACGTGGACGGTGCCGAAGTAGTTGATCTCCATCAGCCAGCGGAAGGTCTCGACTTCCAGATCCTGAAAAGTGCCCGGGTAGGCGACGCCAGCGGAATTGATCACCAGGTCCGGCAGCCCAAATTCTCCGACGAAACCGCCAAGCTCTCTGGAAACCGTATCGAAATCCCGGATATCGCAAGAAAGCGTGTGGATGTGCTGTCCAGGGTTGATTTTGTGCTTTGCTGCCGCCTGCTTTGCCATTTGCAGCCGGTTTGGGTCGCGCGCCAAAAGGCAGAGATCTGCCCCCCGGGCAGCCAGGGCTTTACCCAGGGCCAGGCCGATGCCGCTGGAACCGCCGGTGATTAAGGCTGACCTTGGATTCTTCATGCTCAGCCTGAACCGCAAGAACTGCAGGAGCCGCCTGCGCAGCCGCTGCAGCCGCCCGAATGGGTGATCGTCCGTCCGCCGCTGGAGGCGTTGAATAAGGACAGTTTTCTTTTGGTTGCTTGGCTCTGGCAGTGGATGCAGGTGGCTGCAGAATCTGAGTCTTTGTAGCTGCGCATCAGCTCAAATTCCTCCTGGCAATCCTGGCAGACATATTCATAAATCGGCATTTTGGGACCCATCTTCTGATAGAATCACGATAATGGTGTTATTTTAACGCACAGGAAAGGGAAGGTCAATTTATTTGATGGTGAGCCTGATCGATCTGCCAATCAAGCAAAAAGTATATGCCTATGTCCTGCGGTATAAAGGGCATCAAAAGCAGCTGCTGGCCTTTGAGCATCGGGATTTACCCGAAGCAGGCTGGCAAGTGCCGGGCGGGACGGTTGAGCCTGGAGAGGAAATATCAAAAGCTGTACAGCGCGAAGCCGAAGAGGAGACTGGCTTAAGGAATTTATTGTTGATTCAAAAACTAGGTTCCGTTAAGCGGGATATGCGGGGACTTGGCCTGAATGAGATTCATCATCGGCATTACTATCATTTTGAGTGTGAGGCCTGCCAAAGGGAGGACTGGATCGCTGCTGAAGTGAATCCCTCAGATGGCACTGAGGGGCCGATTGCCTTCCACTTCTATTGGGTTGATTTGGAGGCGGTACCACCTTTGCATGGCGGTTTGGATGAGATGTTATCTGGATTGCGAGGGATTATTGACTAGAGATAGCGTTCCCCAATGACCTGTGCAAGGATTCCAGCTGCTGGGGGGAAGAGAAAGGTGATCGTGTACCGGATGATGACCAGTTTGGGATCAATCAGGGCAAATTCAACTGGCAGGCGGGATACGGACCACAGCGACCAGGCCGTCATGAACCCGACCATGGCGCCCAAACCAGCCCCGGCTGTGTACAGGCCGCCCACCATTGGAAAAACCGCGTAGGGGGAGCCGGGCATCAAGCCGCCGGCGACGCAGCCAATCAGCACCGATTTGAACCCGGCCTGATCTCCCAGCCAATTTATGATCACGGACTTAGGCACGAGCGCCTGCACCAGGCCGGCCAGGAGAAACCCCGCCAACAGCAGGAGCAGATTGTTCCAGAGGGTGGACCCGGCGATCCGGATGCCCTCCACAGCCAGTGATTTTTCTCGTATAAACGCAAAGATGAGTAATCCCAGGCTTATCACCACAAGGATTACGCTCGAAGAATCCATACGTTTTTTCCTTTCTGGAGGGGCCTGCACGCTGTTGACCTTTTCCTTTCGCTGTTTTTTTCAGCCAGTTCGATCTCACTTGGGCGGTCGACAACCACCAGAAAAAGCATGGGCCTGTCCTGATCTGCGGCTGCTCATGCTTTTGGGAGTTCCCATACCTCTGTCTCAGCCGGAACCGAAAAATACTTTACTGGTAGCGCTCACGGATGGCGGGGATCAGGTATTCGTGGAAGGATCGTTCGCAGTTGTAGTCTGGCTGCCAATCCCAATCTTTACGGGCGGCAGAATCATCCATTTTCTCTGGCCAGGTGTCCACAATCTTCTGGCGGCAGTCATCCACAGCAAAATGGATCTTCGCTTTAGGGAAGGCCTCCAGGACGATGTCAAAGATTTCTTGGGCGGACAGGCTGAAGCTGGTAACGTTGTAAACAAATTGAGACAGCCGCTTCCTTGGGGCTGCTTCCAGTGAGACCAGGGCTTTGACCGCATCGGGCATGACCATGAAGGGGATCGTGGTGTCTGGCCGGACAAAGCAGCTGTATTCTTCACCCTTCGCTGCGGCATGGAGCATTTCGGGGCCGTAATCGCTGGTGCCGCCGGTGGGGGTGGTCTCAGCGCTGATCAGGCCTGGAAAGCGGATCGCCCGAAAGTCAACCGTTTCGCTGCCGCCGCAGTCGGCGGCCAGCTGACGGTAGTGGGAGCTGTAATACCGGCCCAGGTGTTCACAGTAGAGCTTGTTACAGCCGTACATGGTGGTGGGGTGGCCCCACTCGTCTTCGCAGGCCTGCTTCGCCTGTGACTTTTCATCCAGAGTTGGGATGCCGTAGGCCGCAATTGAGCTGGGATAAATAAACCTCACCGGGGTCCCCTGCCATTGGGATTGTTCCACCGCCAGGCGCAGCAGGTTCATCGTGCCTTCGACATTGATCCGGTGAGCGGTTTCTGGGTTGTATTCTGCCTTTGTGGACAGGATCGAGGCCAGGTGGTAAATGGTGGCGATTTCATGTTCCACCACCAGCCGGCCCAGGAGCATTTGATCGAGGATATCGCCGACGATGTAGGCGCTGCACAGCGGGCGCAGGGTTTTATCGAGGGGGACGACATCCAGGGCAACGATATTGGCTTCGGTGGTTTTTGCCAGATGCTGGATCAGGCCGTGTCCAATTTCGCCATTTGCTCCGGTGATCAGCACAACCTTTTGACGCATGGTTTCCTCCTAAAGAATGGGTGAGATGACATTAACTCGGGCGGCCCCTATTTGATCGTATTTGGGATGGGTATCGATCGGACATTATTGATTTTGAAGGCCGGATGAATAATCGTCAATCCGCATCGTCAGGTTCATCCGCCGGATGCGGTCAGTGGATTGGGCTGAGACGAGCATTACGACAACGCTCATATCATCCTGCGGACGGCCCTCGTCAAGGCGAATGGCCCGGTTAAGCAGAAAATCAGCAATCTCCTGGGCGGAGGGTTCTTGTTCTTCGATCAGGGCTTCAATCGTCGTGCAGATATCCGGGTTGGAGGGGTTCTTCCGGCCGGCGTGATATACACCGTCTGAAAAGACGATGATGACCAATCCAGCCTGGATGGACAGCTCAATAATCGTCGGGACGATATCCCCGCGGCCGCCGATCGGTTCGCTTTCGGTGGCCAGGCAGTCGACCTGGTGATGATCAATTAAGAACACCGGCACAGGGTTGTTGCGAGAAACCAGGATCGTATTGGTTTGCAGATCAACACTGATCAGGTTCAAATTCGCCTGGACAGCGCCCTGGTAGTCGGTAAAGAGGCTGCGGGCAGTCGCCCGGATCGCAGCGCCGTCTCGAACGCCGTCGCTGATGTGATCAATGACCCGGTGGCTGACCATGGTCGAAATGGATTTTTGGTCCTTGCCGTGGATCTGGCCGTCCGCCAGGACGACAGAAAGGCCGCCGTTAGGGCGCTCAATGGTTTCGACCGTGTCGCCGCTTGTGCCGGCGCCAGATCGATCGATTTTGGCAACTGCAATCCTGATCTCCATGCCCCCATTTTACTTCATAAGTCGGCTGTTTGAGGTAAGATATTTCTTGATGCTCCCATTGGCGGCATGCACTTGCCCTGCTCATCTGCGCTCACCAATTTTTTTTTAGCCTTCATGAAATAAGGAGTGATCTCCCAATGCAAAGACTCAAAGACAAACTCAAAATGGCAGCCCGTTTGTTCCATATTGGCATTTTGATCATGCTTGTCCTCGCAGGCTGTGCACCCGGTGACGAGCTGCCTCCACTTGAAACGCCGCCGCCCGCACAGGAGACATCCACGCCAACGGCAGTTCCAGCCGCCGACACGCCTGAACCTGAAGGGGAGTCCATAGCCAGCATCCAGGGTGCAGGGCATATCTCTCCATTCAATGGAGACAACGTCTCTGGCGTGCAAGGTGTGGT
>CAZLEK010000088.1:0-10117 GCA_964558525.1 uncultured Candidatus Brevefilum sp.
GGAACTCCCTGGTCTTTGCATTTATCCTGAGGGTGATTATGGTAGGATTAAATGCTACCTACAGCGGAGACTGCTTATGATCCAAAAACGTGTCGTTGTCGCCGGGCACATCTGCCTGGATATCGCCCCGGACCTGTCCTCACTCCCCGAGGGACAGTTTCAATCCCTGCTCCAGCCCGGCAACATGGTTCAAACCGGGCAGTTCGCACTGACCGGGGGCGGCGCGGTCGCCAACACCGGCCTGGCCCTGCATAAACTCGGCGTCCCCACCCAATTGATCGCCAAGATCGGACCGGATATGTACGGCGATACCCTGCAAGCGCTCCTCCAGCGCCATGGCCCCGGGCTCGGCGAGACCTTGGTCCTCGACCCCGGCGCCCCCACCTCCCTGACGCTGATCCTCAACCCGCCCGGCGCCGACCGCAGTTTTCTCCATTTTCACGGCGCCAATGACACCTTTTATGCCTCTGACCTGTCCCGGCCCATCTTGGAACAGGCCGACCTGCTCCATTTTGGCTATCCCTCCCTGATGCGCTCGATCTACCGGGGCGGCGGCGCGGAGCTGGTCTCCATCCTGCTGCGGGCGCGCCGGGCTGGCATGACCACCAGCCTGGACTTTTCCCTGCCGGATCCGTCCAGCCCGGCCGGCAAAGTGGACTGGGCGGAGCTGCTCGCCAATGTGCTGCCTTTTACCGATCTCTTTCTGCCCAGCATCGCTGAATTGACCTTTTTACTCCAGCCTGACCGTTATCAGTCTCTGTGCGCAGACTCCATGGGCAGTTTTATAGAGGCAGTCCCCGAAAGCCTGGTGCGTGAGTTGGGGGAGATCGTGCTGGGCTGCGGCCCAAAAGTCGTCATGATCAAATGCGGCGCCCGGGGTATCTACCTGCGCACAGGCCAGCCCGATGTGTGGGTCAAGGGCGGCCGAGGTTTACAGGGGATCGCCGCCGAATGGGTTGACCGGGAACTTTGGACGCCCGCCTTCAAAGTACCTGTCCAGGGCACCACGGGCGCGGGTGATGCCGCCGTGGGCGGATTTTTAGCCGGAATCCTGCAAGCCGTAGATCCGGAAACCGCCCTGACCATGGCTGCCGCAGCAGGCGCCTGTGCGGTCGAGAGCCCGAACCGCATCTGCGGGCTGCCAGGCTGGGACGCACTGCTGACAAGAGTCAAACAAGGCTGGGAGGTTCACCCCCTCGACCTGGATAAAAACCAATGGCGAAAGGACCCCCGCCATGCCCTCTGGCACAAAATCTGATTCACCGCTTGACCCGTTGACAGCCTGGGAGCTGGCCGCCATCAACGTCCTGATCGCCCTGCACCCCCAAGACGACCTGGATGTGAAAGCCAGCCGCGCCAACATGCTCTCCCTGATGAAAGCCCTCGACCGGGGCGAACTGGACCCCGTCCTGGCCGATCCAGCTTTCATGGAGAGCACAGAAACGCTCCTGCTGGCCTTGCTGCATGGGGAACGCATCGAAGTGAGTGACCCAAGCACCTATGCGGCCCGTAAAGAGATCTTTGCGGCCGCCCAGGTGATCTACAACCAGGCGGTTGCCCGGGGCTTATGGGAAATCCACCCGGAGATCAAAGGCGCTCTGAAGGACCAGGGATGAAATTTCCCAGCCTGGTCCCGGCGCTGTTCCTCAGCCGCCCCAACCGGTTTGTCGCCGTCGTACGCCTTGAAAACGGAAAACAGGCTCGGGCCTACGTCCCCACCACCGGGCGTCTCACCCATGCCCTCGATCCGGGCTGTCGGGTCTGGCTTGAGGATGCCAAGGCCCCTCACCGCAAAACCCACTACACCCTGCGCTTGGCAGAACTGGCATCCGGTGGTTATTGTGGGATCCAGGCGGTTCAGGCCAACCAGCTGTTCGCTGAAGCGGTCGCGGCTGGCAGGCTGTCTGCCTTCAATTACGACCAGGTTCAGGCGGAAGTTGCAGTCGGGGGCAGCCGTTTGGATTTTCAGCTCTCCGATGATACCGGCCTCTGCTGGGTAGAAGTCAAATCCGTCACCTACGCTGTGGCGGGCGTGGGCAAATTCCCCGATGCGCCCACGGGAAGGGGCCGCAGGCATCTGATCGAACTGGCCCGGCTGGCGCAAAGTGGAGATCGAGCCTGCGTCGTCTTCATCGTCCAACGGGAGGATGCCCAATCATTCACACCCTTTACAGAAATCGATCCGGGTTTTGCCCAAACATTGCGTGAGGTGGGGAAACAAGGCGTAGAAGTACATGCCTATCGATGCCGCCTGGATCTGAATGAGGTCGAAATACATCAAGCGATCCCGGTCAGGCTCTAGGCTGCGTTGTCACCCCTTTCGGGTTTGAGTACAATAAGCACAGTTCCATCATTTGATTTGATTAAGCGACATTAAGGAGATCCCATGAAAATCCTGATCATCGGCGGGACCGGGTTGATCAGCACCGCCATCAGCCGCCAGCTGCTCGAAGCGGGCCACGATCTGACCCTTTACAACCGCGGCGAGACCGAACCGCGCCTCCCGGAAGGTTTCCGCGCCATCACCGGCGATCGCAATGACTTCGAGGCCTTTGAAACCCAAATGGCCGAAGCGGGTGACTTTGACTGCGTGATCGACATGGTCTGCTTTGAACCCGCCCAGGCCCAAAGCGACATCCGCGCCTTCAAAGGCCGGACCGGCCAGCTGATCTTCTGCAGCACCGTGGACGTCTATTCCAAGCCCCCTCAGACCTTCCCGGTCACCGAATCCCACGAGCGGCATGCCCTCTCAGATTACGGCCGGAATAAGGCCAAATGCGAGGATCTCTTTATGGCCGCCCACCAGGACGGACACTTCCCGGTGACGATCCTCCGCCCGGCGAGCACCTACGGCGAGGGCGGCAACATCATCCACACCTTTGGCTGGGGCACCTATTTTCTCGACCGCCTTCTGAAAGGCAAACCGGTCGTCGTCCACGGTGACGGCGAGGCCCTGTGGGTCTCCTGCCATATTGAGGATGTCGGACGGGCCTTTGTCAATGCGATCGGCAATGAGAACGCCTACGGCAAGGCCTATCACCTGACGGGTGAGGAGTGGCAGACCTGGAACCAATATCACAACCGGCTGGCGGAGGCCATCGGCGCGCCCAAGCCCGCCCTGGTCCACATCCCCGCCGATATCCTGGTGCGGATCTCCCCCGAACATACCATGGTGACCTACCTCAACTTCCAGTACACCAACATCTTCGACAACCGGGCTGCCCAGGCCGACCTGGGATTTGAATACACCATCGACTGGCGCACCGGCGCCAGGCGCACATTTGATTGGCTGCAAGAAAACGACAAAATCGATGACTGGCGCGATTTCCCCCTCTACGACCGCGTCCTGGCAAATTACAAGCAACAGTGCAATGAACTGGTCGCCGGCCTGGTGAACCTGAACCAGCGATAACGCCAGAGGCCCACAGCCCCAGGATGGCCCGCAGGATGGTCGCGTCGTCGATCTTCCCCCTGGCAGCTCTTTAACCAGCCGGTCGGCTGCACCCTGCCCCAATCCATGATAAACTACCTTGCGTATGAATGAAAAAGCGCTCGCAACTCTTGAATACCCAAAAATCATCGCCCGCCTGGCGGCCTACGCCGACTTCAGCGCATCAGCAGACCTGGCGCGCCAGCTGCGCCCGACGCCTGATCTTGAAGAAGCCCGAGAGCGCCAGCAAGCCACAGCTGAAGCGCGTTACATCCTCAGCCTGGATACGGATGTCCATCTCGCCCCGGCGGAAGATATCCGTCCCCAGGTGGGCCTGGCGCGCCGGGAAGGGGTGCTCGAACCGGGTGACCTGCTGGCAGTCAAAAACACCCTGATCGTCTCCCGTAAACTGCATCGGGCTCTGGAAGATTTGGCCGATGAAACGCCCTGCCTGTGGGATCTGGGGGCCAGGCTGCCGGTCGGATTGGGTCTGGTCGACCAGATCAGCAGCACGATCTCCAATCGGGGGGAGGTGCTGGATTCCGCCTCAGAAAAATTAGCCCAAATCCGCCGGGAGATGAAGATCACCTACGAGCGCATGATGTCTCGCATGCAGCGCTATCTGACAGATTCTCGCACCGCCAACATGCTCCAGGAACCGATCATCACCCAACGCAACGGCCGGCATGTTTTACCGCTGCGGGCGGAATTCAAAGGGCGCATCAAAGCGGTGATCCATGACCAATCCGCATCCGGGGCAACCCTGTTCATCGAGCCCCTGGCCGTGGTGGAATGGAACAACCGCTACCGTGAGCTGGAACTGGCAGAGCGCGACGAGATCCGCCGGATCCTGGCTGAACTGAGCCACGCCGTCGCCCAGCACGCCGGGGTGTTGAATGAAATGGTTGAGGTCATGGCCCAACTGGATCTGGCCTTGATGTCCGCCCGGTATGCGTTTGATTTGGATGCCACACAACCCGAACTAATACCCTTCAGAGACACAGGTGAAAACAGCAGCCATCCGGGCAGCGCCATTCGCCTTTTCCAGGTGCGCCACCCCCTGTTGGATGCCCAACTCGTTGTGCCGATCGATGTTGATCTCGACCAGGAAACCTACGCCCTGGTTATCACCGGCCCCAACACCGGCGGGAAAACCGTCAGCCTGAAATCCGTTGGCTTGCTGGTGCTGATGGCGCAATCCGGGCTCCAAATCCCGGCCCAATCCGGCTCGCTGCTCTCGGTCTTTGACGATGTTTTTGCAGATATCGGCGATGAGCAGTCGATTGAACAATCCCTGTCAACTTTTTCAGGCCATGTGACCAACATCGTGGAGATCCTCAAGCAGGCCGACTCCCGCTCCCTGGTCCTGCTGGATGAGCTGGGCGCCGGCACCGACCCCCAGGAAGGGTCGGCCCTGGCCCGCTCGGTGATGACCCATTTATTGGATCGCAGCATCACCAGCCTGATCGCCACCCATTACCCCGAACTTAAAGCCTACGCCCACACCACTGAAGGCGTGTTGAACGCCAGCGTTGAATTTAACCTCGAGACCTTGCAGCCAACCTATCACCTCACCATCGGCCTGCCGGGCCGGTCAAACGCCCTGGCAATTGCTGAACGGCTGGGCCTCCCCGCAGACATCATCCAGGGGGCCCGGGCGGAAATCAACCCTGCGGATCTGCATGCCGAGGATCTCCTGGATGAGATCCACCGTCAACGCGACCTGGCCCGGCAAGCCCGTCAGGCGGCCGATGACGCCCAGCGGGAAGCAGAACACCTGCGCAATGCGCTGGCTGAAAGGCTGGATCAGATCGAAGATGAACGCCTGGCTGCGCTGGATAAAGCCCGCCAGCAGGGCCAGCGCGAACTGGAGCGCTTTCGTGAAGAGCTTGAGTCCCTGCGCCGGCAGCTTTCCCAAGCCCGTCAGCCCTTGCAAGCGGTGGATGAAGTTGAAGAGGTGGTGGATGCTCTGGAAGAAGATGTGGCTGAACCCATCCTGCGCCAGGAACCCGAGAAACCCCTCCGGCAGCCCAAGGGCCCGCTGCGCCTGGGTGAAAAAGTCCATTTGCGTTCCATTGATCAGGATGCAGTCGTCACTGCAATTGGCGAGCAAGAAATTGAGGCGCAGGTCGGGCGGCTGCGGATCCGGGCCCGCCGCTCAGACATCATTCGCAAAGGGGAAACGGCTGAAGCGGAACCAGCCCCAGCCAAATCAGCTCGCGGCGGCATTAAAGTGTCAGCCGGACAAGACTCACCCGGCGTCGAGCTGGATATCCGCGGGCATCGAGTGGACGAGGGATTGGATGCCCTGGACCGCTATCTCGAGCGAGCCTACCTGGCCGGCCTGCCCTTCGTGCGCATCATCCACGGCAAAGGCACCGGCCGCCTGCGCGATTCAGTTCGGCAAGCGCTGGGCAGCAGCCCACACATCGCCCGATTTGAAAGCGGGGGACGAACCGAAGGCGGCGAAGGCGTGACGGTGGCCCACTTGAAATCCAGTTAAATAAAAAGAACCGGCAGTGCTTATATAGTCTCCCTTGGCATTGTCGGTTCTTTTGCACATGGTCCCCTCTGTTGCCATATGCCCGGTTGCTGTGTTCGCTGCGTCAAAAACAATCATAACACAGAACCGTTACCAAAACGTGGACACGCCCCAGGATCAGGGGTAGGCATGACCGCGTTCCCAAAATTCCTGGGCCGATTCCAGGTATTGCCGCAGCGGGGTCGATTGGGTATGTTCTGAAAGATGCGCCAACAGCTCAGTAAAACTTGCGCGATATTTCAGCAGGGAAGGATCATCCGTGGCATGATGCAGATGCGCACACATCTGTAAACTGTATAGAGTCAACCAGGCCATCTTGTTCGCCTGGCTCCTCTGGATGACTTCACAGACCAATTCTTTAACCGCCTCAAATTGGCGCCTGGAAAGGGCCAGGCGGGCCCGGCCAACTTTACTCCAGAGCGCCTCGTAAATCAGCCCATTCTCAATCGCCAACCCCTCTGAACGTAAATAATGACCCTCAGATTCTTCCGGGCGACCCATCAACATCGCACACAGGCCCACTGCCCTCAGCGCTTCGGTTTGCAAGCGCAGCATGCCCTTCTTTTCAGTCACTGCCAGGGCGTTCTTGGCCAAATCTTCTGCCTCGGCTGCCTGGCCCATCCAGGCGAGCGCACGGGAAAGATGCAGGTCATTCTCTAGCTGATGAATAGATTCGTTGGCATAACCCGCCCGCAGCTGGGCCACACGGTAGTGCTGCAGCGCCAGGGTGTATTCCTGCAAACTGAAGTAAATATCGCCCAGGATGCAATTGGTTGTGATGATTGTGTGGGCGTGCCTGTTCTCTTCCCCTAATTGCAGCGCCTGACTGGCATGCTCAAAAGCTTCATCCAAATACCCCTGGATCAGCTCGCTCTTGCTTTGAGTGCCTAACAAAACCTGGGCCACAAACGCATTATCCACGATTTGGGTGATTTCCAAGCCTTTTTCAGCAAAGATTTGACACTTTTCATAATTCGCTGCGATCAGGTTGGTATTTGCCAGCAGCTGAAAGGTCCGCATCCGGTTGAAAGTGCTCAGTTGGTGGAAATAGCGGTCATACGTCTCGGTTGCATAGCTCAGGGCCTTGAGGGCGTTGCCTTTCGCATAATACGAGTAACTGATGTTGTGCCTGGCAAAAAACAGGTATTGATTGAGATGATATTGAGAATCCCCGAGGGCTTCTCCCATCTCCAAAACTTCCTGGCAGGTCTGGATGGTTGCATCAAAATCCATCAACCACCAAAAAAAAGCTGCCTGGCGCAGTTTCGCTTCTATCATCACCTGCTGTCTGCCGGTATGCTGCAGATATTCAATGGCTTTATTGATCAGCGCCAGCCCCGTTTCCATCTTCATGCGTAAAAAGCAGGCGTTGGCCAGGGACATATTGGCCACACCCAGCAGTAAAGGATCGTGTTCCTGTTCGCCAAGATATTGTAGTTTTAAACCCACCTCCTCTAAAAGATCGATCTGGTCCGATTCGTAAGCAAACAGGGCCCACTGCCGGTACAGCTCAAGTACATCCTCGGCTGCAAACAAATCCCCAGGCGCGGCATTATACAGGCCTTCCGCTTGCAAGAACATCCGGCGGGTTTCCTCCCGTGCGCCCAAGGACCAGGCATGAGCTGCAGCTCGGATGTACCAGTGAAAGGCGGATGCGTTTTGCCCCGCGGCCCGGTAATGATTGGCGATCAAAATAGCCTGCGGCCCCACCTGGGCCTCCTTCGCAAGGAAATCTGCAATGCGCTGATGGATATCCCTGAGTTGAAGCGCTGAGGCTTCCTTCAGCACCACCTCCCGCATGATGGCATGGGCAAATTGGAGCTGATTTTTTTGGGCGCTGCCGTTGGGCAGCGGTTGAAGAAAACCAAATTCAATCAGGGGGTCGAGCATTGCCAGGGGCAGCCCTGTTTCCGAATCGATCAGCTTGCCAAGAAAATCTGCTGAAAACTCCTTGCCAATCACGGCTGCGTACAGCAAGATCAACCTGGCTTGTTCATCGAGGCTGTTCAATCGTTTGCGGATGACGGCATGCACATTTTCAGGAAGCGGCAGGTTTGCCCCTGAAAATGCCTGCTCGTTTTCTCCGGGAAATTCAAGTAAATTACGGATAATTTCCAGGGCTAGGAAAGGGTTGCCGTTGGTTTCCCGGTAGAGTTGGTCGATAAAACTTTGTGAAGCCGGTTCGTCGAGGGCTTGGTTCGTCAATGTGCTCAGGTCTTGTGGGCTCAATCCGTTTAACTGGATGTTCTGGACCCGGTGGGTCCGATGCAAGCGATCGAGCATCTCGATCAGATCCGGGTTGGGCTCTTCATTCCGGCAGGCAATCACCAGGCAGCCATGCTGCTCAAAAAACCGGTGCATGACCAGGTAACCCAGCGCCTCCAGGGTTTGCCTGTCCACCCATTGGGCATCATCCAGGAAAAACAAGATCCGTTGATGCCCTTCAGCCAGGGTTTGAAAAACGTGCAGGATCGCATCAAACAATTGCTGGTTTGCTCGGGTTTCGCTTGAGGATTGGCTGGGCGAGCAGTCATCCCGGTATTCGGCCATTTCCGGCAGCAGCACACCCAATCGATTGGCCCAGACGCTGTCAATGGATTCCCAGAGATCGCGAGAAACGTGATGCCGGAACCCATGAATGACCGGCGAAAGCGGCAGCGAGATCATCATCTCCTGAGAGGGCGCATAAAACAATCTCGGCGTCGGCTGGCTGGTTTGATAAAATTCCTGAACAAGGCGTGTCTTTCCGCTGCCCAGTTCTCCCTGGATCACAGCAATCCCCCCGCCGAAAAAGGTCTTTTGCAGTTGGGCCAGTTCTTTTTCCCGGCCCACCAGCGGCAGATGCATTGTCGGCGATACCGGCCAATCTACCGTTTGCTGTTCCTGGCTGGCCTTCAGCTGGATCTGAGAATACTGGTAATGCTGCAGGATCGGCTCAGGCAGCGGGGCGTTGTATTCTCGTTCATAAGCAATTTCGAGAGAGTCGCAATAATCCACCACTTCCTGGAACCGACGCATGCGCGTCAGGATGTCTAAAACCGAAAGATGGACCATAACGTCAAACAAATCCATCTTTCCCAGCTTGAGATACAACTCGAGGGCCCGTTCCAGTTCCCCGGCCGCAAGATAATGCCGGGCCAGCTTTTCCATCAGAGTCCCCCGCTGGTGGGACAGGCTGCGGTTCAATGATCGCTGCCAGCTGTCAATCTCTGGATAGGCTGTCAGATTATCGCCTTGTAAGATCGCATCGCCGCGCCACAGCGCAAGGGCTCCTTCGATCTGTTCGACAATTTGGCCGGGGAGCAGCGGGTTTTTCTGGTAGGCCCTCAATACATTTTTTAAGCTTTCAAAGGAAGATTTAAAGGCGCTCAGATCAGACCAGCATCGGGATTCGTCCAACCAGACCTGATCCAGTTCCGTTTGAAGGATGTTCTCATCCGAGAGTTCACTGCGCAGTCTGGAAAGGGCTGTGCGCAGGGCGCCGCGATGATCGATCCCCTCTTGATCGCGCCACAAAAGATCAATCAAACCTGTCCGGCTCACCGGCCGGTTTTCAGCCGCCAGGTAGTACAGGATCGCCCGTTCTAGCCGGCGTTTGATCTTGAGCGGCTGACCTTCATCGGTAATTTCGACTGGACCTAACAATCTGATTTTTAGCGGTGAGGATGTCATGGTGCCCCTGAAGGATCCCTGCGTTGGTTTCTGTCCCGATTTGTGGTCGCGCAAGCGTGCCGCTGGTTAATTGTAACAAAAAAGCCCACGCTTGGGAGGGTGGGCTTGACCGACCTTATCAGGTGCCGAAGGTGGGAATCGAACCCACATGCCCGAAGGCACACGAGTTTGAGTCGTGCGCGTCTGCCAGTTCCGCCACTTCGGCCGGTTGCGTGTAAGTATTTTAACCGTTTGATCCATGAAGGTCAAGCGCAGAAAAATCGGGGGTTGCATAAGAATTGATTTGAAAAGCCACCCAACAGGGAATAACATTTAATGACCTTTAAAACGACCTTGATTTATCGCCTGGATGGTTCACTCCTCATATTTTGCCTAAACGATTCATTATCAATTGATGCACCGAAGAGACGTCCCTTCATTCCTCCTCTCCCCCCGCGGGTGGGGGGAGAGGATTGAGGTGAGGGGGGGCACTC
>CAZLEK010000089.1:0-10092 GCA_964558525.1 uncultured Candidatus Brevefilum sp.
AATCTACGGTTAAGATCCATTTATTCTCAATAAGTGTCCTGAAAATCGTTTTTTTACCCGTAAAGTTGGCGAAGAAATGGAATAATGAGAAACTCAGGTTCCAAGAGAAGATGGCAGCCGACGAGGACGTTGGCGAGAGCGGCGCCTAATAAAGGTCCCCGCGAGGCGCTTGCTGCGGGGTGGTTGGTTGATGAGGTTGAGGGAATCGAAGACATTGGGCCCGAGATTGGAAATCAGAGCGCTTTTTTGTACACCCGGTAGCGTTTGTAGAGCTTCCCACCCATCCGTTCGGCCAGCATGGGTGTTTTGGGATTATCAGCTGAGGTGAGCGAGAGATCCAGCCAGTGATAGCCTTTTTCCTGGGCGCGTTTGAGCATTTCGGAGAAGAGCATCAGGCTCACACCCGTTCCCCAATATTCCGGGAGGACCAAAACGCTTTTGATCGCCAGGCATCTGGTTTGCATGCTGCGGTGGGCCAGGTATCTGAGATAATCCCAGGGATATCGCAGGCCGTTGATCTTTTTAATGATCTCATTCAAATTGGGAATCCCGGGGAAAAACCCCACCGTCTGATCACCTACATCGGCAAACAGGATCAGGTAAGGATCCGCGAATTCTTTGAAGGGCGCCAGGGTATCCTCCAGGGCCTCCCGGTCCCATCCGACGAAATCGTCCAGGTGCGCCAGGGCACGGTTTAACAAGTAATGCACCCGGTCTGCCTCCCGGTCCCATTCTTCCAGCCGCCCTTCTCGAATCACTGCTGGGCCGCGTTCAGCGGCTTTATCCGCCAGCTTATGCAGCAGCTGAAACTCCCTGGTGTTCTCGGTGATATCCACGGCAAAGGCGATATTATCGGGCCTGAGGGGGGTGAAGCCAAAGTGGGTCACCAGTTTTTCGTAATATTGGGGCGTGTGACCACAGCTGATGGCAGGCGGTCGGTCCCTTCCCTCGATCAACACGCCGTAGGCGGAATCATAATCCTGGTGGAAGGGCCCGGTGATCCGGGAAAGGCCTTTCTTTTGAACCCAACTCACCGCGGCCTCAAACAGGCGGTTGGCCACCTCCTGGTCATTGACGCATTCAAAGAAACCAAACATGCCGTCGTTCAAGCCGCGCATTTCATTGGAGGAATGGTCGACCGCAGCCATGATCGTGCCTGCCAGGTCACCATCCCGGTAGGCCATGAAAAAGTCTGCTTCCCCATGGCTGTAGAAAGTGCCCTTTTTGGGGTTCAACTGTTTCAACCGCTCCGGCAGCAAGGGGGGAACCCACAGGGGGTCATCCGCATACACTTTCCAGGGGAAGGTGGCATATTGGCGGCGCTGGACGGCGTTGGTAACTTTATTAAGGGTTATATGTGGCACGTTGCCTCCTGAGCAGCTTTGCTATAGATTGCCTTGACGCCGGGTTTCCAGCTCGTGGACAACTTCATGGTGATCTTCACGTGACAGCGGGTAGAAAATTGCGAAGATGATCCCGCCCAGCAGTAAAAGCGCCGGGATCGGCCCCACCACCAGCCGGATACCGGTCAGGGTGGATGTTGGCTGGACGGCTGCGTTGGGGATGTAGCCGCTGAAGTCCAGCACGGCGAGGGCCAGAGGGACCGCAATCGAATTGGTGGTTTTGCTCATCAGTGTCACCAGGCTGTAGAACATCCCCTCGTGGCGTTTGCCGGTGTCCAGTTCATCCACCTCAATGGCATCCGGGATCATGGCCCAGGGGAGCACGTGGGCCGCGCCGACGCCGATGCCGGCCATGAAACACAGCGCCAGCAGGTAGACCAATGAACTGGCCGCAGTGACGGTGATGAGTAAGATCTGGACCACTGCCCAAAAAGCGATCCCGTAAATATAGGCCAGGCGCTTGTTGAACTTTTTGGAGGCCCAATCCCAGAGGGGCAGGGAAAGGATGGCGGTCACGAAGATGGTCCCCATGATGACTTCCGTCAGCCCCTCCCGCTGCACGACATATTTGATGTAAAACAGCAGGTTGGCTTCAATGATGTGCATGCTTGTCCAGGTGAAGAGGTAGATCACCGCACTGAACACAAAAGGACGGTTCTTCAGGGCGGATTTTAGAGATGCGAGGAGCCTGGGGCGCGCCATTTTTGTGAAATAGGGTTTCTCCCTGGTTCCGAAGAAAACAAAGTACAGCGGGATACAAGCAGCTGCCCCGAAGATCAGGCCCATGCGGAAGACGCTGCCAGCATTTTCCGGCGACATCGTTCCAATGATCATCATGGGAATAACGAAAGACACCAGACCGCCCAGGATCGAAAAGAACATCCGGTACCCGGTCAGTTCTGTGCGTTCGTCGTAGTCTTGGGTTAGTTCCGGGGTGAGGGCAAAATAAGGCATGCCAACAAAGGTGCCGGCGGCATCATATAAGACAAACATGACGGTATAAAAGATGATCAGGGCGGTTTGCGTTTCCAGAGGGGGTTTCCACCACAAAAAGGCAAAAGCCAGGCCGTAGGGCAGCGCGCCAAAGAGCAGGAAAGGCCGGCGCCTGCCCCAGCGGGTGCGGGTGCGGTCTGACAGGTAGCCCATCAGGGGATCGTTGATGTAATCCCAGCTTTTTCCGATGAAAAGCCCGATGGCGGCAATGGCCGGCGCGATCCCCACCACGTCTGTCAGGAAGATCGGGAAAAAAGCCGCAATGATCGTGCCCGTCATGCTAAAGCCGATATCGCCAAAGCCGTAGATGATTTTTGTCAACCTGGATAATTTGTTCATTGGGAAGGCTTTCCTGGTTTTTAGCAATTGTAATCGATAATAAAAAATCCCCGGCAGCAGTGGGGGCTGGCCAGGGATTTGGATTTAGTGTTTTCGGCGAAGGGTCATGATCCAATTTAAGAATCTAAGGTTTATTTTGGGGGAGATATTTTCAAAAGATTAAACGGGTTCCTTAACGCCGGGGATGCGTTTCTGCTCCTCCCGTTTTTGCCGCCGGGCGGCCCGTCGGGCGCGCAGGCCCTCGACAATTTCGTGGTGCTGTTCTCTTGTCAGCGGATAGAGAATTGCCATGATGATCCCGGAGACAAGCAATATCGCCGGGAGGATGCCAATCACCAGGCGGATGCCAGTCAGCGCGCTTTGAGGCTGCACGACATTCTGACCCTCCTGAAAGTTGGAAAGCTGCAGGATCAACAATCCCACAGGCTGGGCGATGGCCATGCCAACTTTGCCGAGCAGGGTGATCAGGCTGTAGAACATGCCCTCATGGCGTTTGCCGGTGTGCCACTCTTCCCATTCAATCGCATCGGGGATGATGGCCCAGGGCAAAACCTGGGCCGCGCTGACGCCAATGCCGGCCAAAACGCATAACGTCAGGAGCAGCCAGAAGGGCGTCTCGGGGGTCATGAAGATCAACAGCATCATCACCCCGGCCCAAAAGGCGACCCCAAAAATGTAAGCATAGCGTTTGTTCCAGTGTTTTGAGATCCAGTTCCAGATCGGCAGGGCAAAAATCGCCGTGACAAAAATACTGACCATAATGATCATGCTCTGGTCTTGGCGGTTCAGGATATAGATGATGAAGAATTGCAGGTTGGACTCAACCACAATTATGGTCATCCAGGTGAACAGGTACATTAAAGCCCCAAAGATGAAGGGACGGTTTTTGAAGGCAGTTTTCAAGGAAGGAAAGAATTTTGGCAGGCTCTCCTTTTGGAATTCTTTCTTTTCACGCGTCCCAAAGAACACACCCAGGTAGGGTGTGGCGGCAATCACAGCGGCGAAGGCCGCCATGGTCACGACGCCCTGCTTGGTGGCCTGAGTCCAGTCGTTGCCAATAATTAATAAGGGCAGGATGTAGGCCGTCAGGCTGCCGATGATGTTGAACATCATCCGGAAGCTTGTCAGCTGGGTGCGTTCGTCATAATCTTCGGTCAACTCCGGAGTGAGCGCAAAATAAGGCATATAGACCATGGTCGCCAGCATCTCATAAACGATGTAGGCCAGGGAATAATAGATCACCAGGCCAGTCTGGCTGAGGTTGGGGCTCAGCCATAACAAGATGAAGGAGAGTCCAAAGGGGATCGCGCCGAACAACAGGAAGGGCCGGCGGCGACCCCAGCGGGTGCGGGTGCGATCGGACAGGTGCCCGATGATGGGGTCGTTGACAAAGTCCCAGCTGCGGCCAACAATGAAGATGATGGCGAGCAAACCAGGCGGCATGCCAACCACTGTGACCATAAAGACCGAGAAAAAAGCGGTGATGATGGAATTGTTCATGCTGTAGCCCAGATCGCCAGCGCCGTAAAGCAGTTTGGTGATCAGGGGGAGTTTCTCTTGTGTTTCCATAGGATTAATCCTCTCTATAAAACCGACTTGCGATTAATACAACACGGTAATGGCTTGGGGGTTGTGAATTCTTGTTTTAACTGTCAAGACTGACCGTGGTTGATTGCGTTTGATAATAAATATATTTAACAATATGTAAAAACTAATTGGTTCAACTTGGCTAAATAACACACTGATTTTATCATCATAATTTATTTTGTTGCAAATCAGGCTTGAGCTACCTCAGGACAATTGTAATTGAGTTTGGACAGTTCTTTTTTTTTCATTTTCTTAAAAGGATAAGGAGATAGAAAAAGGCTGTCAGGAAATGACAGCCCGTATTTTTTATGAAAACCCTATGCAGTTTACTGATTGCCGCCACCCCGGCGGCCGCCAGCCCAGAGGGGACGACCTGTTTCTTCCCGAATGGTAATGGTTTCGCCCGTTGCGATATTCTCAATTGCGCCAACCTCGAAGAACTCACCTTCCATGAAACCTGTTACCGTGAGTGCGTGCCCTTCCGTCACAGCAAAGCCCTTTTCTTGAAGGAAGCTTAATGTTCTCCCTTCAATGTCGAGTGATCCGAATTCCATGAGTTCAATGACCCACAAATTGTCTGAAGCAGTAATCACGGTTCCTGAATAGGTGAGCCATTCTTCAACTTTTGCCAGGCCGGTTCCAAAGTCGTTCACGGGTGCACCCTCTGGCTGCCGACCCTTCTCGGTATCAGATACTGGCCAACGTCCTTGATTCCCACTCTGATAATCATTGCCCTCCGTTGAGCTGTTGTGGCTGCTGCCATTCTGCCCATGATTGTTTTTGGCTCGGGTTTCAAGGTTTTGGTTTTCATGCGAACAATCATCACAATCGTCACAATCGGCATTGCCCCCCTGGGTTTGGCCGTGGTTGCCATTTTCTGCGCCATAACGTTCTGTTTCATTTTCACTTAAGGCAAGCGGTTCTCTTGCTGTTGATTTTGCCAGGGTTCGGTTGACTGCCCCCAAAACTAATAGCCCAAACAGGCCTGCAAGTAAAACGCCGATAAATATTTTCTTGATCATTTTTTCCTCAATTCCTTATTTAGATTCTGACAGTATGGTATTTTATTACGCTGTTTTTCCAAGTTTCAACCCTGATCTCCTCTGTGAGTGTTTTTGATCTTTGACGGGCAGGAGTTTCTTGGTGATATTGACGATCCATTTCCAATGCAGTGTAAAGTGAAGGATCGCAGCGATGGACATCAACACGCCGCTCCAGGTGTGCAACAGATCCCAGAAGGTTTTACTAAAGAGCCAAAGATATCCTTCAGGCCCGCTGGCAGGGAAGATCATGAACATCACTCCGGAAACGGCACTGAGCACAAAGCTAACCGCAATTGTTAAGTCCAAAAGAATGTTGTAGGTCAGCCGCGAGCCAAAGGCCGGCCGCTTTCCCATAATGACTTTCCATGAACGGGATGCTGTGCCAGTGATCCATGGCCAGTGGATCACAATGTGGATAAGCGCGGTAAAGATCATTGCTGCCCCGGTCCAGGTATGGATGAGATTCCAGGTTTGACGGTTGAAAACCAAGACAAGGTTATTGTAGGGATTCCGGCCACCCTGGTATCCGCCATTTGGAAAGGCTAGAAAATACAGGCTGGAGACCAATGCCAGGAGCGCAGTGAGGCCAAGGAGCGCGTCGACCCACCAATTTTGGCGCAGCCTGGGGGTTAATTCGGATTTTTTGTTCTTCATATATTGCTCCAATCTTTCGTTTTGATGCTGACCATTGTAGAATGGGCGCTTGTATATAAAATGAAGAAATTATGAAGAATTTGTGAAGGATGCCAACACCAAGCTGTGAGGGACTATAATCCTTTTATGCGAAGCATATTGATTATTGAAGACGAAAGAGGCCTTGGAGATGTCCTGGAAGCCTATCTCAAGAGGGGGGGATATGAGACGTTGAAGGCCCAAAGTGGCGACCGCGGGTTGGAACTATGGCGTGAGCATAAACCCAATATGGTTTTATTGGACCTCAATCTTCCTGGAATGGATGGGATTGATGTCGCCCGGATCATCCGGCAGACAGATGATACGCCGATCATCATAGTGACTGCCCGGGTGGACGAGGTTGATCGGCTTTTAGGTCTGGAACTGGGCGCGGATGATTACATCACCAAACCTTTTTCCCCGCGCGAAGTTGTGGCTCGGGTCAAAGCTGTCTTACGAAGAGTGGAAAAAGCCGGCTCGGAGTCCATTAAAAGGATCGATTATCAAGACCTTGAGATCCTCCCGGAGTCCTTTTCTGTCAATAAATCGGGTGAAGAAATCGAGCTGACGCCTACGGAATTCAACCTGCTGCATTTATTGGCCCAGCAGCCAGGCCGGGTGTTCTCCCGTCTGCAGCTGCTCGAGATGTCCCAGGGTGTGGCTTATGAAGGCTACGAACGCAGCATCGATGCCCATATCAAGAATTTACGGGCGAAATTGGGCGATGACAGCAAACGGCCAAAATATATTGAAACGGTATTTGGCGTTGGCTATCGGGTGAAGAGGGTGATCGAATGAGCATGCGCTGGCAGTTGTTCATCGCCTTTGGGTTGATTGTGCTCATCGCGTTGGGTTCGGTCGCGATTGTTGCAAATATTGCTGCAGAACGCGAGGTGCAATCGTTTTTACGGCACGGCGGCCAAGAAGGATTGGAGAATTTGAGCGAGTCACTGGAAAGCTACTACGCTCAAAACGGTTCCTGGTTGGGTGTTGATTCGGTTTTCTCAAGTGGGAGCGGCCGCGGCAGAGGCCGCGGGCAAGGGGGGGACTTTAAATTGGGGAGTCATACACTCGCTGATGCAGAGGGCGTGATCATTTATGATGTAAACGAGCGCAATCTTGGAGAATCGCTTTCAACGTCGGTGAAGGAAGCTGCCATTCCGCTGATTTATTCCGGTGAAACGGTTGGCTACCTTGTACCCGAAGATGGGATCCTGGAATACCCCCAAGATTTTGACAAGCTGCTCGTTGAGCGGATAAACCGGGCTACCCTTTTTTCCGCCCTAATCTCTGGTGCTGTGGCGATCCTTTTGGCAGCCATATTTGCAGGAATCCTTCAGAAACCGGTGAGAGACCTGACCAAAGCAGTGAGCAAGATGTCTGAAGGCGACCTCTCACAAAGAGTCAACGTAAACGGGACCGGCGAAATGGCTGCGCTTGCAGAAAGTTTCAATGACATGGCGCAGTCCCTGCAGGATGCAGAATCAAGACGGAAAGTTATGACAGCGGATATTGCCCATGAACTGCGCAACCCGCTCGCTGTCCAGCGTGCTCAGCTAGAAGCGATCCAGGATGGGGTCTACCCAATGAATCAGGAACAGCTGGATCGACTCTACGTGCAGAATCGATCACTTTCGCGACTTGTGGAGGATTTGCGTCTGCTGGCCCTGGCAGATGCAGGCGAGCTGACCTTGAACCTGGCAACAACTGATCTTGCCTCATTGACCCTGGACGCCATTGAGAATTTCAAACCTCAAACCACGCAGAAAAACATTCGGCTGATTGCTGACCTTCAGATGAAGACATTTTATATCCACGCGGATAAGGATCGTGTCAGGCAAATCATCCAAAATATAATGCAAAATGCCCTGCGTTATACACCCGAGAGGGGACGAATTGAAGCGGCCCTAAGCAAGGATGGGCAAAAAGTAAATCTTCAGCTCTGTAATTCAGGGCCGAAACTGTCGAACGAATCGCTCGAGCACCTTTTTGAGCGGTTTTACAGGGGTGACCGCGGCCGAGATCGGGCTGGGGGCGGGACTGGTTTGGGATTGTCCATCGCCCGAAAGCTGGCTGAGGCCCATCAGGGGACGTTAACCGGTGAAAATGCCCCGGAGGGGGGAGTCGTTTTTACATTGAGCCTTCCGCTAGTCCAATCTAACTGAGCGATTAATGGGTTCCGTTCCTAGGGCTCCGATGGTTCAAGCAGTTTCCGGGGCGGCTTCCTGAGTCTTGAAAACTACGGAGAGAAAAGGCAGCAGGAGCAAATTGATTCCCAATAGGATCAGGAAGGTTGTGGTGAAACCGGCCCATTCTGACAGCGCGCCGCTGAGGTACATGCCAATGCCCTGGCCGACGTTGGTGAAGGCCATCAAGATGGCGTACATGGAAGCAGCTATGCGTGGGTCCACAAAGCGCATGGCAACGGCGAAGTATTTGGTTTGATAGGCGCCGTAAGCCACCCCAAAAAATACCACCAGGGCAATCGCCAGGGGCAGCCCAAATTGAGGCGACACCCATAACGCCAACGCAAGAAGCGCGGCGCTGAGGAGCAAAATCCCAAAGAATAAGGCGCGTTTGGGTTGGAATTTGCGCATCAGCCAGCCGCCGACAAAACTGCCGCCAACAACACCAGCGCCCCAAATGGAGGTGATCAGGCCGGCCTGGGATAGGGAGATGCCAAACTGCGCTTCCAGGTAAGGATTCACGAGCTGGTTGGCGCCCAGGATGATCAGGAACATCACCAACCCCAGGCCGCCGGCCAGGAAAGTTCTGCGGTTAAAGGCTTTGAAGGCTGACCAGTCGAAACGTTTTTCTGCTTCCCGGTGGGATTCCCTCACAAAAAACATCAAGGGCAGGGGCAGGAGTGTCAGCCCAGCCAGCACCCAAAAGACCGCCAGCCAGGAGACGTTTTCCGCCAGAACGCCCACCACTGAGGCGGCCACAATCGAGCCAACTGCACGGCCGCCGACCATGAAGCCCTGGATGGTTCCTTGTTCTTTCACGGGGGTTGTATCGAGCGCCAGGCCGTCTGTACAGGTGTCATACAGCGCCATACCAAGCTGCATGGTGAAGGCCAGGGCCACGTATCCCCAAAAGTAAGCGCCCGGGTTGATGAAGGGGGCGGCCAGGAGGCAGAGGAACTGGACTGCCAGTCCGATGAAGATATAGGGTTTGCGGTGGCCGAACCCCAACAGGTTGACCCGGTCGCTGAGGATCCCCAGGCCGATTTTGAGCACGAAGGGCAGCAGGGCAATCAACCCGAAGATGCCCACATCCGCCATTCCCAAGCCGTTGTCCAGCAGGTAGAGGGCATTCAGGGCGGCAAAAAAACCCAGGATGGTACCCTGGGTGAAGTATAAGGATCCGAAGGTCAGGTAGCGTAAAAATTTCTTTTCGGGCATGATCTCTCCTGTTATGGCGGCAGCAATACAGCAAGTATACGTGTCTACTCAGGCATTAGGTAAGAATTAACACAAAGGACACAAAGTACACACGAAGGTCACCAAGAAAATGAGTTTTCTGCAAAAAAATGTCATCTTCACTATTCCGGTTAATTTGTTTTGTGCGCAGGTTCATCTTTCCTACACCTCAGGTTCAGTGAATGGCATTTGAGAACATCCAAACTATCACAACAAGATATTTATTGTTACTCTTTACCAAGTCATTAAACAGGCTGAGCAGTTACAAGTATACAATGAAAAAGGCCGGGTGTCTCATCACCCAGGGCTTAATATTCCGAGCCAAACAGTTGCTTTATCTTTGAGAAAGTGAAAAACTCAGGTAAGAAATGTTCACTTCTGAGATTGGATAATGAAATGGACAACAGTCGTTTTCGATTAGCCTGTTCCGCCTACGAGGACGTCGGCGAGATCGGGAATTGATGGGACTGAAATGGGCGTCAATTGGATCCTATTACTTAACCTTGCCTATTGAGTGTCCGAAAAAATCTTTTTCCCCGGTTTCCTCGTAGAAACCACATTTGGGCACCTGATCCCCTCTCACCTCCATCCTCTCCCCCCACCTGCGGGGGGAGAGGAAGCTGGGGGCTTGAC
>CAZLEK010000090.1:0-9890 GCA_964558525.1 uncultured Candidatus Brevefilum sp.
ACGCTCCGCTGCTTGTGCGGGTCCCCGTCAATTCCTTTGAGTTTTAACCTTGCGGCCGTAGTCCTCAGGCGGTGAACTTATCGCGTTAGCTTCGACACCGATGGATTTAATCCCACCGACGCCAAGTTCACATCGTTTACAGCTAGGACTACCGGGGTCTCTAATCCCGTTCGCTACCCTAGCTTTCGCGTCTGAGCGTCAGGAATGGTCCAGGAGGCCGCTTTCGCCACTGGTGTTCCTCCAGATATCTGCGCATTTCACCACTACACCTGGAATTCCACCTCCCTCTACCATCCTCAAGTCTGACAGTATTGAACGACCTCTCCCAGTTGAGCCGGGAGCTTTCACGTCCAACTTACCAGACCGCCTGCACGCGCTTTACGCCCAGTAAATCCGGATAACGTTTGCCTCCTACGTATTACCGCGGCTGCTGGCACGTAGTTAGCCGAGACTTATTCCGGGAGTACAGTCCTTCCTCTTCCTCCCGAAAAGTGCTTTACAACCCGAAGGCCTTCTTCGCACACGCGGCGTTGCTGGTTCCCGCTTTCGCAGATTACCAATATTCCCTACTGCTGCCACCCGTAGGTGTATGGACCGTGTTTCAGTTCCATTGTGGGGGGCCACCCTCTCAGGTCCCCTAACCGTCATAGCCTTGGTAGGCCATTACCCTACCAACTAGCTGATGGTACGCAGGCCCCTCCCAAAGCGGAGCAAGCTCCTTTAGTCATAAGGCGTCTAAGCCAAATGACAACATGAGGTATTAGCAGCCCTTTCGAGCTGTTATCCCTATCTTTGGGGCAGGTCACCAACGCGTTACTCACCCGTTCGCCACTAAGAGGTATCAGAGTATTGCTACTCTAAGCTCTTCGTTCGACTTGCATGTATTAAGCACGCCGCCAACGTTCATCCTGAGCCAGGATCAAACTCTCCGCATAAAATATCACCTAAAAAGGTGTTTCGTTCATTTTTGTTGCGGAATTAGTTAGATCTGAATCGATCTTTTTTCATTGACGAGGTTTGTCATCTTCCTATCACTCTTCAGTTGTTAAGGTTCTATCTCTCTAAGCGAGAGCTTGATTCTACTCACAGTACCATCTCTTGTCAAGCGCCTTCGAGAGGCTTTTCTCAGACAAAAGCGCCGATGCTATTTCGCCAACACCGGCTGCCTCAAATTGCGGGGGTTCTGTTATGAGCTGAATTGGGAGCTCACGCTCTGCGTTCTCGATTATCAAAGATCTGCTTGTTTCCAGGCGAGATCATCTTCCCTTTTTGAGGGAAATTAATCTTACTACACTCTCTGCCCGCCGTCAAGCATTTCATCAAATCTATCGGTTTGGCTTTCAAAACCGATCCTTTGGATCTAGAACGCTGGTCGATATTGTCTTTTTATGGATCTGCTCAATTCCTGAGCAAGACCTGTGCGCTGAGCACGAGAAAGGATTATACCTACTCTTTGCTGGTTGTCAAGGAAGTCGGCTGAATCGAACCTTAAAAAACCGCCAGCCAGGTACCAAATCCTTACTTGACGGAAAGATCGCTTTCGATTCCCCGCTGATCCATCCAGGTTTGCATTGATTGGCTGGTCAGATCCAGCTGAATCGGTGTGATCGAAACAAAGCCTGCCAGCAGGGCGCCATAATCCGTGCCGGGCTCTTCCACACCGATCGGCGCTTCACCCCCAATCCAGTAATAGGGCTTGCCGCGCGGATCCAGCCGGCGCACCAACTCATCCCGGTAGATACGCAAACCCTGCCGGGTGATGCGAAAGCCCTTCATCTGCGACAAAGGGCCGTAGGGGACATTGACATTCAAGACCATATCCTCCGGCAGCCCATCCTGATCCTTGAGCCACAGCACAATTCGGCGGGCAGCTTCAGCCGCCGGCCGATAGTCGATCGGGCCGGAAAGATCCTCTGGACGGTCCAATGAGACGGCAATTCCTGGGATACCCCAGATGGCTGCCTCCATGGCGGCTGTCACTGTTCCTGAGTAGGTCACATCATGGCCGATGTTGGCGTTGGGGTTGATCCCCGATAAGACCAGGTCGATTTTTTCCGGGATAAAACCAAGCTGCGCCAGGGCGACACAATCCGAAGGCGCCCCATCACTCGCCCAGGCGGATGTCCCATCCTCCAGCTGGGTTTCGTTCACCCGCAGCGGCCGGTGCAGGGTTTTGACATGACCGGAGGCAGACCAGTTGTGATCCGGCGCCAGCACCGTGACCTTATCGGAAATCGCCCGGGCAGCCTCAGCCAGGGCAAACAGGCCCGGCGCGTGGACTCCATCATCATTGGTTACCAAAATATGCATGCTTCCTCTTTTTCTGATGAACTCAGTGCCGTTTTCGGCTCTTTTTCTTAGGGCGCTTTCTTCCACCATTGGAAGGTTCAGCCGCAGGCGGCTGGGGCATGGACCGCAGCTTCTTGAGGTCCTCGCCACTGATCAGACGGGCCCGGAACATCTGGCCAATGACGCCGGCGCGAATATCTGAAAGCAGGCCAGAGAACATCTCACTGGCCCCGCCTTTATAGGCCACCAATGGATCCTTCTGGCCGTAGGCTTCCATCCGCACAGATACGCGCAGGGCTTCCACCCGGGTCAGGTATTCGACCCATAATTCAGAGATCTTCGAAAGCAGCAGCTGGCGGTAGAGCCGGTTTTGGGCAAATCCGCCCAACACTGCCACCACAGCCTGGTGATCTGGCGGTGAGAGCTGGTTGAGGGGCTGATCTTTGACGCTTGAAAACACTGCCGCTCCCAATTGGTCTTTCAGCCGCTCACGCCAATCCTCCGTCAGATCAGCAAGGACATGGCCGGCCTTGTGCAGCCGGTTCAGCTCCGCCCCTCCCCAGATCAGGGCCAGTTTGTCCTGAGCCTGTTCCAGGTGATCGAGGATATCGGCCTGCACGGTTTCCAGGTCGCGACCTTCAAGCTGGCGCGCCGCCAGGAAGATATAGGTCAACCGCCGGGTGGCTTTCATCTTACGGCGATGGGTGCGATCATCAAAGGTGATCACCTTACCCTGGGTCATCATCACCAGCAGGCGCATCAACGCGCCAGGTTCGTCAAGGGCTGCTGCCAGCAGCTCCCGGTTGGTTGCCAGGTCACGCGCAATCTCGCCCTCCGCACCGAGCACTCGCTCTGCACGGCGCTGGAGTGTGTCATCCACACGTTCCAACATGAGCGCTTCGATCTCATCCCAGGATTGAGACATCAATTCCGAAGCTTTTAGATTCCAATTATCGTTCAACCGCTGCTCAAAGGTCAGGATCAACCGGTGAACAAAGATCTGCATCAGGGTCTGACGAACCTGCTGGCGGACCTCCACCAGCGCTTCCTTTGAACCTGCAAGCAGTCCTTCTTGAAGCGCGTCATTCAACCGCAGCGGGATGTGCACCAATTCAGAAAGTTCCTTGCTGATATCCCGGGCCTGGTCCATTTCGCCGTAGCTCAAGCCCTCCAGATAGGTATCTAACACATCCGTACGCTCAGCCAGCTGGGACTCAAACCCCACTCGCGACTGCTGAATCAGGCCCAGCGCCCAAGTGTTGAGGTGTTCGTGCCAGGCGGACAGGGCCGCGCTGCTCAATTCAAGCAAAGCCGCCTCCAGCGCATCCGGCGATTGGGCTTCCTGGACCTGATCCATCATCAATTTCAGGGGATAGGTGGGATGGGTAATGGCGTCAAGGTCCATTGGGGGTTGGGTCTCATCCAAGTAAGCCATCAGCTTCCAGGGGCCCTCTGGATCCTGCATGCCCTCCGCCACGCGCCGGCTGACCTCAGTCCGCAGCATCGCGGTCACATCTTCTCGCAGATCGTCCTTGTCGAAAATCCGTTCGCGCTGCTCGTAAATGCGTTCACGCTGCGAGTTGAGCACATCGTCATATTCCAGGAGGTGTTTGCGGACGTCAAAGTTGGCGCCCTCCACCCGCGTCTGGGAAGATTCCACCAACCGGCCGATGATACCGCTTTCAATCGGCACCCCCTCATCGATTTTCAGGCGCGAGAGCAGGGCCTCCACCTGCGCGCCGCCAAACAGACGCATCAGATCATCTTCCAGGGAGAGGTAGAACCGCGACGAGCCTGGATCGCCCTGACGAGCTGCCCGACCGCGCAGCTGATTATCGATCCGCCGCGCCTCGTGTCGTTCGGACCCAATCACATGCAGTCCGCCCAGCTCACGCACCCGGCGCATCTCATCCATGTAATTAAAGAAAGCCTCAACATCCTCAGCGTATGCACTTTTATCTTCCTCAGAGAGCTCTTTCAGAAGCCTCAAACGATCCTGCATGCGCAGATTGTAGGGGTCTTCAACCCCCGCATCGGCCAGCAGCTTGTTAATATTCGTGAGCTGCTCTTCAGGCAGTTCCCCGCCGAGTTTAATATCGACACCGCGGCCGGCCATATTGGTGGCGATGGTCACGGCCCCAAAGGCGCCAGCGTCGGCGATGATCTTTGATTCTTCGGTGTGTTTGCGGGCATTCAACACCTGGTGCTGCACCCCAGCCTTGATGACCGATTCCAACCGCTCCCAATGCGCTTCAGACAGGCTGAAAATCTCCAGCAGCGCGGCCTGGTTTTCCTGGTTGAGGGGACTGAGGGTCGTCAAGCCGTACTCCCGTCCCAGGCGGCGCAGTTCCACACTTCGGAGCTGCTCTAAGGGTTGGTAGAGCTGATCCAATTCAGGCGTGGACATCACGTCCTGATCCTGCAGATTGTGCTGCTGTATGTAGGCGTAGCGGATCAGGAAGACTTCTAACAGGCGGCGCACATTGGCGGCGTTAAGCCGCTCAGAAAGGTGTTCTGAATTTTCAACCGAACTGGTGCCAACCAGCTGGGGCCGGCCGATGACGTGATAATAAATAATTTCCTTAACAATCGCGCGTAATTTCGCTTCCTCAGAGCGGTAGACCACATCTGGATAATCTTTGCGCTTCCAAAACACCGGACGCTGATCCCCATCTTGAGGATAGTGGTAATAGGTGTACTTATAGCCTGATTCATCCCGGTCTTGCGACTCGATCAGATCTGGCTCCTCCCCCATCGCTCGATATTCCAGGTGAGTCGGAATCGGCAGGACATCCAGGCCATAGATTTTGTAAAATTCTTCCGCTTCGGTCAGGGCAGTGCCCGTCATACCGGCCAATTTATGATATAAGCGGAAGTAGTTCTGAATGGTGATGGTCGCATAGGTCACGTTTTCTTCCTGGACCCGAACGCCTTCTTTGGCTTCCACCGCCTGATGGAGCCCGTCTGACCAGCGGCGTCCTGGCATCAGCCGGCCTGTGAACTCGTCCACGATCACCACTTCATTATTCTGGACGATGTAATCCTTGTTGCGATGGAACAGGAATTCCGCCCGCAGCGCCTGCTCAAGAAAACCAAGCAGTCGCGCCTGCTCTGGGGTGATGTCCTCCGGACGCTCCGGGTCACGCAGCGGCCTTCCCAGGATATCTTCCACGTGCGCCAGGCCAATCTCTGACAGGGTCACCGTCCGATCCTTCTCGCTGACCTCGTAATCCTCCGGCAGTAGCTGTTTCACCACCTGCGCCATACGGATATACCACTCAGAATCCTCATGGGACGGACCGGAGATGATCAACGGCGTCCGAGCCTCATCGATCAGGATGTTATCCACCTCATCGATGATGGCATAAGCATGGCCCCGCTGTACCTGGGACTCCTTGCTCTTGGCCAGATGATCGCGCAGGTAATCGAAGCCAAATTCGTTGTTGGTACCGTAGGTGATATCCGCCGCATAAGCCATAACCCTGTCCACCAGGCGCAGCTGATCCTGCTCCTCAATCGGGGAGCGTTCAGAGGGGTCGTAAAGAAAAGCCTTGCGACCATGTTCAGTCCGGGAGGCCATCTGCAAAATGCCAACCGACATCCCCAAAAAACGGAAAATGACCCCCATCCAGCGCCCGTCACGACGCGCCAGGTAGTCATTGACCGTCACCAGGTGAGCGCCACGCCCCTTCAGGGCGTTCAGATACAACGGCAATGTGGATGCCAGGGTCTTGCCCTCACCCGTCCGCATCTCTGCGATCTCTCCCCGGTGCAGGGTGATCCCCGTGATCAGCTGCACATCATAGTGCCGCTGTCCGAGGGTGCGCTTGCTGGCCTCGCGGACGGCGGCAAAGGCTTCAACCAGCAAATCATCCAGGGTTTCACCATTCTCCAAACGTTGTTTGAATTCCGGGGTCTTTTTCGCCAGGGCTGCATCGCTCAAGCGCTCATAATCTGGTTCAAGCGCGTTGATCTGGTCAACAATTTCTTTCAGAGCATCCACTTTTCGCTTATGCGGATCGCCTCCGAAAAGCTGGGTGATTTTTTTAAACATGAATTTCTTTACCTTCGTGAATGGGTTTCACATGCCTTTTCATCGTTTTTCATTATAGCACAGGGGCCAAACCCCTCAATGGCCTCTACAAACGCCAAGATTTCATTAATAATACTCGGGTAGAATTTGAAATATGTTAATTCGCCTTTTATTGGTTCTTTGCGTCGCTGTGGGGATGGCTCCCCACAGGGCGTATCGCCTTGATCACCCGGACACCGACAGCGTAAGCCGGGTGATAAAGCCGCCGGCCAGAGAAGACTTTACTATAGAATTCTTCCCAGCTGCCCCCCATCTCGTCGGGGACCAGCTCAGCCTGCGGGTGACTTATCGCGGTCAGGAAGCACTCGGCGGGCAAGAGATCACACTCGCCGAGGCTGATCGACCCGGCGAGGTTCTGGAAACCGCCAGGTTTTCCAGCCATTCACAGCAGGCAGTGTTTTATTGGTTCATGGATACCAAAGATCACCCGCCTGGTTTCGTAACTTTTCAGCTGGAACTGCCTGAAATGGGCCTCTCCTGGGAGACAGGGGTGAACCTTCTGCCCCATCCAGGCGGAGAACCCCACACCTGGACGGAGGTACACACAAGCTGCTGCACCGTCCACATGATCACGGGCACGGACGCTGAGGAAGACATCCTTAAAATTCAAGAAATACTTGAAACCCAAACCAACGAAGCCCTGGCACAGTTCGAGTCTCAGATCGGCCCGGATGACACCGCCCTGGATGAGCCGCTCACCCTGGCTTTGATCCCCAGCGTGATCGGGCAGGGCGGCTTTGCCACCGACATCGCCGTCATCACCTATTCAGACCGCAATTGGGCCGGGGCCGATTTTTCAAACATCATCCATCACGAAATCGTACACGTTCTAGATCGCCAGCTGAATGACGGCCCACGCCCCACGTTGTTTGCTGAGGGGTTGGCCGTGTATTTCGCCGGCGGGCATTACCAGGATGGTGATCCCCTCCAGCGTGCCGCAGCCCTGCTGGCGATGGATCGCTATATCCCTATGACTGATTTCGTGAATGATTTTTACGCCGCCCAGCACGAGATCAGCTACCTGGAGGCCGGCGGGCTGGTGGCATACCTGTCTGAAACCTGGGGGGTGGAAGCCTTTTTAGATTTCTACTTCCATCTTCCCGAAGCAAGTTCGGATGCAGAGAGCATTGACGCCGCGCTGCAAGCGCAGTACGGCATGACTTTGAGAGAATTGGAGGGGGACTACATCAATCACCTTGCTTCGATCAACCCTGATCCAGCGGTAGAAGATAACGTCCGACTGACAATTGAGACCTACAAGACAATGCGTCGCTACCAACAGATCCGTGTCCCCAGCGCCTACTTCCGCAGCGCCTGGTGGCCGCCCATTGACCAGGCCATTGAGAGGGATATCGCCGACGATTACGCACGGCGCGCAAAAGCGCCCGTGGAGGTAATTCTCGAGAACCTGTTCCTGGCGCTTTATCCAGCCATCGACTCAGGGGAGGTTCAAAGAGCTGAGGAAATACTGGAAGCGATTCAGCGCTTGTTAGGTCTGGCGGAAGAGCAAGGGAATGCCTTCAGCCATTATTCGATCGGATGGCCTTTGCCCCATCCAGCGCGCCTTTCACCGGGATACTGACCCAAATTTTTATCCACTGATCAACCGTTTTTGCTTTGAGGTCTTGGGTAGAGACGCCCCACTGGGACGTGTCAAGATTTCTTTTTTTAGCCGTGGGCATTAAACTGAAACGCAGCGGTGTTGGGCGCAACGCCGCTGCGGAATCAGGTTGTTAAATTATTATTCGTTGCTGTCCATTCCAAAAAAAGACAGCCTCTGAAAAAATAAGAATTGCTGCTATGGGATCGGGCAGCCTTCCAGCATATTGAAGGTGATGGCGCACCACCAGGAGGCCGGCATGAAATACAGGGTGACGGCGATCACGCAGCCAATCACCACGATGGCAATGATCAGGATCAGCAGCCAGGCGGGGAAGCCGCCTTTCTTTTCTCTGGCCTCGCGCTTGGGCGGTGATTGCGGCGGGCGAGCGGCCTGCTTCTGCGGTGAGGGCTGCGGCTGCCGGTAAGCAGCCGGATCCGGAGGCGCCTGGAAGGCTTGAGGTTCCGGCTGACCCTGCACTGTGGGCTCTCCACGAGATGAAACGACCGTGGCGTCTGGATCGTAACCAGCTTTTTCAAAGACCAGCACAATACTCTCGCCCAGGGTGAGCACATCCCCCGGCCGCAATTGCTGAGGGCTGGAAATGCGCTCGCCATTAAGGAAGGTGCCGTTGGTCGACCCCAGATCTTCCACAAGGACATTATCATTCTGGATGACAAACCGGGCATGCCGGCGCGAAACTTCCGGATCGCTGATGGCAATGTCATTGGCCAGATCCCGACCGAGCAGGAGCTCCTCCTGTTCAATTGGATAAGTCTTTCCCGGTGTGGGCCCGGATCGCATCGTCAGTTGAAAATCTAAATCGGCCATCGAACCTCCTTTAATGAACCACAGGATTCAGCTAACAAACAAATTATATCAAATTTTAGGTAATCTTAGTTTAATGATTTTTTGGGTGGCTGTCAAACCGTTTGCATTTTTATCAGGCGCCGCAAGCAAACAAACCAAGGATTTCCGCGCCTAATCAACAACGGATGGCGCTCTCAACCCATTTTCATCTGAAATATTTTTCCAAAACAATCGATGAGCACCCCCTGAACACTGTCGATTTCTACTAGTGGGGATGAACAATCCGCCATGCTCGTCATCTCCACCCCCGCCAGCCCACAGGGCACGATCCCCTCCCAATAGGACATATCTGGGTGAACATTCAAGGCAAACCCATGCCGTGAGACCCCCCTTGAATCCACCTTGACGCCGATGGAGGCGATTTTTTTTAGGCCAAGCTCACCTTTGGGGTTGACCCACACCCCCGTTTTTCCCTCCGCCCGAAAACCAGAAATCTCAAAGGCCGCCAGCGTTTCGATCAGTACCTGTTCCAGCTTGCGAAGATAGCCTAAATAGTCCACCTGGGGCAGCCGGTCTCCCTGCCAGCCGATCGGCGCCAGGCGCAGCAGGGGATAGCCCACCAGCTGCCCCGGCCCATGGTAGGTGATATCCCCGCCCCGGTCCACCCACTCGACCTTCACGCCTTCCATTTTAAGCCGTTCCGGAGACCAGAGGAGGTTTTCAACGTGCCCCCGCCGGCCGAGGGTGTAGGTGTGCGGGTGTTCCAGCAGGAGCAGCGTCTGGGGATGCTCCCCCGCCGTAATTTTCTCCGCCAGGGCATTTTGCAGATCCCAGGCAGCCTGGTACGGGATCCGACCCAGTTGCTTAACATTACAATTCTTTTCCATCATGTTTACTTAAAATTTTAGCATCAAATCATCCTTAATTCTTATCAGCGGCAGTCCGCGCCAGGGCGATGGCAAGATCCCCACGAAAAGGAATGATTAAAATTCTTTTTATCCGAAGGATAATCGATGGTATCTCATCCCAACTTTCCGCTCTCGCCGACGTCCTCGTCGGCGTAAAAAGCCAGGTTTTAATGCCAATTTCCCGATTAAT
>CAZLEK010000091.1:0-9874 GCA_964558525.1 uncultured Candidatus Brevefilum sp.
CTGAAGCGAAGCGGAACCCCCGGAGCAAAGCGGAGGGGGCAGAAGCGAAGCGGAAGGAGCCATAACCGAGCGAGGGGTTTGGAAGGGCACAAAGAAAATGAGTTTTCAACAAATCATCAGTGTCATCTTAACTATTCTGGTTTGTTTGTTTCCTACGCAGGTTCCGCCTTCCTGACCTAAGGCGCAGCTTATGGCATTTGAGCGCATCCAAAATATCCCACCAGGATAATTACGATTACTCTTTACCAGGTCATTATTCAGGCTGAGTGGTTACCCCAGCTAACGCTATTCAGACTTCACGCTTGCCTTCATGGTTTGAATTTTGCGGTCCAAAGTAGGCTGAGGTCAGGTACAGCGCTGGTTCTGGCAAATTTTTTATCACAAGCGAAGCTTTTCTTCCATAAAACCTTTTCAAAATATTTTCCAGCCACCTGCCAGCCAATAGACGCCAGCATGGACCAGGCCAACAATAAAACAAATTCATCCCGCTGTTATTCCGGGCTCCCGACCTTCCCCGCTTCTCGCTCACGGCAGGCCCCCGAAGGAATCCAGCAAGTGCTTCAAGAGCCAATTTTGGCACATATTTCCGGTCACATAGAGAGCCTCGTTCCCGCTTGGGCCGATATTGCAATGAAGGTTTTTTTTGTGGCCGGGGTCATACCAGCCAGACCAAAGGTCAGGATGGGGTTGATAATCAACAAGCGCTATTCACAACGCGAAAAATCAACCTTGTGATGACGCTGAGCACGCCCTCACTTGCTGTCAAAAGTTTTATAATCAAGGTATAAATAAGAAAAGCAAATCTTTCCGGCCGCCGCCGCCTTGCCGTCATTGAAACTGGAAAGCCAATCGAATATCGGTAAAAAAAAGCTGAGTGATCCATGGACAAAACTTCAAGCACCCTTCCTATCATTTTAACGGTCTTACTGATCGGCGCTTTATGCTGCCTGGGCATCTGCCTGGTTCTATTTGCCAGCGGCGCCATCTTTATCTCTCAACAAGACGGCGCTCAACCCACGCCATATGTCTTCAATGTCACACCAGAGGAAACTGATCCCTTTCCTACCCTGGTGGAACCCGATCCGGATCCCGGAAATGAATCCCTGCCTTTAAACCCGGTTCCCGAACCGGAAGAGGATCCAGCCACCCTGGCAGCTGGGCAGGAGACCCTTCAAATCTTGCAAGAAGAGGTCGTCCCGATCAACAATGCCATCGATCTGGGTGAACGCTTGGGCGGCAAAACGGATATTCCAGAGACGTTTCCTGACCCCAACGCCCCCTACGACCTGGGAGATGGACAGGATTTCTGGGTGACCAATGTGGACAGCAACGAGAATTTCAAGATCAGCGCCACCCTGCGCTACCTGGGCGACCATGTTTACATCTGGATTGAGAACGGCGTTGATTATAACACCAGGGACCTTAACACCCTGGGAGACGCTTTTGATGATGAAATCTACCCCACCAACCAGGCATTCTTCGGCAGTGAGTGGTCCCCAGGTGTGGATGGCGACGAGCGAATCTATATCGTTTATGCCGGCGGCCTGGGGCAATCACTGGCCGGATATTTCTCCTCGGCCGACGAACTGCACCCGGACGCGCACGAATATTCCAACGCCCACGAGATGTTCCTGATCAATTCAGACAACGTCTACCTGTGGGAGGATTACATTTACGGCACCCTGGCACATGAACATCAGCACATGATCCACTGGTACCGGGACAAAAACGAGGAAACCTGGCTGAATGAAGGTTTTTCCATGCTGGCAGAGTTGATTAACGACCTGGACACCGGCGGTTTCGACTATGCATACATCGTCAACCCTGACCTGCAGCTGACCGATTGGGGTACGGATGTCGGCAGCAATGGGCCGCATTACGGCGCGGCCTTTCTGTTCACCACCTATCTTTATGACCGCTTCGGAGAGGAGTTTACCAAAGCGGTTGTGGCCCACGACGAAAATGGGATGAAAAGCGTTGATATCGTCCTCTCAGAAATGAACATCACAGACCCACAAACCGGACAGTTGATCACCGCAGAAGACGTCTTCGCAGATTGGGCTGTTGCAAACTTCCTGGGCGACAGCCGGGTTAAAGACGGCCGCTTTGCCTATCGTGTATATCCGACAGCCCCGCGGGCCAACCCAGGGACCACTTTCCCCACCTGCCCGACCGGAAAATCACAGGTGGATGTCGCCCAATTTGGGGTCGATTATATCGAAGTCACCTGTCCCGGTGAACACACCCTGCAATTTACAGGCAGCCTGACAGAGCTGATCCTGCCCACCCAGCCTTATTCAGGCGATTATTTCTTCTGGACCAATATGGGCGACCATTCCAACATGTACCTGGAACAACAATTCGACTTGAGCGATGTTTCCGGGCCGGTAGAGATGACCTACCAGACCTGGTACGACCTCGAAAAGGATTATGATTATGTCTTCGTCTCCGCCGCCATCGATGGGGAAAACTGGGAGATCCTTAACTCCACGTCCTGCACCACAGAAAACCCCTCCGGCAACAGCTACGGCTGCGGTCTTAACGGACAGACCAACGGCTGGCAGGAGGAACGGGTGGATCTCAGTCAATATGCCGGTGAGAAGGTCACCCTGCGCTTTGATTATGTCACCGATGCAGCGGTCAACGGTTTGGGGATGGTCATTGACGACATTCAGATTGAGGCAATTGATTATTTTTCAGACCTGGAAAACGATCAGGGCGGTTGGAGTGCCGAGGGTTTCGTCCGGGTGCAAAATGTGCTTCCCCAGACCTATCGGCTTTCCTTGATCACCTTTGGGGACGAGACGACCGTGACCCCGGTATCCCTGGATGAAGACAACACCGCAACCATCGACCTGAATATCGGCGGCGATGTGGACTCCGTTGTGCTGGTGGTGAGCGGCACGACGCATTTCACCCGCCAGAAAGCGGGATACAGCATTACGATCGATTGAAAAATGGAATAAATTTACCCACCTCATCCAACCATAGCGGCTTTGCACGCAGTATCGCTATGGTTTTTGCTTTTAAAGTGTTCCCGCAATGGATCACATTCTCCGACCCCCTTGAAAACAGTGACTTTTGTGATTTCATTCAGTAAACAATAAACTTCCATGCCGCTTGAGGTGAGGCAACTGCACCAAGCCCCAAAGGCGGATGAGTCGATCCGCTGGTGATCTTATTGTTTTCATTGAAACCTTGAAATAAACAACATGAGTTTCGACTAATCAAAAATTAAATCCACTTGTATTAGCAGCGCTGAAGGTAAATCCGGAAGATCCGCCCAAGCAGGCAGATGTGTCCTTCTCCCCTACCCCTCACACCAGGTTTTTTTCAACAAACATAGTGATCCACCAAAAACCAACACAAAGACACCCATAAACCCTTTATAATCATAATCAATAAGCACCCACCAGCCCTGAAGAGATCTCATGACGAAACATAACGTCCCAAACATCACACCCGCCCTCACCACACCCTGGTCTGCAGAGGTTGACCCAGACCTTCCCCACCCAGAATATCCCCGGCCCCAAATGGCCCGCGAGAGCTGGCAAAACCTGAACGGGGCCTGGGACTACGCCATCACCCGCCAAGGTGAAAACATCCCAGAGGTCTTCCCTGGCAAGATCCGGGTGCCTTTCCCCCTGGAGAGCGCGCTCTCCGGTGTGGGCCGGCAGCTTCAACCAGAGGAAACCCTGTGGTACCGGCGCAGCTTTCAGATCACAGACGAACACCCCACGGGGCGGACGCTGCTCCATTTCGGCGCGGTCGATTGGCAATGCCAGGTTTTTCTCAACAGCCAGCCCATCGGCGAACACATCGGGGGCTATGACCCCTTCACCTTTGACATCACCGATGCCTTGAAGGAAGGCCCTAACACGCTCCTGATCGGCGTCCAGGATCCCAGCGACAGCGAACCGATCCAACGCGGCAAGCAGGTCCTCAGCCCGAGCTTTATCTGGTACACCACCATCTCCGGCATCTGGCAGACCGTCTGGCTCGAATTCGTCCCGCGAACCTACATCCAATCCCTACAAATCACGCCCGAGTTTGATGACGATTCCGCGGCCCTCCAGGTACAGGTAAACCATCCAGGTGCCGATCTGCGTGTGAGGGCAGAGGTGTACGACGGTCAGGAACCGGTCGCCAGCGGAGAAGGAAAAACCGAAGAGACACTGACCCTCACCTTGACGTCGCCTAAACCCTGGTCGCCGGAGAGCCCCTTCCTCTACGACCTGACCGTCAGCTTGATCGATAAGGGCAAGGCGATCGACCAGGTACACAGCTATTTCGGGATGCGCAAATACAGCCTGGCAGCGGACGGTCAGGGCCGGCTGCGCTTCTGCCTCAACAACCAGCCCACCTTCCTGTACGGCCCCCTGGACCAGGGCTACTGGCCGGACGGCTTGTACACCCCGCCCAGCGACGCAGCGGTGCGCTGGGAGATTGCGTTCATTAAACAAGCCGGCTTCAACATGGTCCGCAAACACATCAAGGTGGAATCCGCCCGTTACTATTCGCATTGCGACCGCGCTGGGGTGATCGTCTGGCAGGATATGGTCAGCGGAGGGATCAGCCCCAAACCGATCTGGTTCGTGTTTGCCCAGTTATTCCCCAAAATGCACGATGACCGCTGCTACTGGCGCCTTGGTCGAAGGAACCCTGAGAACCGGGAACAATTCCGCCGGGAATACCGGCGGATGCTGGCAGCTCTGAACAATGTCGTCTCCATAGCCATCTGGTGCCCCTTCAACGAAGGTTGGGGCCAGTTCGATGCAGCAGAGATCTCTGAGTGGACCAAGGCAATGGATCCAACCCGCCTGGTGGACCATGCCAGCGGCTGGTTCGATCAAGGCGCGGGTGATTTTAAGAGCGAACATGTCTACTTTAAACCCCTCCCCAAAGCGGACCCAGAACCTAAGCGGGGCTGGGTGCTGTCAGAATTCGGCGGGTACAGCCTGCCGCTGACCGGTCACGTTTGGAACCCCGATCAGGACTTCGGCTACAAGAAGTTCAATAATTGCGAGGAACTGACGGAAGGTTACCGCAAGCTCCTGGAAGAGCAGCTCATCCCCTGGATCCGAGCCGGGCTTTCCGCAGCAGTCTACACCCAAACCACGGACGTGGAAACCGAGGTCAACGGCTTCCTGACCTACGACCGGAAAGTGGTCAAGATGGACCTTGAGATCCTAAAGCAGATCCATCAACGCCTCTATGAAGTCAGCCAGGAGGAAAACCGGCTGTAGGACCACAAGCACAAAAGGGCGAATTGGATCACGCCCCCCGGGGAGTAGGCAATGCCCAAACAAACGAAATAGAAACTCATCAAATTCAGGATCCTGCTGGTATGGATGGGAGCCTCAACAGCGCCTCGATCAGCGAAGAACCACCCTTAACCAAAAAAGGGCTGGCGATATTCCCAGCCCCTAATTGATCCTTTCACGATCCTGAAGATCAAGTCAATCGGTCAATCGAATTTAGAAGTTCCCCACAGCTTCGATCAGATCGTCAAAAACCTTGAAATACGGCCCGATGCCCACCAGGTCCATCGATTCACGAATGCGGTCATCCAGCTTCACCAAAACCAACTCGCCGCGGTTCATCTTCTTGACTTCTTTTTGGACGCGAATCAAAGCCCACCAGCCTGCGCTGGAAACAAAGGTCACATCCCGCATGTCAAAGACAATATTATATTGGCCTTTTTCGATCAATTGGTTCAACGCCTCCTCAACTTCCGGGGCGGTGTAGCTGTCAATCCGGCCGCTCGTGTAAATCACAGTACTGCGTTTATATTCGGTAATTTCAAAATCCATTGCACCTTCTCCATAAAGAATTGACGATACCTGCAGAATTGTTCCCATTATAACTTAAATAAATCCAAATAAACCACTCCCCGGGAGGGATTCCATCCCCACCGGCGAGGGTCGTTTACGATGGTTTTCAATGTTGTTAATACTATATCATAATTTAATGGTCTTGTTTAGGGCTTTTGCCAGGGCAATCGCCAGATCACCAAGAAAAGTTATGCTTAAAATTCTTTTTCTCCGAAGGATGATCGATGGTATCTCTTCCCAATTATCCGCTCTCGCCGACATCCCCGTCGGCGAAAAAACGCCATTTTAAATGCGAATTTCTCTATTGAATGATTATTTACGCCTGCTTTACCCATTTCTCCGCAACGAGGACGCTGCGGGGAACCATTTTTTCAAGCCCTTGAATTTTGCGATTGCCCTGGGGCTTTTGCCCTCGTCGAGTATAATGACGCCCTATGAAATATCACATTTGGACAGAAGGCTGCCAGATGAACGTGGCCGATTCACGCCGGTTGGCCTCCATCCTGGAAAGGCTGGGCTACACACCCACCCGAAAACCCCAGGAAGCAGACGTGATTATCCTCAACACCTGCGTGGTACGCCAAAGCGCCGAGGATAAAGCGATCGGCCGGCTCAGTTCTCTGAAGCCGTTGAAAGATAAAAACCCCGACCTGGTCATTAACCTGATGGGCTGCCTGATCGGCGTGCGAGGCAACCAGAAGATTCTCGATCGCTTTCCCTGGGTAGATGTGGTCTCGCCGCCCTCTGACCCAGAACCCTTACTGCGATTTCTCACCGAGCGAGCCGCAAAGACAAACGCCCTTGCCAAACAAACCACCCTGAACGCCCTCCTGGATGGCGAGCTGACCCTGCCGAAGAAAGAACAAAACAATCTAGTCTCAGCCTACATCCCCATCGTATACGGCTGCTCCCATGCCTGCACCTACTGTATCATCCCCGCCAAACGCGGGATTGAACACTCCCGGCCTTACAACGAGATCCTCCAGGAAGCTCGCAGCCTGGCAAACCAGGGCGTGAAAGAGGTCACCCTGCTCGGTCAGATTGTTGACCGCTATGGGCTGGACCTCCCCGAACGCCCCACCCTGGCCATGCTTCTTCGCGATCTCCATGAGATCTCCGGGCTGAAACGGATCCGCTTCCTGACCTCGCACCCCAATTGGATGACCGATGATCTCCTGGATGCAGTGGCACAACTTCCCCAGGTATGTGAGCATATCGAAGTGCCCATCCAGGCTGCTGATGATGCGATCCTGCGGGACATGCGCCGCGGCTACACAGCTGCGGCTTACCGAGAGCTGATCGGTCGAATCCGGGCGCGGATTCCCGGCGTCTCAATCGCCACCGACGTCATCGTGGGTTTCCCGGGTGAAACCGAAGCCCAGTTTCAAAAAACATATGCTTTACTGGCGGATTTACGCATGGATGTGGCCCATCTGGCCCGTTACTCACCCCGGCCGGGTACCTATTCAGCGCGCAAAATGGCAGATGACGTTCCTGAAGCGGAGAAAATGCGCCGCTTCCGCCTGCTGGAAACCCTTCAAGAGGAAATCGCAGCTGAGATCAACAGCCAACTGATGGGTCAAAACCTGCCGGTGCTGTTTGAAGAAAAAGCAAAAGGCCGCTGGCGCGGCCGAACCCGCACCAACAAGCTGGTTTTCGTGGAGAATGCAGAAAACCTGTTGGGTCAGGAGCGTCCGGTCCGCATCACCTGGACCGGACCCTGGTCGCTGATCGGGGAGCTAGCATCAGAAGCATAATCTGAGAAAAAGATCAAAAAAACACACAGCCTGGACTCCGCTGAGGGTTAAACCTCCTCCGGATCCAGGTTTTTTTCTGTAAATTCACACAGATCTTCCACCGGGCAGCGGTAGCAGTGCCACTTTCTGGCGCCGCACACCCGCCGGCCTAACCGGATGAGGTTTAAATGCAGGTCGTAAAACGCCTCCTCTGGGATCTTGTTTTCCAGGTAGGTGTGCGTTTTCTCAACCGATAACCCTTCCGGACGAAGCCCGATCCGGCCCGTCACCCGGTAGATGTGGGTATCTACGGGAAAGGCTGGAATTCCCATTGAAAATAACAAGACAATGGCTGCCGTCTTCGGCCCAACGCCTTTGAGATCCGTCAGCCACGCCCTGGCTTCCTCCAGGCCCATATCCCGCAAAAATTCCAGGCTGATCTCACCGCCGTTATGTTCGGCGATCTGCCGCAAAGCCCCTTGAATACGAGGCCCTTTCTGGTTGGCAAGCCCAGCCGTGCGGATAGCTGCAACGACGGCCTCGGTCGGCGCTTGCATTACCGCCTTCCAGTCCTGAAAGGACTCCCGCAACTGGCTGAAGGCCGCGTCACGGTTGACGTCGTTGGTGTTCTGGGACAAGATCGTCGAGACAAGCTCATCCACAGGCGGCAGGGCTGGCCGCCACTCCGGCCGGCCGAAAGCCTCAATCAAACGCTGGCGGATTGTGATGACCCACTTGTCAAACGCCTTTTCCGATGGCATTATCCCTCCCTAAAAGTGAATTTTGGCAACTCAAAAGCCGGGCGGACTTCACCCACCACCAATTTCCGCCAGTTCTTCACCGGCACAGCCCCAAATTCCTCAAGTTGAGAGCGCTCATCCTCATTGAGGGCGCCCAGGGCTGACAGGATCTTCAAGCTGACGGCCGTCCTGGCGCGCCCGTTATGGTCGCCGTCGGCAATTTTGATCGCAATCCCCAGACCTGGCGAATCCTCCCCCAGCACGCCCGGCATGACCCCCAGAATCTGGTAGCCTTCCGCACCGCCCTTGCTGAAGATTTTTCCACCCGCCGCCCGCATCAATTCTGTGTCAAATTTCCCCGGCCCGGCCACCATCACGGGGTAAGCCATCATTGCGCCGGTGATCTTGCGGCAGGCCTCCGCCCGGTTTTCACTCAGCCTGGCAGGATCGGCCAATTTCGCAACCGCTCCGGCCATATTCCGCAGGGGGACACCGTAGACAGGCGCTGAGCAGCCGTCAATCCCCAGGGGCATTGCGTCAGGCGCCATTTCAACCATCTCCGCCAAAGTTTCCCGAATCGTTACCTGAACCGGATGCTGGGGGTTGAGGTAGCCCTCTGTGGTCAGGCCTCGCAGGCAGGCATGCGCCAGCATGCCGGTATGCTTTCCGGAGCAGTTATGCCGGAATGGCGTCGGTTCCTCGCCTGCCTGTTTCATCGCCTCCCGCGTTTCAGCATCCCCTGGCCAATGGACGCCGCAGGCCAGATCATCCTCATGCGTGCCAATCTTGGCGTGCATGCCCTCCAACACTGCCTTATGTGCATCAGTGCCGGAATGAGATGCGCACAGTATTGAGATCTCCTCCTGGTTGAAATCGAAGGCCGCATCACCACCGCGTTCGATAAAGGGCAGGGCCTGGAATGGTTTCATTGAACTTCTCGGGTAGGTCATCAGTTCCGCATCCCCCTGGCCTGCGATCACCCGGCCGTTCACATCTAGGACGATAAAGGCGCCGTAATGAATGGATTCAACAACCTCACCCCTTGTCACTTCTAACAGTGGGACACAATCCATACCGATCATAATTTTTGACTCCTATTCTTTGAAGTATTCAGGGCCGCATGGCGCTGAAGGAAGTGCGCCGATCCATGAGATAGGTCTTGTCGATATCCTGATTGAAATGCCTTTTCACACCTGAACTTTTTATCAGCTTTGGCCTCCATCGGCGGCGGCCTCCTGCTGACCCACTTGGGCTGCCAGGTCAGGCAGCAGCGCCATGTATGCCAAAATTTCGGCCAGTTCCTCAATCTTTTTCTTTTGCAATAGGCCCCTGCCGCTGCTGATATTGATCCAGCAGCCCCGCTTGAGCGGGGAATTGAGCAGTTTGCCTTGATGGTTGATCGCATCCTGAACCACATCAGGATAAACAGCCTTCAGACAATGATTGTTACTAAGTGTCTACTCAGGCATTGGGCAAAAAATTAACACAAAGGACACGAAGTACACACGAAGGACACAAGGAAAAAGAGTTTTCTGCTAAAAATAATCGTCATCTTCACTATGCC
>CAZLEK010000092.1:0-9768 GCA_964558525.1 uncultured Candidatus Brevefilum sp.
CCCCCACACCCCAGTGGGATTATAACGAACCAGGAGAAGTGGTTGCACCGATCCTGCTTTATCACCACGTAGATGGCGAAACCTCACTCAGCCGCTACAACGTCTCGGTCCCTGACTTTGAGGCCCAGATGCAGGCGCTGGCAGAGATGGGGTTTACGCCAATTCCGATCTCAACCCTATTGACCGCCCTGCTGGATGGCGGCGAGCTGCCGGAAAAGCCCGTGGTGATCACCTTTGATGACGGGCACTTGAGCGTGTATGAAAACGCCTTTCCAATCATGCAGGCATTGGATTTTCCCGGCGTGTTTTACATCGTCGCCAACCGGGTCAACGGCTCGCCGGATTTCGTCACCATCCCGCAAATCTCAGAAATGGTCGCAGCCGGTTGGGAAATTGGCAGCCACAGCTACTCCCACGCCGATCTGACCCTTAATCACGGCATCGCCAGCAAGGAGATTGGACAATCCAAAACCGATCTCGAAGAATCCCTTTCCACCCCAATCGAAACCTTTGCCTACCCCTTTGGCGCCATCGATCCCTTCTCAGCGCAGAAAGTGAGCGATTATGGCTACCGGGCCGGCATGGGCCTGGGGACCTCAAAAATCCATACCTGGAACACTTTGTATTATCTCAACAGGATTGAAATCTACGGGTATTACACCCTGGATCAATTCAAAGAAATTCTGACAACGGAGTAGCAGTTAAAATCCTAATTATTCTCGGGAGACGGTTAAATGGCTCATAAAACACAGCGGCTGCTTGGATTGACCCTCTTATCATTAATGATTCTGCTTAGCGCCTGCACAGGCGGCGGGGATGCCCCCGCACAAACCGTAGAGCGATACTACCAGGCGCTGGTCGCAAAGGATCAAGACCGCCTGGTAGGCCTCTCCTGCGCTGATTACGAGTCCATGGCCCTGCTGGAATTCGATAGTTTTCTCAGCGTTGAGATCACCCTGGAAAATGTATCTTGCCAGACAATCAGCCAGGAAGGCGACTTGGCGCGGGTATCCTGCCAGGGCGCGATCGCGGCCAGTTATGAAGGGGAAATCCGTGAATTCCCACTGGGCGGACAAACCTACCTTGTGAGGCAGGAGGCCGGTGAGTGGCGCGTTTGCGGCCTTGAATAGGAGCTCGGGATGCGCTGGCTTAAAAAGCACCTCTTCACCAAAGAAAACCTGTATGCCGTCTTGTTGTGCCTGTTGATCGCTTTGCTGGTCATCTTCAGCGCGGATCGCACCCCACTCTGGATCTACCAGGGATTCTAGATGACAGTCATAGAAGTCCTCATCCTCGGCCTGGCGGCACTGCTCCTGCGCCTGCTTTTACCTGGGAAAAGCCGCTTTTGGGGACTCCTGGCAGTCTCTATCCTGGCGATCTACTGGCTGCAGCCCACACTGCCCATCCGGAATATGGACTTCTGGCTTCCCACGACGACCCTGGGATTGATCTTCCTCAGTTGGGGGCTAACAGCCGATCAGGGCCAGCTCAAAGTTCACCAAAATGCAGCGGTTGGCGCATTATCCCTGGCCGTGGTCGTTTTGATCGGCCTCACACGTTATCTCAGCCTTGAGGGGTTGATCACACCCACCCGCCCCCCACAAATCCACCTGATCCTGATCCTGTTGGCCGTGTTCGTTCTCGGGACCCTGGCGCTCATACGCTTCACACGTCCAACCCGTACATGCATCAGCATGGGTATAGTGGGCCTGCTGCTGCTTTTTCTGGTTCTCAAGACCCCCGTTCTGACCACTTATGCGAGCATGGGCCTGCGCAAACTGGTGGGGCAGGATCCCGGTCTGGCCCAGGCCGCGGATCTGGGCTGGTTGGGTTTCTCATATGTCGCCTTTCGATTGATCCACACCCTGATCGACCGGCTCAACGGCCGCCTGGCGGACATTCAGCTGGGAGAATACCTGGTGTATATGCTCTTCTTCCCGGCCTTCGTCGCCGGCCCCCTAGATCGGCTGGGCCGCTTTCGTAAGGATCTGTACACCCCCCAACCGCTGGATGCGGAAGGTCTGCTGCAGAGTGGAAAGCGCATGGCCCTGGGGCTGTTCCGGAAGTTCATCCTTGCTGATTCGCTAGCGCTGATCGCCTTATCGGCCAGCAATGCGAACCTGGTCCAATCAGCAGGCTGGCTGTGGCTCATGCTCTTCGCCTACAGCTTTCAAATTTACTTTGATTTTGCCGGTTACACCGACATCGCCATTGGAACAGGGAAACTGCTCGGGTTCCAGCTCCCGGAAAATTTCAACCAACCTTACCTGAAAACCAACCTTACCCAGTTTTGGAACAACTGGCACATGACTTTGACCCAATGGTTCCGAAGCTATTTCTTCTTTCCTCTGACACGCTATCTTCGGGGAAATAAGCGCCTTCCTGTGCCTGTGGTCATCTTCAGCACCCAATTCAGCACCATGCTGATTATCGGGTTGTGGCACGGCGTGACGGTCAATTTTCTCATCTGGGGCGCCTGGCATGGTCTTGGGCTGTTTCTCCACAACCGCTGGCATGCCGCGGTTGGGCCACGGCTGGCCAGTTTGCAGGCCGAAAAGCCCGTCTATTCAGGGCTGGTCAAACTCAGCGGTGTTCTGAGCACCTTCGCCTTCGTCAGTCTCGGATGGGTCTGGTTCGCCCTGCCGGAACCTGCTTCCGCCCTTAAAGCTTTGGGAGGGTTATTGGGGGTCAGCCCATGAGCCTCCCCCAGCGCAAGCTCCTTCTCTGGGCAGGCAGAATAATCCTGCTCTGCTGCACATCCCTGAACGCCTGCATGCCAACAACAGCTGCACCAATGGATACTACCGATCCTTCGAAAACGATCACCCTAACCAGACAGCCGGCTGAAACAAAAACTCACCAGATAGAAGCCTCCGGAACCTACGCCCCAACACAATCCTCAGCGTTGAGCACCCCTACGCCCGATTTGCGTCTGCGCTACGAACTCTGGCAGAGCTGGCCTGTTTATCCACAGCTTTCACAGGAAATGATCGCCGTCTACCTGCGCGGGCAGGAATCTGGGCGGGATGGGCGGGCCTTTTCTGTCATCGGTGACTGCCAGAGCTCGCCCACTTATTTTCTGAGCCTGTATGATGAGGGCCGATATGCGCTCCCAGAGGGAGAAAGCCAGCTGGAGGAGACGATCGCCTGGTACGCCGGTTCCTTCTCCCACCGCAGCATCACCGTCGCCAACGGCCTGACCGCGCCCGGGGCATTGAACCCGCGCTGGTCCGACCCCACATATTGCCACAAGGAGGAGAGTCCCATTGCTTGTGAAGTCCGCCTGCACAATCCCTCCCTCGTGCTGATCAGCCTTGGAACGAACTGGCATCCATCGCTATCCCATGCGGATTACCTGGAATACCTCTACCAGATCATCGAGATGCTCCTAGCGGAAGATATCGTCCCGATCCTGTCCACCAAGGCGGACAACGTCGAGGGGGATCACGGCCGGAACCTGGCCATGGCGCAGGCCGCCTATGAATTCCACTTGCCGTTATGGAACTTCTGGGCCACGGTCCAGCACCTGCCAAATGGCGGCCTGGATAAAACCCGCAACAACGAGTACCTGACCCGTAAAGGGTGGGATGTGCGCAACCTTTCCGCTTTGATGCTGCTCGACCAGATCCACAGACAGTTCCAAGACGCAGAACACTAGTGTAACCATGACCGCAGAAAATAAGCCATCATTCGCTCATAAACCTTCCACAAGATTCTTGCGGAATATCGTCCTCAAGGGTTTGCTGCTCTTTGTCCTGCTTAATTTTCTAATCGGGATGATCCAGCCTGGAGGGGGTCTTGGGCAGGTATCCTTCTACAATCTCCTTTTCCCCGGGCGTGTCCGCCTGCCCTTCGGCGAAAACCCCGAACAGGCATACAATCTCAGCTTATATGACCTTGAAGCCATGTTGGCCAGCCATGAGATCAGCAGGGGCATAAAACCCCGGAACGAATATCGGATCCTTCTAATGGGGGACAGCGCCGCCTGGGGGACCCTGCTCAAGCCAGAAGAAACCCTCAGCGGATGGATCAACGCAGAGAACCTGATCACCACAGATGGGAAGCGGGTGCGCGCCTACAACCTGGCCTATCCGACCCTGTCGCTGACCAAGGATTTGATGATCCTGGAGGCAGCCTTGCGTTTCAGCCCGGACCTGATCCTCTGGCCGGTTACCCTGGAATCCTTTCCCAAGAAAGTCCAGCTTGCTACGCCCCTGGCGGCCAACAATCCCCAGCGGGTATTGCCCTTACTCGATCAATTTGAGCTTGGCCTGGCGGCCCACACCGACGACTTAGTCAAAACCACCTTCTGGGACCGCACCCTGATTGGCCGGCGGCGCGCCATCCTGGATGCGATCCAGCTCCAGCTGTACGGGGTGATGTGGGCTGCCACCGGCATTGATCAAACCTATCCCACGGACTACACACCCGCTCAAAGGGATTTTGATCCCGGTGACGATCAATTCCAGGGCTGGTCACCCCCCAACCTGCCCCTGGACCTGCTGGCCATGGAGGTTCTCAAGGCCGGCGCAGATTTAGCCGGGGAGATCCCTATGCTGGTGGTTAACGAACCGATCCTGGTCAGTCAGGGCAAAAACAGCGACATACGCTATAATCACTTTTATCCTCGGTGGGCCTATGACCAATACCGCCAGGCCCTGGCGGAAAGCTCCGTCTCTGCCAGCTGGGAATTCATCGATCTTTGGGATTCTGTCCCCTCTGAGGAATTTACCAATTCTGCCGTGCACCTCACCCCACAGGGGATCCAGCTGTATTTCCAGGCACTGCTGCCAGGCATTCGAAGCGCTTGCTGCCAGTAACCAGGGCACAATGAAAAACCACACCGATAGGAGCAATCAAGAGATGAACCAAGCGATTATCCATACTGTTGAAACATTCATTAAACAAAACATCCTCCAGCAACCCAACCGCGATCTGCAAACCGACGAACCCCTGCTTTCCAGCGGGCTGATTGATTCCTTCAACTTGATGGACCTGGCCTTGTTTGTGGAAGATCAATACAACGTCAAGTTGGATGACACCGAGCTAAATGCAGAAACCTTTGACACCCTCAATCAATTGGCAGCCCTGATCGCTGAACGACGGAGCTGAGCAGCCCAGATACCAAACTCGACAGAACGCAAAAACCCCGGAGGAGATCAAGCCCTCCGGGGTCTTATTGTCGATAGAAAACACTCAGGGTTGAAGAATGTAAAAGTTCTCAAACCCGATTCGCAAATTGGGGGTATCCCAGCATCCTGAAATCAGCCCGACACTTCCCGGGCGATAATTGGGGTCCACGGTTTCTGTCAGCAAGGTGTCATTCACCGCCAGCGCCAGACGGTCCGGACCGCAGTAGGCGGCCAAGGTATACGGACCGCCGGCAGCAATGGTATCATCGTAGGTCCATTCCACCAGCACAATATAGTCATCATTCTCATATTTCCAGATGGAAAAATAGCCATCTTCACTGATTTCCAAGGCTGTGAAATTATTCGCATCCTGGTAGCCGCAGACGAATCCAAAATCGCTGTCGCCTGTTGAATTCAGGATCTGGGGCTCAGTCGCCAGGATCAGGTCGTCATATTGCCCGGGGAGGGTCGACCAGTAGATCAGCCGTTCTGCGTTGATTTCAAACACCATCTGGCCGTTTTGGATATCGATCGTGCCAGATTCGTCCGCGTAGAGGGCCCATTGATTGGTATTGTCATTGAACTCCTCACTCAGGATAACATTCCCCTCCGACTCAAAATCCTCATGCTGTTCCGGCTGCGAACTCTCTTGAATCGCCACCTGCCCGGCCCTGGCTGCATCAATCAGCGGCATGGCCAACCGGATCGGGCGCAGGGCATTGATAAAACCGCCGGTGGGAACGCAGTTGTCGAACTCATCCACGACCCCATCCCGGTTCGTATCGGCCAGGGCTCGGCAGTCAACAATGCTATCTTCTAAATCCCCTGAGCCCACCTGGGTAGGCACACCGATGATCTTCCCATCCACCGTGGCTGCCAGCCCGCCGCTGTTTCCACCCGCGATGGTGGCAGATGTCTTGATAAAAGCCCGGTTGCCGTACGGCTGCTCCGAGGTAAAGCCGCTGACCTCTCCGCGTGTGAGGGTGATCGTCTCACCGCCAATCCCGGGATAGCCGATAATAATGAGTTCATCACCAAGCTGGAGCTCATCGGAGCTCCCGAGCGGCACCGATGGAATCCCCAGCGCCTCGAAGTCCGGGGGGGCGCCGTTCAGGTCTGAGCGGACTTTGATGACTGCCAGGTCCAGGGCGGCATCCGCCTGGATCACATCCGCAAAAAACATCTGCTCGGGGGGCCGATCCTGCGCCACCGTGATGGCGACCACCAAATCCACAACTTCATAGTAACGGTCTGATAGGATCACATGCGCATTGGTCAGGATCAACCCATCCTCAGAGATGATCGTCCCTGAGCCCGTCCAACCTTCAAACCGCTGGCCTTCCATTTCGACGATGGCCACAATTTGCACGACCGATTGATAGGGGATCACTTCACCAATTTCAATGCCGTCTTCCGGAGGGTCTGGAGGGTCTGTCGCCACAGCAGGCTGGGTGATCGCCAGTGAAAGGGAGGCCGCCGTAGTTTGAGAACCCGCCGCAATATCCACCTCGGCGTCCACCTCTACCGCCTGTACAGCATCAAAAAAGAAGGTGATCATCTCCTGCCCGTTGGGCGCGATCATCAGGTCAAATTGGTAAGTCCGTTGGCCCCCACTGACACCGCCTTCAATGCCTGGGGGATTGATGCTGGTCAACTGGGCGCCATCAAAAAGGTCCGTTGGCAAACCAATTTCCGTGATGGTGAAGTTTTGTGTACCTGAATTCGAAATCGCCACCTGAATTTGAAAAGCTTCGCCAACATTCACATCCGAAGAGGGACCGTTGATGGAAACATCCAAACCTGTGGTCTCTTCTCCAAACAGGGCCACCAATCCAGCAAAACCACCAATTAACAAAAAGGTGACGATACACCCCACCACCAGGGCGGCGCCGCAGCCGATCAGCCAGCCCGTCTTCTTCTTTGGTTTTTCTTCTGGTTCGTATCCTGAATCATAATAATCCGTCATGGAAAACCTCGCATTCATCAATTATCCGTGGTTCCTAAGAGTTAAATTCATTATATATCAGAATTTGGGTTTTTTTTCTTCTTGCAGAAGGTGCCAGCCAGGTCATCTCCTGCCAACCATGGAATGGATCAACTTCTATCAGCTTTTAGACGCGCCTGCATTCGCCTGCAGCGAGCAATCCAGAGCGCGTCGTAAGCATTAGAGCTGATCACACGGCCCTCAAGGTCTGCGATCTGTTCAATCCCGGCTTCTCGGCACCAGTCTACACAGATCCGGTAAGCGTCCCAATCCAGGGCATCCTCATCTCTGATGATGGGAACCCTTTCCCCACCAGCTTTGTGTACTGCAAAGGCGCGGGTATGACCATCGGTCATCACCCAGGCGCCATCCAAGAATTTGACCGGGATTGGGGGAAGATCCCCTGGCTGGTTGAAATCCATCGCGGATTGTAAAGCCTCCAGCTTTTCACGGTTAATATAAAGCTGAGATGGCTGCAGTTCTGAGAGCCGTTGATAAATGATCTTCCCAAATCCCGTTTGTGTCATTTCTTCCTGACCATCTCCAGCAGCTGGTTCAGATCGCCAACCGTTTCCAATCCACCGTGAAATCCTGACCCCTGGTAAAGCATTTCGCCTTTTAGGGTCTCAAACTGAACGTTGAATTGTGCATCCAGGGTTTCCAATATGCGCCGGTCCATGGCAATTTCAGTCGGCGCCTGGAGCAACCCCCCTTCTTCGCGCCTTGCGGTGATCCGCAGCCTGTGGGAAGCATTTTCAAGCGCCAGGTAGACCCGTTTGTCCTCCAGACGGAGCGCAGTGATTTTCGACCGGTTATAGGTGGTAAATCGGTGTAATTGCCCATCTAATAAAAAGCCAACGATGAACCCAGCAAAGGACCGACCCAACCAGGGAATCACCGCCACCGAAACCATCAGGCTGGCGCCTGGTCGGTCAAAATGGTTGCTTTGCCCCCAAATCCAGGCGGAAGGGAAATGTTTGCCCCAATCCTTTTCGATATATCCCTGCCCACCAGAAAAATCCAAAGCCTGTCCATTGAACGTCAGGCCCCCCTGGATCTGATGGTCCATGCTGACCACCCCGTGGTAGCATTCCATAAAAGGAACCCAGGCAAACCAACCCATCGCGCCGGGCGAGAAGAAACGGACCGGCCAGGGTGAGCGGGAGTCAAACATCAGCCTGCCGGAGAGTTTTCCGAGCTCATCATCAATGGCTAATTCGATTCGATCCGCAGAAAAATAATTAGGGCCTAGGAAGATCTCAAAGGAATCGGGGGAAGGCTTAAAGGCCTCATAGGGAAAGCGATGATACTGAACCTGATCAGATTTTGAGTCAAAGACCTGGATAAAACCATGGCTGTCTGCTTGATTCGCGGCCAGGTAAACCCCTGGAATGATCGCGAATCGCAGGTTTTCGTCTTTGCTGACCAATTTGTAATACCAACCTTCAAAGAATGGGGGTTGGGCCAGAAAGCCATGATAACGATTGGGATGCAAAATATTGTTTAGGGGCATTGGTTTTCTTCCTTACTAAAAAGCAGCTTATTTCCGGCCGCAGGTCAGCCGGTAAACGCCTGCGCAGGATGAGACCTGCTCATAATCCGTTTCGAACCCAACCTCGCGAAGCTGGGGGAGCATCTTCTCAGCGCACCAGTAATACTCCTCTTCGTCCCACAGCCCTGAATACTTTTGGTGCGCCTGGGATAGTTCAAATGGCGTTTGAAAAGAGATATCCCCAATGACGATCATCCCATCTTCTGCCAGGCTTTGCCTGGCCAAACGCAGGAGTAAACTTGTTTTGTCGACATCCGAAAATTCATGCAAAGTATACGCTGAAAGGATCCGATCAAACGGTCCCTGCAGCGCCTTCGGCCAATCTTCGCTGACCAGGTCAACCTGGATCAGATGAGATTGCGGCAGTACTGCGCGGGCTTTTTTCAGCATTTGGTGTGAAAAATCTGCGCCCCAGATTAGATCGGTGACATGGATGAGGCGTTTGGACAGGTTGCCCGTCCCCACGCCAAGGTCCAGGAGACGCTGGCCTGGTTTCACATCTGCCATTTGACAAAGGGTCATCAAGACTTTTTTGTAGCCGATAAAGGGGAATTCACCTTCATGCACATTCTGGTCATAATTTTCTGACCAGCGATCAAACAAAACTTTGCGCTTTTTCATCTGCATATCCAATCAAATCCAATCACGAATAGACTAATTCTATCGGGCTGCATGAACCAGGGCAAGCTGAAACTTGGCAGAGCGTGTTGAAAAAGTATTGATTTGAAAAGCCACCAAAACAGAGAATGATGTTTTACGACCTTGATTTTTCACCTGGTTTGTTCTCCCTTCATATTTTGGATAAATTATTCATTTATCAATTTATGCGCCGTAGAGACGCCCCGGCGGAGCGTCTCTACGAAATAAACCTTCTTTTTGAAGTTTTTTTGTAACTGCTCAGCCTGATAAATGACTTAGAAAAGAGGAAAGAATAATACCCTGGTGGAATATTTGCGATGCGCTCTAATGCCGTTCCCTGAACATTAGGTGTAGAAAAGAGGCACCTCCGCAGGAAACAAATTAGCCGGAATAGTGAAGATGACGATTATTTTTAGTAGATAATGATTTTCTTTGTGCCCTTCGTGTGTACTTTGTGTCCT
>CAZLEK010000093.1:0-9726 GCA_964558525.1 uncultured Candidatus Brevefilum sp.
CCAATCCCTAATTCCCTATTTGCACCACCAGCCCCTTCAAATAACTTCCTTCCGGGAAGGCCAGGTGGGTGGGATGGTCAGGCGCTTGCGAAAGTCGATAGAGGATGCGCGCATCCACTTCCGCATCCAAAGCGGCATCAGCCACAATTTTCTGGAAGAAGGCTTCGTTAATCCCGCCCGAACAGGAAAAGGTCATCAAGATCCCGCCGGGGTTCAGCAATTTAAAGGCGTATAGGTTGATGTCCTTATAACCCCTGGCAGCCTTTTGCGCCTGGGAGGCGGTGGGCGCGAATTTGGGCGGGTCGAGGATCACCAGGTCAAACCCCGCGCCTTGATCGCGCAGGGTGCGCAGTTCTTCAAAGACGTCGCCTGCGATCCAGCGGCATTTTTCTGCCGGCTGCTGGTTCAATGCCGCGTTTTCCTTTGCCATTTCAATCGCTTCTTGTGATGAATCGATGGAAAGTACGCTCTTAGCGCCGCCAGCTAAACTGGTGACCGTGAAACCGCCGGTGAAGGCAAAGCAATTCAAGACGGACTTTCCGCTGGCGATTTTACGGCAGAACTGGCGGTTCTCTCGCTGATCCAGGTAGAAACCGGTCTTCTGGCCGGTGATCAGATCGGCTTGAAATCTCAAGCCATTTTCCCTGATCGTCATCGGCTGGTCCGGCAGGCTGCCGTAACATACGCCGATCCGTTCCTGCAGGCCTTCCAGTTCGCGCACGGCCACATCAGACCGCTCGAACACGCAGTCTGGGGCCAGGGTTTCCACCAGGCAGTCGACGATTGTCTCGCGCCAGCGCTCCATCCCCGCCGATAAGATCTGCAGGATCAGGGTCTGATTGTATTGATCGACCACCAGCCCGGGCAGGCAGTCGGATTCGGCATGGATCAGCCGATAGGCGGAGGTTTGTTGGGTATCAATCCACTGTTCCCGTAAGGCCGCCGCCTTCCGGATGCGCTGTTTGAAGAAGGCTTCATCGACTTCTTCCGCCTCATCCCAGGTCCAGATCCGGGCGCGGATCTGGGAGGTAGGGCTGTAAGCCCCGCGCGCCAGGAACCTCCCCTGGTGGTTGCAGATCTCCACCGTTTCCCCCCGCTGCGGGTCGCCTTCCACCGAGGCGATCGCCCCGGAGAAGATCCAGGGGTGGCGGCGAAGGACGGCTTTTTCCCGTCCTTTTTTCAAGATCAGGCGCGTCATTTGGAACGCTCTGCAATCATCTGGCGTAATTCACTTTCAGAGATCCTTGGAACATTCCTTTTGAGCGCCTCGTCGTATTTTGAGCCCGGATCTTCACCCAAAAGGAGGTAGTCCGTTTTGCCGCTGACGCTGCCGGTCACCTTGCCGCCGCGGCCTTCGATCAGGTCTTTTGCCTCTGAGCGGGTCAGGTTGGGCAGGGAACCGGTGACCACGAAGGTCAGCCCTTCCAAAGGTTGGGGGCCTGTTTCTGCCTGTTCAGCTTCAGGCCAGACGCCGTTTGTCCTCAGTTTCTTCAGAACAGCCTGATTTTCTTCATTCTCAAACCACTCTACAATGGATTCAGCGCTGTTGGGGCCGAAGCCCTCAATCGCTTCAATTGCTTGCCGGTTGGCCTGGCTCAGTTCATCCAGGTCTTTAAAATGTTCCGTCAGGTCCTGGGCTGCCACCTGGCCCACCCCGCGGATCCCCAACCCGGTGATCAGTCGGTACAGGGGCTGCTGTTTTGATTCGCGGATCGCTGAGATCAGGTTGTCGGCTTTCTTCTCCCCAAAACCCTCCAGGCTGAGCAGAGCATCTTTATCCAGGGTGTAGAGGTCGGCGATGTCCCTCACCAGCCCCGCATCCACCAGCTGTTCTACCGTGTTGATCCCCAGGCCGACAATATCCATGGCGCTCTGCGAAACAAAATGTTCCAGGTTGCGCACCAGCTGCGCCGGGCAGGCGCTGTTCATGCAGTAGTAGGCCACTTCTCCTTCCGGGTTGACGATCGGTTCACCGCAGGAGGGGCAGGTTTTCGGAGGGGTGTAGGGTTGTTCGCCGCCGTCACGCGCCTCTTCGATCGGCCCAATCACATAGGGGATCACCTCGCCGGCGCGCTTCACCAGCACCCGGTCGCCGATCCGGATGTCCTTTTCTTCTATGAAGTCGAAATTATGCAGCGTGGCCTGCTTGACGATCACCCCGCTGATCTCCACCGGCTGGAGCACGGCATAGGGCGTGATCACCCCGGTCCGCCCCACGTTGACCCGGATGTCATTGAGTTGGGTGGTCACCGTTTGGGCCGGAAATTTATAGGCGATCGCGCCGCGCGGGTCTTTACCCACCACGCCGAGGTCTTCTGCCAGCGCAAGGTCATTGACCTTGACCACCATGCCGTCCACTTCAAAGGGGAAGGCCTCCGGGTCCGTTTGGGTGCAGACTTGAATGGCTTCTTCCAGGGTGGCGCAGTGTTGGGAGGCTTCCGCCACGGGGAAACCGACCGCTTTTAGATATTGCAGCATTTCCCACTGCGTTTCAGGCAGCGCGCCGGCTTCATGGTGCACCACCGCATACACCAGCAGGGTCAGGGGCCGCTGGGCGGTGATTTTTGAATCCAGCTGGCGCAGGGAACCAGCGGCCGTGTTGCGCGGGTTGAGGTAGGTCTTTTTGCCTTCCTCCTCCAGGCGGGCGTTGAGTTTTACGAAATCCGCTTTGGTGATCAGGGCTTCCCCGCGCACCACCAGCAGCCCGGGGACCTCCGGGCCGTCTTGGGTGAGCGGGATGTGCAGCGGCAGGGCGTTGATCGTGCGCAGATTTTCGGTGATATCCTCTCCCACCTCGCCGTTGCCGCGTGTGGCGCCCTGTATGAAGGCGCCATCCTGGTAATGCAAAACCACCGTCAAACCATCCAGCTTGGGTTCGACGGTGAAATCCGTCTTTTCAACCCGGTCGTCCAGCCTGGCGATCCGCTGATGCCAATCGCGGATGGCCTGCGCGTCAAAGGCATTGTCCAGGCTGAGGATCGGTGCGGGATGTTCGACTTTCTCGAATTTATCCAGGGGCTCCGCGCCGGCCCTCTGGGAGGGTGAATCGGGGGTGACCCATTCGGGATGCGCCGTCTCGATCGCCTCCAGGCGCTGCATCTGCTGATCGAACTCATAATCGCTGATCACCGGGTCGTTCAAGACATAGTAGCGGTAGCGGTGATAGCGGATGTCCTCTTTTAATGCTTCGTATTCACCTCTGAGGTCGGTTTGATTTTCGGGCATGGGAGTCTCTCCGATCGTGAATCTTGATTGGTTTAATTTTACACGATGGGTGGGTTAAATAAAAAAATATTCCCGGTGAGATTCGAACTCACATGTACGGCTCCGGAGGCCGTCGCCTTATCCATTAGGCCACGGGAACATGCAGGGCCTTTGTTTTTGCCTGCGATAGAATTATACCAAAATTTCTACAAATCTCCAGCCCTTGCCCAAAGGGCAATCACAAAGTAAGAGGTATTGAAGAAAATAGGCTCCCCGCAGCGTCCTCTTTGCGGGGAAATGGGTCAAGAAGGCGTCAATAGTCATTCAATAGAGAAATTTGCCTTTAAAATGGCGTTATTTCGCCGACGGGGACGTCGGCGAGAGCGGAGAGTTGAGAAGAGAGACCAGCGATCACCCTTCGGGTATAAAGAACTTCAAGCATACCTTTTCTTGGGGATTTTGCGATGGCCCTGCCCCTGCCCTCATAAAGCGCTCGAAAGCTCACTGACCTGCTCACGCAGTTGTTTGATCGCCTCGCCGTTGGCCTTTTCCGCGCCCAGGCGATGGCGCAAGGCTTTCTTTAATGCCAGTTCGGCAGCTTTGCGATAGAAGTGGGTCGTTTTGAGGTATGCGCCTTGAAACAGCGCGCTGATCCGAGCCCAGGTAATTTTAAAGAAGGATATTGCCGTCTCATATTGCTGGTCCGTCAGGATGCCATGCTCAACCTCCGGCTTTAAAAACCGTTTGATTTTATGGCGTTCGACGAACATCACCAGGATGATGAACCCCAGCATCAGGAACCACCCGATCCAATCCAGGGCGGTGGTGAACAGGATCCCACCCGGCCCCTGGATCAAGCTGGCCAGGATATTGTGCAGGGCATGCGCCCCCATGGCCAGGCCAAAACCCAGGGCAGGCGCAGCCAGTTTGACGAGTACGCCCTTGTTGAGGCGGGCGATTGCCAGCCCGATGCCCACAAAAGCGGTGTAAAAGGGATGCTGCCAGCCGACCAATCCTAAGCGGACAAAGGTCAGGGTCCAGAACCCCTGCCAGCCTTCCTCAGCAAACCCATAGGCATAGATATAGAAGGCGTTCTCAGTGGCGGCAAAGCCAAGGGCGGCCACACCGGCGTAGACGATCCCATCCAGGATCGAATCAAATTCGTGCCTGAAAATCAGGAACACCAGCACCACGGCAAAACCTTTGAGAATTTCTTCGATCACCGGGGCGATCAGGGCTGAAGTGGTCAGGTTGGTGGCCGCTTCAGAGCCGGTGACGACGAACACGCCCAAACCAATGAAGGTGTTGATGAGAAACGCGCCGCCTGCGGCCACGATCACCCCCCAGATAAAAACGCCGCCCAACAGGAGCAGGGGTTCCTTTTCATACAGGTCCATCCAGTACAGAAGATAAGCAAATAGGAATGAAACCCCAAAACTGATCCCAATCGATGCCAGCAAGCCCCAGATCGCCATAATCCGTCTCCTTGATGAATGAGTATCTTCATTCTACTGTGATGGCCTGCCAAACCAAAAGGGTTCAGATCCAGGGCAATCGCAAAATGAGAGGCATTGAAGAAAATTGGCTCCCCGCAGCGGCCTCGATGCGGGGAAATGGGTCCAGAAGGCGTCAATAGTCATTCAGTAGAGAAATTTGCCCTTAAACTGGCGCTATTTCGCCCACGGGGACGGCGGCGAGCGCGGAGAGTTGGGAAGAGAGGCCAGCGATCACCCTTCGGATAAAAAGAACTTCAAGGATACCTTTTCTTGGGGATCTTGCGACGGCCCTAGGCTCAGACCGGGTTAAGCAGCAATTGGGTCCGGCGAACCAGGTACTGTGTATTCCTGAAGCCCATTTCGTCCAGGACTTCATCCGGGCGTCCTGTAGCGCCCGGCTCCGCCAGGAGCTTCATCCAGAGTCCGGGTTCTGTCTCTTCAAAGCTGCGCGCATCCATTTCAAGGATCAGCGGTCTCAGATCGTAGGTTTTCTTGCGCCGTGTGCGCAGGATCCCTTCTCGAGAGAGCAGGGCGCGAACCCTTTCCTGGAGAGCTTCCAGATCCTGGGGATCAAAGAAGGTCGCCGCATATTCGCTGGCATGCATCCGGGATTGGAGGGAATCCTCGCTTAATGGGACTTCCTCAACGGCCAGGATCGCCAATCCTGGCGGTGACGCGGCCGCCAACCTGCCCATCACTTCTTCTACCGGACGGGGCTCGTTCATCCAGAAATCCAGCAGTTCCGAATCGCTGATGAAGCCCAACGGCAGGGCGGAGGCCAGGTTGAGCCGCGCCCGGGGATGGAAGCCCTGGGAATAGCGCACCGGCAGGCCGCTGCGCCGTAATAACCGCTCCCACAGGCGCTGCAGGTCCAGGTGGCCGGTGAAGCGCAGCGGGTGGCCCTTGGTGTATTGGACGCGAATGCGTGTGATCAGATCTTGTTCGTTCATCTCAGGGGCACTTCCATCCGCCCTGGGGGGCGGCCAGCCGCAGCTCCTGGAAGGCCGCCAGGATCCCGCAGGCGTAGCATCCGCCGCGGCAGTCTGGGCGGACCCGGCCTTGTTGGCTCCATTCGTAGTCCTGCATGAGGAAGGACTTGCGCACGCCGGCGTTGATGTGCTCCCAGGGCAAAATCTCATCCAGGTCCCGGGCGCGGTGACTGTAGAAATCGGGGTCCAGCTTGGCCTGTTCAAAGGCCTGGCGCCAGGCATCCATATTGAACTGCTCTCCCCAGGCGTCGAAGCGGGCGCCGTTTTGCCAGGCGTGAAAGACCACCTCCGCCATGCGCCGGTCGCCCCTTGAGAGCCAGGCTTCCAGCAAGGAGGCTTCTGGGTTGTTCCAGGTCATCTTGATCTTGGCGCCCCGTAACCCATCGTGGAGCAGATCGATCTTCTCCTGGATGGATTCGGTCCGTTCAAAGGGCGCCCACTGGAAGGGGGTCTGCGGCTTGGGGATGAAGGTGCTGATGCCCGCGTGGATCCTGGCCCGGCCGCCCACGATCCGCCGGCCTTCTTGCAGGGCCGCCCTGCACAGATCCACGATGGCTTGGATGTCTTCCAGCCTCTCCTGGGGGTGGCCGATCATGAAATACAGCTTGATCGAGTTCCAGCCGTGTGTGAAGATTGCGCGTACGGTGTTCATCAATTCCTGATCGCTGAGGGGTTTGTTGATCACGCTGCGCAGGCGTTCCGTGCCCGCTTCAGGCGCCAGGGTGAAGCCGCCCCCGGGGCTGAGGGACTGCAGCTTGTCCATCAGTTCGTCTGAAAAGGATTCGATCCGCAAGGAGGGCAGGCTGATGTTGACCTCGCGCTCACACAGCAGTTCCCGCAGCCCCTCGATCAGCGGGATGATCTGGCTGTAATCCGAGGAAGACAGCGACAGCAGGCTGACCTCTTCATAGCCCGTCTGGTCCAGGCCGCTTCGCAGGGCCTCCAGGATCTCATCCACCGGGCGTTCCCGGATGGGCCGGTTGACCATCCCGGCGTGGCAGAAGCGGCAGCCGCGGGTGCAGCCCCGCATGATCTCCACGCTCACCCGCTCCTGCACAACCTCCACATTGGGGACCAGGAAGCGGCTCAGGGGCGGCGGCAGCTCCGGCAGGATGCGCTTGGTGACGGGCAGGCTGGCATCCGGATGCATGGGCTCGATCTTCCTTAAGGTACCGTCAGGATCATAGTCGACGGCATAAAATGCGGGCACATAAATGCCAGGGATGGCCGCCAACCGGGCCAGCAGGCCTTCCCGGCCTTCCTCGGTCTCACCCCAGGCCTGGTAGGCGTCCACCACCTCCAGGATGGCTTCCTCGCCCTCGCCGATCACAAAGGCGTCCACAAAGGGCGCCACCGGTTCGGGGTTGTAAACCGCCTGGCCGCCGGCGATCACCAGGGGCTGGCTTTCGTCACGCTCCCGGCTGTAGAGCGGCACCCGGCTGAGGTCGAGGATGTTCAGGAAGTTGGTGTAAACCGTTTCATAGGGCAGGCTGACCCCGAGGATCTCAAAATCTTGCAGGGGGCGTTTGTTCTCCAGGCTGAACAGCGGGAGGTCCGCCGCCCGCAGGGCGGCTTCCATGTCCGTCCAGGGGGCGAAGGCGCGCTCGGCTGCAATGTCTTCCCGCTGGTTGAGGATCTCATACAGCAGCGCCAGCCCCAGGTTGGACTGGCCCAGGTCGTAAATATCCGGGAAGACGAGCGCCACATGGGTTTTTACAGACTCCCAGGGCTTGACGGTCTGGTTCAGCTCGCCGCCCACATAGCGGCCGGGTTTGGTAACCGTGGGCAGAAGGCGTTCCACCCGCCGCCACAAGGTTTCGGTTTTTTGAGCGGGCATGTTTAGAACAGCCCCTTGTACGCGCCGCCGTCCACGGGCAGCATCACCCCGGTGATGTACGAGGCGGCCGGCGAGAGCAGGAAGGCAGCCGCCCGGGCGAACTCTTCCGGGTCGGCCATCCTGCCCAGGGGGCTTTGTTCGTTCTGAACCTCAATTTCCTCCTCAATGGACGTGCCCTTTCGGGCTGCACGGTCCTTGAGCAGGCTTTCCACCCGTTCGGTGTGGGTCCAGGAGGGCAGGATCGAGTTGAAGCGGATGCCCGCCGGCCCCAGCTCAAGGGCCAGGGTCTTGGTCAGCCCGGCGGTGGCCGCCCGGATGCTGTTGGAGAGCACCAGGTTGGGGATCGGCTGCTTGATGGAAATTGAGGTCACAGTGAGCACCGAGGGCGCGTTGGATCGCTTGAGCGCGGGCAGCGCGGCGCGGATCAGGCGCACGTGGCTCATGAAAGAAAGCGCAATCCCCTCCTGCCACATCTCCTCGCTGACCTCCTCAAAGGACGCCGGGGGCGGGCCGCCGGCATTGGTGAACAGCAGATCCAGGCCGCCTAAGACGGCTAAGGTGGCCCCCACGAGCTTCTCGGGGGTGGCGGGGTCGGTCACATCCCCGGGCAGGCTGATCACCTGCGCGCCGGTTTTGGCCAGTTCATCGCCGGCAGCGGATAGGCGGGCTTCATCCCGGGCGTTGATCGCGATCCGGGCGCCTTCCTGGGCCAGAACTTTGGCGGCGGCGAATCCCAGGCCGCGGCTGGCGCCGGTCAGCAGGGCGGCTTTTCCTTTTAATCCAAGATCCATGATGTTCCTTATCAGATTAAGATTTCGATGTTTTCATCCGTCAATGGGCAGTCGGGCCAGTGGCTTTCAGTGAAGCGCAGCACCTGCGCCAGCAGCTTTTCCGCCGACCGCCCGTCAATTGAGGCGCAGGCGACCTTCAGCTGGCAGGACTGCCAGCTGTCGTGATGGTCGTATTCCACCACGGAGATGTTGAACTCTTTGTGCAGGCGCGCCAGGATCGGGCGGATCCGGCGGCGTTTTTCCTTGAGAGAATGGCAGCCCGGCAGGTACAGCGTGAGGGTTAAAATTCCGACACTCATGGTCTTAATTAAACCAGACGGTCTGTAAAAGTCAAACCCCTTCTGGGGGCGCCTCGCCTTCGGCTGTCACCGGATTGGTCAGGGTGCCCAGCCCTTCGATGTTGATCGCCACTGTGACCCCCGGGGTCAGATCGCCCACGCCGGCCGGGGTGCCCGTCAGGATCAGGTCGCCGGGTTCCAGGGTCATCACCGATGACACAAACGCCACCAGCTGGGGGATGTTGAAGACCATGTCCCGGGTGGAGGCCATCTGGCGCATCTCCTCGCCCACATGGCAGGTGATGACCACGTCTGAGGGGTCCAGGTCGGTATCGATCCACGGGCCCAGGGGGCAGAAGGTGTCAAAGCCCTTACCGCGCGTCCAGGTGGTATCGCGCTGCTGCAGGTCACGGGCGGTGACGTCATTGGCGATGGTGTAACCGTAGATGTGCGCCAGGGCCTCGTCCGGGTCGATCCAGCGGCCGCGCCTGCCGATCACCGCGGCCAGTTCGGCCTCATGCTGAACCTGGTGGGACTGCGGCGGCAGGACGATCGGATCGCCCGGCCCGACCAGGCTGGTGCCCGGCTTGAGGAAGATCACCGGGGCCTCACTGACCTCGTGGTTGAGTTCCTGGGCGTGGGCGGCGTAATTGCGCCCGATGCAGACGATCTTCCCCGGCAGGACGGGCGGGAGGAGCTTCACACCCTCAAGGGGGTGTTCCGGGTCCAGCCGGCGGTAGCCCCCGAAGGGGTCGCCGTCGATCTCGCCGATCTGGTCTTCAAACAGCCAGCCGTAGCGGGGGCTGAGGGTGGGGGCGGCGAAGCGGAGTAGTCTCATGCTAACAATATACCATTTAAAAGGGACTGCGGTATAATATTTTCGTCGGGCGGATAGCTCAGCTGGTTAGAGCGCTTCTCTTACACAGAAGAGGTCGCAGGTTCGAGTCCTGTTCCGCCCACAGCCGATTTAATGGGGGAGGATGAAGCCAAACCGGCGGCCCGCAGATTGGCCCCTCCAACGCACAAGCGCAGGCCTGAGGGGCAAAACAGCCGGGCGGATTCGTTTTTCGTTAAAACGAACCGAAAACGAATAAACTACGCTCTGGCTGGCATCCATGATGGGTGCGCACC
>CAZLEK010000094.1:0-9696 GCA_964558525.1 uncultured Candidatus Brevefilum sp.
TCCTTACGCACTTCCCCGCAACGAGGACGTTGCGGGGAGCCATTTTTTTCAATACCTCTTACTTTGCGATCGCCCTGAAAGAGAGTGTCGAAAAACAAGGTTCGCTGAAGGGCGCTAAAACAGAGAATTTATTTTGGCGATAATGATTAACTGTCATCCATCCATGCCCAGATGATTCAAAAGCCTTAATTTTCAAGAATGAATAAGATTTAATTTTATGCGCCATCGATGAAACATCATCCTTATTCATCACATTTCAAGGAGCATGTCAGGAGAAATTCTTAAAAATAAACTAAAAACCAGGTGTTAACTCAGGCGTGATGCAAAAATTTCACACCAGGGACACGAAGGTCACACGATACCCTGAGGGCCCAAAGAAAATATGTTTTCTACAAAAAGGAATGGTCAGCTTAACTATTCCGGGCAATTTGTTTCCAACCCAGGTTACGATTTCCTACACCTAAGGCTCAGTGAATAAAATTTGAGCGCATCCGAATGATCACACCAGGATTTTTAATCCTTACCCAGCCATTTATCAGGCTGCGCAGTGACAAAACCGGTTTTTTCAACACCCTCAAGAAATTGCGAGCAAGTCATGTCGGCGTTGTTGCGCTGCTATCCGATAGCTAAATCTTTCCATCTGCGATCGCCCAATAATTGGGGGACGAATCTGAAAGGAAGGCCTGCTGCAGCCACCTGATTAACCGTCCCGGAAAAGATCAAATCGCGTTCAGGACAGAAAAAAAGCCAGGAACCAGATACACCGGTATGACCAACGACCGCGGGGATGGGGTTAAATGGCGTGAAAATTCGCGGCATTTTAAACCGCATGATCCCTAACCCATACTCGATTGGCCAGGTCGGAGATGTCGGCATCGGGTTAAGAGAAAACCCAAAAGGATTAAACGCTTCTTGCATTAACTGCCATGTTTCAGGATTTTCAAAGAATTTATCCTGGACCAAGCTTCGCATGAATTGATTCATGTCTCCCACGGTCGATCCCAAATCTCTAAAAGAACGCATCGCTTTGGGAATATTGAGCGGCTGATCCCCGCTCCAAACAATGGCAGCTTCATCGGTAATTTGATCGGATCTTGTGCCAGGATGAAAAGTGGCGTCAAGGCCCACAGGTTGATAAATTAGCCGGGAAAAAACCTTTTGCAATGACTGCCCTGTGGTTGTTTCAATGATCTCAATTAAGAGCTGGTAATTTGTGTCAGAATAGCGAACTCTCTTCTTCTCACGGCCTCGCGGTTGGGGTGGGAAGTATGCGGGCAAGTGATTTCGCACAAGGTCCAAGACCTCTTCTGTTGAAAAACTTTTATCTTCTCCCTCAAAGACTTGATCCATTAAACCTTCTTCACCCTGGGGTTTTTCCTCAAGGAAATCGGGCAAGCCTGAAGAGTGCCCCAGTAAATTCCTGACTGTAATTTTATGGGTGTGATCCATCCCATCCGGCGTATGATGGATCCCCTGGATTAAATCTTCTGGCAAATAAGCGGCCATTGGCGCCTCGATATCGATTTTGCCATCTTCGGATAATTTCATAATGGTAGCGGCAATGAACAATTTCGTCACACTGGCAATCCAAATCGGTGTATCCGCCTCAAGGGGCTGTCCATCAAGATCGGCGGGGCCGTGGGCGCCAACCCACTTAAACGCACCATCCAAAGACTCCACCCCCAACACCGTGCTCTTAACCCCCCGATTTTTGATCAAATTTTGGAAATGCGCGTCAAATAACGTCTTGACTGCTTCAGCCTGGCTAGATTTGATCTTTTGAAATCCTTCTGTCATTGATTGGCTCCTTTTGATCATCGAGAATTTTTCGGGATGAACGAGTTCATGCAGCAACAGCCCATGATCACGACTTGGTCTAAATTGAACCTATTACGGAAAGCTTTACCATCATTATCGTTAAAGATTATTTTCTAAATCAGTTAAATGCCAGCCAGTATGCACCTACACCAAATGCTACCACAACATTCAAAGACCGCTTTTGGCCTGACATCGGCAGCGTGATGATTGCATCACACAGATTCAGTAATGCAGGATCCACTCCGGCGCGTTCGTGGCCCACAACCAATGCAATGGCCTGATGGTCATGTTTTGAAAGCGAAAAATCCTGGATGGAAACTGCCTGTTCAGTGTGCTCCAGCGCCAACAGGAAGACGCCCTCCGCCTGCAGGTTCTTTGCCGCTTCAAGGGCGTTGGGATGGGCCGACCAGGTGAGCGTTTGCTCCGCCCCCAGGGCGGTTTTGGCGATTTCAGGATGACTTCCCGGGGTGGGTGTGATCCCGCATAAGTAGAGGTGCGCCGCGCCAACGCCGTCAGCGGTGCGAAAGATCCCGCCCACATTGTGGGCGCTGCGGATGTTATCCAACACGCCAATCATTCGCCTTCTGGCGATGTCCTGTGGCAATCCTGATTGAGCCCTTTCTACTGGCACTTCTTGCAGTTTTCCACCGCAGCGCGGGCAGAATTCTCCTTTATGCGCCTGTTTATCCAGGGGGAAGCGCAGCCGGCAGGAGGGCGCCGTGCACTCAAAAAACGCAAAAGCCGCCATTGAAGGCTCCTTGACTCGAGATGTTGTATTCAATTCTAACAATGAATGCTGGAAGGAGGGCAATCTTAGGATCAAATTGCCCTTTAAAGCGCCAAACGCCTGGGTGAGGGGGGCACCCAGACGTTTGACAAAAATAATCATAGCATAGAGTTTAAATCTTGGCAAGTGTTCGAAATTAAAACTTCATTAGAGATTTTAATTCTGAAAGCGCGCCTTAATCCTTTTGATCCCGTTCTCTTTTTGGCGCGACATGGGCGATCAACACTTGAGTGGAAAAATCCTGGTTTTCCCTATCAACCAAATACCCCGGGGACCAGAAGTCATCCCCCGGGCTGCCCTCTCGCAAGTTTGGAAAGACCCGGAAGATGCGCTCTGAGGTACGCCTGCGCACAATTTCCAGCATTTCATGGATCAGCGCATCCGGAAAATCATGCAGCCGCCATTTGATATAGTCTGGACGGATGGATAGAAGATCCAACTGCCAACCGTAGGTCTCACAAATGCCGGGGAACCAGTCTCGCAGGCGGTGGGCCAATTCCCCCAACAAATAATGCCTGTCCTGACGCGGCACCAGGTAAAAGGTGATCTCCGAAAGCTTGATCTGATCAAATGGATCCGCTTCAGCGACGATGTGCGGCCGCGTGGGCCCCTCTGCGAATTCTTCTTCAAACTCGAATTTGTGCTCAGCAGGCGTTTCCCCGGGTCTGCTGCGATCTTCCATATCGCTGGAAGGCTGTGGCAGGTCTAAATCTTCATGGAACAACCGGACGAGATCGGATTCGGGCTGCGGGGCTTCTTCCAACGGCTGCCAATCTTTGGGGATCCCGGACGACCGGTCGGTTGGTTTTGGCGGATAGGGCCTCGATGCTGCCGCGTCCCCTTTGGAACGGCTTGCCGAATTGGATGCGGGGGGGCGCCTTCCCTCAAACAGATCCGCCAATGGTATCCATTCCTGATTGGAAGCCGGATCGATTGCATCCCGGTTAGCCAGGGGACCCTCCTGAAGGGCTGAGCCCGGCGCAGATTGCCATTTTGATCTTTGATTGGGTTGTGGTGGATATCGCTGTTCGGGCACCGCTTCGTCCTTGGCCTTTTGATTTCGCTCCTCAAGTCCCACCCTGGCCGGCCTCATCGAGGTGTTTATTCCTGGTTCCGGCGCCGGATTGGATTTAAGATCAAATTGCAAGGATTGTTCCAGGCCAACAGGTTCTTGCATTTGAGATCGGATCACCTCCAGCACATGCCGCATCATATTCGTCATGTCCTGCCGGATGCGAACCCAAGGCGTTTGCGGGGAAAATACGAGGCTGAGCAAATACTCGCTTTGGGGAAGAAATTTCGCGAATAAATAATAAAACCGTTCGTCCAGGTTCAACCCAACAAAGCGGTTGAGATCATGCCGGGTGGAAGCCGGCCAGTATTTTTGCAGCGCCAGCCGCATTTGGTCAAATCCCCTCTGGCTGAGGTCGCCCGCCCGGAGGGCGAACTGGCCCCTGCCTACCAAAAGCAAGGCCACCGCGCAGGCGCTGGCGTTGGCCAACAGTGCTTCCAACATTCTCGGAGGGAGATCTATCTTAGAGGGTTCTTTTTTCATACCGCACATGAATTATTTCTTAGATTCAACCGAAATACGATCAACCGGAAAACGCCTTGATACAGGCAAAACAACCACTGCGTGAATACACCTCAACGGCGCCCGCTGGGTCACCTCCATTATACAGGAATACTATGAGGTCGATTAATCAGGCATTAATCAATTCTGAACCTGGATGCCTGATTGGCGCCGCTCAAATTCGCCAAACGCCTGATTCTGGCGGATGTTTTATTTCCCCAGTGAACCAAGTAAGATTAATATCATCAAGAGATTTGTTCACAACTCAGCCAACCGCTTTTGGATCAACACAGAATTGATTGCCCCATTTGGCTGTGGTAGAATACAATTAAATACAACAAATTATAGCTAAATAGTCATATTAATCCCGGGAGGATTCGAAATGCCACTCTCCAATGAGCTAAAGAAAGAAATGTTCTGGATGATGCTCCTCTCAAGGCGCCTGGACGAACGCGCCTGGGTTTTGCATCGTCAGGGCAAGATCGCATTTCACATTTCAGGGATCGGTCAGGAAGCGGCGCAGGTTGGCGCCGTTTATGCTATTGAAAAGGGCAAGGACTGGCTGGTCCCCTATTATCGCGATCTGGCGATGATGATCGCCATGGGCATGAGCCCGGCCCAATTCGTGATGAGCCTGATGGGCAAGGCAGAAGAGCCCACCTCGGGCGCACGGCAGATGCCCAGCCATTTCAGCCTGCGCCATGCCAACATCGTCAGCCATTCGGCCCCCGTAGCCACCCAGGCCCCCCATGCCTCGGGGATCGGCCTGGGGATCAAAATGGACGGAAGCGATGCAGTGGCGCTGACCACCATCGGGGAGGGCGCCACCTCCCAGGGCGAATGGTACGAGGCCGTCAATGTCGCAGCCATCCACAAGCTGCCGGTGGTGTTCCTGGTGGAGAACAACCAGTACGCCATCTCCGTCCCCCAGGACAAACAAATGGCCGTTGCCAGCGCCGCAGATAAAGCCTGCGGTTTGGGCCTGCCGGGGATTGAAATTGACGGCACCCAGGTCTATGAAGTTTATGCTGCGGTCTATGAAGCGGTGGAAAACGCCCGCAAAGGCGAAGGCCCCACGGTCATCGAGGCCAAAATGTACCGGCTGACGCCTCACTCCTCAGATGATGATGACCGCAGCTACCGCACCCGTCAGGAAGTTGAAGAACATAAGAAATTGGATCCGATCATCCTGACCAAGCACCATCTGATGGAGGAGGAAATCCTGACTGAAGATGAGATCGAAGAGCTGGAAACCAAAGCGAAAACCGAAGTCGACCAGGCCGTGGAGGCTGCCCGAGAAGCGCCTTATCCCAAGGGTGAGGATGCGGCCAAACCAGTTTATGCACAGGAGGTCAACAATGGCTGAGATCACACTTGTTGAAGCCGTCCGCCAGGCGATGGATGAAGAACTGGCCCGTGATGAGAATGTGTTTGTTTTTGGCGAGGATGTCGGCGTGCGGGGCGGCGTGTTCCGGGCCACCCAGGGCTTATTCGAGAAGTACGGCGCTGAGCGGGTGATCGACTCCCCCCTGGCAGAATTGACCATCGTGGGCGTCGGGATCGGCGCGGCCCTCTACGGCAAGCGCCCGATCTGTGAAATTCAGTTCGCCGATTTTATCTTCCCTGCCTTTAATCAGATCATCAGCGAAGCCGCTAAGATGTACTACCGGTCCAACGGCGAATGGTCCGTTCCGATGGTGATCCGGGCGCCTTACGGCGGCGGGATTGGCGGCGGACTCTACCATTCCCAGAGCGTGGAATCCTTCTTCGCCCAGGTACCCGGGTTGAAGGTGGTCATCCCCTCCAACCCCTACGACGCCAAGGGCCTGCTGAAATCCGCCGTGCGCGACCCCGACCCGGTGATGTTCTTCGAACCCAAGAAAGGCTACCGCCTGATCAAAGGCGAGGTGCCCGAAGATGAAGAGATTCTCGTGCCGATCGGCCCAGCCAAAGTGACTCGGGCCGGCACAGACCTGACCGTCTTCGCCTACGGCATGATGCATCATTATGCCCTGGAAGCAGCCGAGACGGTTGCCGAGGACGGCATTGACGTCGAGGTGGTCGACCTGCGCACGCTCTACCCCATCGACCGTGAGACCATTTTAAAATCAGTCAAGAAGACCAGCAAAGCCCTGATCGTCCACGAGGACAACCTGACCGGCGGCTACGGCGCAGAGGTGGCTGCCACCATCGCTGAATGGGGCTTTCTGGATCTGGACGCCCCCGTCCGGCGTCTGGCCGGGCCGGACGTCCCGGCTGTGCCCTTCAGCCACCCCATGCAGGAGTGGTTCATGGTCAACCCCGAGAAGATCGCTGGGGCCATCCGGGATCTGGCTGCATTTTAAATTTGCACATCTGTTGGATGCGCCTAACGATCACTCAGGGGCATCCAGGAGGAAGGAAATCACAAGGAGGACTCATGCCAACCAAAGTCATCATGCCCAAACTGGGCGAATCCGTGGTGGAAGGGACCGTCACGGCCTGGCTAAAAAAAGAGGGGGAGGAAATTGAGGAGTACGAAGCCCTGGTTGAGGTCAACACCGACAAGGTCGACACAGAAGTGCCCAGCCCCGCCAGCGGGACAATCCTCAAGATCCTGGTCCCGGAAGAAGAGACCGTCGAAGCCGGGACCATCCTGGCCTGGATCGGCGAACCGGGTGAAGACATCCCGGAAGAGGGCGCCGTTGAGGCGCACGACCACGAACCCCATGAGAAACCCGACAGCGAGTCGATCACCGACCAACCGGTGATGCAGCGCCCCGCCGGGCGAGACGAAGACCTGGGGTATATTTCACCGGTGGTCGCCCGCCTGGCGCGTGAAAAGAAGGTCGACCTGAGCAAGGTCAAGGGCACCGGCATGAACGGCCGCATCACCAAAAAAGACCTTCAGCGCTACATCAAAGAACGCCGGGGTGAGGAAGAAGCAGAAACGCCCATTTGGGAGACTCCCGCGGATGGGGACCTGTTCCGCCCCACGGAGATGGTCTTTGCCAAGGCAGAAGGGGAGCACAAGCCGCAAAAGCCCCCAAAATCAGCCGCCATCCCAGGCGAGACGCTGCCCCTGACCCCCATGCGGAAGCGGATTGCAGACCACATGGTACAGAGCAAGCAGATCGCCCCGCACGTCACCACGGTGATGGAAGCGGACATGCAGCGCGTGGCCGCGCACCGCGCGGCCAGCCAGCAAGAGGCGCAAGCCCGCGGCGTGCGCCTGACCTACACGGCCTACTTCCTAAGCGCCATCATCGCCGGGTTGAAGGCCGTCCCCCTGGCGAATTCCTCCTGGGCTGAGGAGGGCATCCGCATTCATAAGCCAATCCATCTAGGCATGGCGGTTGCCCTGCCGGATGGGGGCTTGATCGTCCCCGTGGTCAAAAACGCCGATGAGCTCTCGCTGGTCGGCCTGGCCCGGGCGATCAACGATCTGGCTGAGCGCGCCCGCCAGGGAAAGCTGGAACCGGATGAGGTTCAGGGCGGCACCTTCACCCTGACCAACCACGGCACCAAGGGCTCGCTGTTCGCCACGCCCGTCATCAACCAGCCCCAAAGCGGGATCCTGGGCGCCGGCATCATCCAGAAGCGGCCCGTGGTCATCAACGAGGCCATCGCCATCCGACCGATGGTCTACCTGAGCTATGCCTTTGATCACCGCATATTAGACGGCGCCTCTGCTGACGCCTTCCTATCCCACGTGGTGCATGCCCTGGAAAACTGGTCAAATCCCTGAGTGCGGCCAAAAGCCAGGGCGCAATTTCGGTATAATGGATTCAACGATTGTAACCTTTTAGCGCGATCGTCATCGAAATAATAGACCACCAAGAAAGAGAGACCAACCCCATGAAAGAATATGATGTCGTTGTGATCGGCGCCGGCCCAGGCGGGTACGTCGCCGCCATCCGCAGCGCCCAACTGGGCCTGAAGACCGCCATCGTCGAAAAACGCTATTTGGGCGGCGTATGTTTGAACATCGGCTGCATCCCCTCCAAGGCACTCCTTAAAAATGCTGATGTCGCCCACACCCTGCGAGAGCGCGGGAAAGAATTTGGCTTCAGCTTTAAAGACCTTGAGCTGGATTATTCTGTCGCCTACGAACGCAGCCGCAAGGTATCCGACCGGTTGGTGCGGGGCGTGAAATTCCTGATGAAGAAAAACGAGATCGACGTCCACATGGGCGCGGCCAAACTGACCGCCAGGGATACCGTGGAGGTCACGCCCGAAGAGGGCGACGTGGAAACCCTCAAAGCCAAGGATATCATCCTCGCCACGGGCGCGCACACCTTCGTGATCCCCGGGATCGAGCTGGATGGCGAGAAAATCGTGGATTACGAAGATGCGATCCTGCGCGAGGAACTGCCCGATTCAGCGGTGATCATCGGCGGCGGGGCGATCGGCGTGGAGTTCGCCACCATCTGGAACGCCTACGGCGTGGATGTGACCATTGTGGAGATGCTCGATCACCTGCTGCCATTGGAAGATCCCAAGGTGGGCAAGGAAATTGAGAAAGCCTATGAGAAGCGCGGCATCAAAGTCATGACCCAATCCAAGGTCCAGGGCGTGGAGAAGACCAAGAAAGGGACCAAGGTCACTGTTGAGACCCCAGACGGCGAGGAAACCCTGGAGGCCGGGCTGACCCTGGTGGCGATCGGCTTCCGTCCCAACAGCGAAGGGCTGGGCCTGGAAGAGGTGGGCGTTAAACTCAGCGATAAAGGCAACATCGAGATCGACGACCGCATGGCCACCAACGTGGACGGCATCTGGGCGATCGGCGACGTGACCGGCAAGCTGCTGCTGGCGCACGTGGCCCAGGCCATGGGCGTGGTTGCGGCGGAGAATATCGCCGGGGTGGAAACCGTCACCCTGGATTACGACATGATGCCCCGCGCCACCTACTGCCACCCGCAAACGGCTTCCTTTGGCTACACCGAAGAGCAAGCCAAAGAACAGGGCTACGATGTGACTGTGGGCGAGTTCCCCTTCCAGGCCAACGGCAAGGCGCTCGGATTAGGCGATTACCAGGGATTTGTAAAAGTTGTCAGCGACAAGCAGTACGGCGAGATCCTCGGCGCCCAGATGGTGGGGCCGGATGTCTCTGAGCTCCTGCCCGAGCTGACCCTGGCGCAGCGCTGGGAACTGACGGCACATGAGGTCGCCCGCAACGTGCACGCCCACCCAACCCTGACCGAAGCGATCATGGAAGCGGCGGAAGGCGCCCAGGGCGAGGCCATTCATATCTGAGCGGGTTTAAGATAAAATAAAACCAACAGGCGGACCAAGCATCCCCATAACCGGACTCTCGAGGCGCATCGGGAGCCCGGTTTTACGTAAAACTGTAGGTTGGGTATGGCACTGGGTCCGGCAGAAAACCCATACCATTCAAAGTGCATCTGCCAGCTCAACATCCATCAATCATGGTGAGATGAAGCGCCTACCTGACAAAAATGTGCGTTTTACAAATCAAATAATTCTTTCTTAACCATATCTTTTGTCAGGTTGTCGGCTGCGCCGACAAACCTGACCT
>CAZLEK010000095.1:0-8348 GCA_964558525.1 uncultured Candidatus Brevefilum sp.
TTCTCATCCCAACTTTCCGCTCTCGCCGACGTCCTCGTCGGCGAAAAAACGCCAGTTTTTATTGCAAATTTCTCTATTGAAATAATATTTACGCCTTCCTTACTCATTTCCCCGCAACGAGGACGTTGCGGGGAGCCAATTTTTTTCGATACCTCTTACTTTGCGATGGCCTGAGCTTTTTACCCGAAAAATTGCCAAAAATATGAGAGAGTGAGAAACTCAGGTTTTAAAATTAAATTTTAAACCCTCATTACTCATTTCCCCGCAACGAGGATGTTGCGGGGAACCAATTTTGTTCAATCCCTCTTACTTTGCGATCGCCCTGTCTCAACCGGATAGTTTTTGGCAGTCATCTTCCGATAGGCTTGTTCCTGGGCTGGGTATCAACCTTGCGAACCATTCAGGAGTATATGATGACACAGAAAATTATTGCTAAATATCGAAATCTGTTCTGGCTGTTCGCCGTTCTGGCAGCCCTGGCCTTTGACCAGCTCTTTTGGGAACAACCAGGCGGGATCAATTTTTTTATTTTCATCCTCCTGGCGGTTCTCGGCGGCTTGATCCCCCTGTGGATGGAAAGAACCGCCATTCCCTGGACTTCTTATTTGCTGCTGCTGCCTGTGGTAGGTTTTGCAGCCTTGACCTTCATCAGGTCTGAGCCCATTACCACCCTGATGAACGCCCTGCTTACGTTCGGTTCCATGGTTTTGCTGACCATGACCCTGCGGAACGGCGGCTGGCTGCGTTACACCTTTGTTGACCATATCGTCAATTCATTTCATTTCGTCCTGCACGCCCTGATCGGCGGGATCTTGTTCTTCGTCAAGACCCGCTCAAAAAGAACCCCCACAGGCGCCGCCATCGAGAAGGTTGATCCGGCCGGGGACCCAAAGGAAAGCCAATCCAACAGGGCCTGGTTGGCCTATCTGCGGGGGGTGCTGTTGGCCCTCCCGATCCTGATCCTGCTGGCTCTCCTGCTGGCTTCGGCCGATCCGATCTTTGGAGATCGCCTGCTGGGGGTCTTTGACTGGTTGTCCTTGGAGAACCTTGGCGAGCTGGTCTTCCGACTGACCTACATCCTGGCCATCGCCTACCTGCTGCTCGGCGCGTATTTCTTTGGCTGGGTGAAATCCAGAGATCTCACCCAGCAGTCCCCAAAAGCGGAAGGTGAGAAAACCTTTTTGGGGATGGTTGAATCCAGCATCATTCTAGGGGCCGTCAACCTGCTTTTCTTGGGGTTTGTCCTGATCCAGGTGACCTATCTTTTTGGGGGCGATCAAAACATCAGTATTGAGGGCTTTACCTATGCCGAATATGCCCGGCGGGGTTTCTTTGAACTGCTGGCCGTGGCGGTGATCAGCGGGGGCTTGTTCACCGCGCTCAGCTGGGTCACCGCCCGGAAAACCAAAATCCAGCGCTGGGTTTTCACAATCCTGGGCTGGCTGCTGGTGGGGTTGGTTGGCATCATCCTTGTTTCGGCCTACACCCGTCTCACGCTTTACGAAAGCGCCTACGGCTTCACCCGCCTGCGCACCTTCACCCATGTCTTCATCTTCTGGATGGGTGGGATGCTGGCGGCCCTGGCGGTCCTTGAAGGCACTCAAAAGATGAAACGCCTTCCCCTGGTGCTGATCCTGATGCTGATGGCCTTCGGCCTGGCGATCAACAGCCTGAATGTTGACCGGTTCATCGTACACCAAAACGTGCGCCGCGCGGTTCTGGGCCAAAATGAGCTTGAAGAAGACCCCCTGGATTCAGCTTATCTCTCGGAGCTATCCTACGATTCCATTCCGCCGCTGCGCGCCCATTACCTGGATGAGGCGCTGCCGGGTGCTCTCAGGCGGGAGATTGGCGGTGTGCTCGCCTGCCGTCTGGAGAGCCTGGACCTTCCCGAGCGCATCCCCCTGACCTCCTGGCATGCTGCCAGGAGAAAAGCAGTTAACCAACTTCAAAACCTGGAAGATAAATTATCCGACTATCGGGTCGCTTTTTCAGAAGATCCCTGGGGCTGGTTTGTCGAGTTCCAGGGCGAAACCTATCCCTGCAGCCTGCCCTGGGATTGAAGTAAATCCCCCTGGATTGAGCGCTTTTATGCCTGGGTTATGGGCAGGGCAATCGTAAAATTAGAGGTATTAAAAAAAATTGGCTCCCCACAAGGTCCTCGTTGCGGGGAAATGAGTAAAGAAGGCATAAATATCATTCAATAGAGAAATTTGCATTTAAAATGGTGTTTTTTCGCCGACGGGGACGTCGGCGAGAGCGGAAAGTTGGGAAGAGATACCATCATCACCCTTCAGATTAAAAGAATTTTAATCAAAACTTTTCTTGGGAATCTTGCGAGTGCCCTGGGTCATGGGGCGAAGCGATACCCTTTGGAGCGGACGGTGATGATATAGCGGGGATTGCTGGTGTCATCCTCAATTTTTTCTCGCAGCCGCCGGATATTGACCCGGACGATCGGCCGGGCGTCCATCTCGTCCATGTCATAGCCCTGGACTGCGCTGATCAATTCGCTGGCGCTGACCACCCGCTCTGCATTTGAGACAAGGTAATCCAACATATCAAATTCCGTAGGGCTCAATTGGACGGGCTCCCCATTCTTAACCACCAGCTGCTTGCGCCGGTCCACGATGATATTGGGGGTTTCAAGAATAAATTCGTGGGAAGAGCGCTCATCCCCCTCAGGTAAGAGCTGCTTTTTCAGCTGGTTCAATCGGGCTTCGATCTGCTCGATCACCGCCAGACGTTCCGCGCTCTCCCGGCGCTCAGTCATGCAGCGGTCCACCCGCGAAACGACTTCCACAATGTTCACCGGGGTCACCAGGTAATCGTAGGCCCCTTTCCGCAGGGCTTCAATGGAGGTGTTCATGGTTGCATAGCTCGTGATCATGATCACATCTGTGTCAGGGTGATCCTCCTTGAGCCAGTTCAGCAGGTCCATCCCGCCCACTTTGCCGTTCTTTTGCAGGTTGACCAGCGCGATCCCAAAATCTTGTTTTTCCAACAGGTGCCGGGCCTGTTCAGCGTTATCCGCCTGTGAAACGGGGTAGCCCCGTTTTTCCAGCGCTTCCGACCACACCGACCATTTGGTGCGCTCATCGTCTACAATTAAAACTGTTTCTGCCATTGCCATTTGACTGCTCCCACTAAAGTAACCACAAGACTGCGAGATCCCGGCCAACTCGCCGGTTGGCCCAGCGGTAGAGCTGGGATCCAATCTTATTAAATCACGTCCGTGTTTAACTTTAGAATAACAAACAAGTCATGAAAATGTAATTCTTGTTACCCAAATCGAGACAAACACCATTGAGAACGGAAGATTATAGCAGTTTCATAACAAAAACAATAACAAACCGATATTTTTCGCTTGTTTTATGGTACAAGATGCAGGCCAGTTTCAACATTCATTCAGAACATCGTAACCCCGCAGTAGGCCTGGGTGGCAGCCCGTTTGGAATTTACGAATGCGCTTTGCTATCACCTGCACCAAACTTACTTTGTGTGGTGGGCGTATCTTTTATTTGACACAAGGCCGTTAAAGCATTCATTTTTGCCAGGTTTTGATCAGGCCTGAGGAGTCACAAGTAACAGTATTATTAAAATTCTTGAAAATCAGCTAAAAGGATAGGGTTTGGAAAATTTGGGTCTCAGGGAAACAGCCTGCCCAGGGCCTCCGGCGCGTATTTTTCAACGGTTTCCGCGGAGATGCCGTTCCGCCGGCAGATTTCAGCGTACATGTCTGCGCTTGGCCGGCGGAGCCTGGCCTGGGTTTCACGGTCCAGCTCCCACAATCCAAAGCGCTGGGTCCAGCCCCGCTCCCATTCAAAATTGTCCACCAGTGACCAGTGGAAATAACCCGCCACGACTGCATTGCTGTTCATCGCCCCCCACAGGGCGTGCAGGTGCTCAAGGGTATAGCGCGGCCTGAGGGCGTCCGCCGCATCTTCCACCCCGTTCTCGGTGATGATGATCGGCAGGCCGTACTGCTCCCCCCAGCGGACGGCTTCCGCCATCCCGGAAGGGACGTTGGCGATAAACCCAGTTTCGCTCACGGCGGCTGATTCAGGGAAAGACAGGTGGGCGAACAAGCTGCCCGCAGCCAGCAGGTCAAAGCGCACCTTTTCGGTGGTGTAATAGTTCACCCCCAGGAAGTCCTGGGTGCCGGCAGCCTCCGGCAGTTTTTGGCGTTTAATGAAAGCGTTGAACACACCATCGGTCAAAGCCCGGGGAAACAGGTCGTTGAACAAATCATGGTAGATACCGGCCGCCCAGCGGTCCACGGGCAGCCAGGTGGCGGGCTTGAAACCCCGGTAGTGCAGCGCCGTCCCCACCCGGGCTTCCGGCTGCAGTTCGTGGATGATGTGATAGGCCCGGGCGTGCGCCTGGACCATGTGCAGCATCACCCGCAGGGCGGCTGAAAGATCCTGCTTGCCGGGCGGAAAAGCCCCGTCAAGATAGGCGCTGTAAGTGAAAACGTCCGGCTCATTGATCGTCACCCACAGGCGGCAGTAAGGCTTGAGGGCGGCCACTGCCCTGCGCACGAATTCCCCAAATAATTTGATAATTTCTTCGTTCTCCCAACCCCCCATCTCCGCCACCCACAGGGGCTCGCTGAAGTGGTGCAGGGTGACCATTGGGGTCATCTTGCGATCCTGCAGGCCGATCAGCATCTCCCGGTAGCGGTCCAGGGCTTCTTCATCCCAGCGGTCGGGTGCGGGTTGGATCCGGCTCCAGGCGATGGACAGCCGGTGGGCGTTCTGCCCCGCCGCTTCCGCACGGTCAAAATCTTCCCGCCAGCGGCCGCCCCACCAATCGCAGGCCAGTCCGGAGGACTGTCCCTCGGCGATCCGCCCTTCTTCCTGCTCCCAGGCGTACCAGGTGTTGTTGGTGTTGCGTCCCTCCACCTGGTGGGCGGATGTGGCCGTGCCCCATAAAAACCCTTCTGGAAAAGTGTAGATCCCTGATGGCATAACGGCTCCCGAAGCTGTGTATCGGTTTTTTTCTGATCACCATAATCATAACCCAATTACGGGTTGATCAGCAGCCTCTGGTGGTTGGGATAGTAACTGGCATTGGCCACAAAGCAGGTGGGGACACGGTTTTTGTCAAAGGGAAGGGTAAAGCGCGAGGTATGGGAGAAGATTGCATATTGACCGACTGGCGGCCGCCAGGCCGCCAGGAGGATGCCTTTGTTTGTGTAGAATTTTCCTTGATTGGATAGGTAGGCGGTTGGCATGTCTGGATCAGGCTGCTCGTAGAAGGTGAGGTTAAGATCTTCTGAGACTTTGGCCAGAACCAGGCGATTGTTGCTTGTGCCAATGTGCATGAGCTTTTTGATTTGGTCTAAACAGGTGATATCTTCCTGAACATAGGGGCTGATGGTGTTTCCTGTGGTGAAGCTCCAGATGTGGTTGAAAAATTGATCTCCGGCTGTGGCAATGTTGAAGATATGGGTCCCAAGATCCTGGATGCAGACGACACGATAGTAAAGGCTGGCCAGGTTACCAGGGGCTGAAACATTGGGGATGTTCGCCCAGGCTGCCCCTGTGTAGTACATGGCCTTTTTGAAGTTGGCGGCGTTTTCGTTGGCTTCGTCTGTGCGGACCTGATAGTAATTGCTGCCATGGTTGGTGTTGGAGAGGACAGCAATCCAGTATTGGGTGGATGCTGAAAGGGCGTAGGCTGTGGCCAGGGTGAAGCAAAACCAGGAATAACCAACGGTGGGTATGGATGCGCGGGCCACTGTGCCAGTGGTGGCCAGGACAGCGTTGGGGGCGTTGCCGCTGTTGGAGTAAATGCGAATATAGGGATCACTGGTTGGGGATCCCACTTTGTTGATCCGCAGATAAATATATTTGGCGGAAACAGCGGCAAGGGGTTTGAAGGATTGGGCCGCTCTTTCGTAGCTGGTTTTTGAGAAGGGATGAACCCCTGGGCCTGGGCCGTAGTTGGCGTAAAATCCTTCGGCGTTCGTGTAGGCTTTCCAACCCAGGGTTTGAAACCAGCCTGAGCAGTGCACGGCAGCGTAAAGGCGGCCTGATTTGATGCGGGTGTCTAGCTGGGATTTGGGGAAGGCATGGGCGGCGAGGAAGGTATCACGAGCCGCCAGGGCAAAATTATCATCGATGTTCGTATAGTAGAGAACTTTTTCTTTGGTGCCATATTCGGATTTTGAGATGGCGCTTTCTGAGTAAGCGGTTTCTGATTGGTCAGCTAATTGGTGATCGGGTGATGTGAAGCTATAGGAAACTTTGACACGGTTGAAGAGTTGATCCAGGGAAATTGTGAAGCGGGTGCCTTCGAGGTGGATTATCACCTTGTTGACAAATCCCCACCAGGCGGGGAAGCCGTCGGGGCCGTAGATAGTGACCGGCGAACGCAGTAAGCCGGTGGCGTCCACAAGCCGCTGGGGATCCCCCGTAAGGTGGATAAGCGCGTCTCGAGGACCGCCGAAGGCGGACCAAGAGAACCGAACCGGCGCAGCTTGTAAGCCGGTGAGAAGCGTTGTTGAGAAGTCACGCGATTGGAAGGTGACAGGAAAGTTCATAGCATGCTGAGCCTGGGGCGATAATAGGCTTTGACGATCGCTGTATGATCGATGGGTAGATTGTTGGATCCGTCGTAGAAGTTGAAAAATAACCTGGTGTTTTGGTTGGGAAAAACGAGAAGTGGATCTCCTTGGCGAATGTGGGAGACGCATTCATACAAGCCAGCATAACGAACGTTTGAAAGCCCAAGATGGGCGTCATAGATGAGTTTATCGGTGACGCCTGTAAGGGGGATGAACTGATCAAAAATCAGGCTATAGTCTACGGGCAGCAGCATGAGTTGATCAGCGTAGATGGTGGCTGCTGCTCCACCTTCGCGCAGGCCCTGAACACAAACGTCAATCCACTGGGGAGATACTTCTCTGAGTATTTGGTTGGGCGGCAGTTGGACCGGGGGGAAGATGACATATTGGTAATTGGGATCACAGTAAACAGCTTCTGAATAATGCAGGGCAAAGGTACTGTAGCGCAGCATAAGGCGCATGTGAAGATCAGAGTAGGCATGAGCAGTATACAGGTTGAGGACTGGCCGGAAGGAACGCCCGGCCAGGGATGCGATTTCTCCGGAAGTAATTGAGTGGGTGAGGAAGGTGGCAAAGGTGGAAGTTGTAAAGGTGAGGGTGCGGTAAGCGCCCGAAATGGCGGTTGGGCTGGGGGAAGAGGACCCCCCGACCATGTCGGCGGTTTGACAAAAAAAGATGTCTTCGCCGGTGTAGGTGGGGTGATGAAAAGCGCCGATGAGCAGCCGGTACCAGGCTGAGCCGGCGGTGTTGTTTTGGATCTCAAGGCGCAGGGGAGCAGGCAAACCGCCGGCGACATCCCCAGCATTGACCCGAAGGGTGCTGCCATCGAGGGCGTCTGAATCTGTGTGGTTTACGATCTGGATCCCGCCGGTGACTTCCGAACCGGCACGGCCGGTGAGGGGAAGTTGAAATTGGGTGCCGTCAAAGTAATTGGGCCTGGTGTAGAAGAGCTCGACGATCATGGAGCCTTTGTAGTGGGACAGGTAGGCTGATGGGGTTTGGGTGATGTGGATTTCTGAGATCAGGGCGTAGTAGTAGGACCCTCCGCCGTAGGGCTGAAAGCGAAGGTATTGGGGGTAGGTGTATTCACCAGCAGAATAAGCCAGGGCACGCAGGGCGATGAGATCTAAATTGATTAGGGCGTCTTGGATATTGGAAGGGGTGCCATTAAGTTGGATCTCAATTTTTTCGCGAACGAAGGCCCCCGGGCCAAAATTGAAAAAGAAAGCAGCCTTACGGTAGGGGGCCGTTACGGATTGGCCATCGATCACGGTCCAAGCGGAACTGTCACCAATCGCGATTTGGTTCATGAGAAACTGTCCCCTTCTTCCCAATCCCATTGGCTAATGGGGGAATCTGTAGACTCTTGGAATTTGCGAAGTTTGACTGAGCAAATGAGGGCCTCAAAGTCATCCATGAAACGAGAAGCCCAATTGGCGAGATCTTCGGGATGCTCCCGGACCGGCGATGCTTCTTCGAACTTTCCGATCTGGCGAAAATGGCAGGTATACCCCATGGCACCGACGAGCAGCGTGTTGAGATCAACGTCATCGAAATTGGTGGCTGCAGCGCCATCCAGGCCGTTGAGGGTGAGGGCGGACCCATAGGCTGCAGAGAGATCATTAAGCGCAGCACGGATCGCTTCATCCAGGAGGGCGGTAGAAAAAATGAGGTTGGTTGAATCTTCAAGTCGATTTTCAAGCTGATCGCGGACTGTTGCGAGTGTGTGAGCCATATTTCACCTTTTCAAAAAAAGCCGAACGCACAGGACGGCCCA
>CAZLEK010000095.1:8448-9670 GCA_964558525.1 uncultured Candidatus Brevefilum sp.
GCCCAGGAGCGATTTAAATCAGGTAGGCCATATCATATGACCTATTTTTTGGCTGCTGATTTAGCTGGCGGTTTGGTTTGGGCTGGGGTGGGTTTGGGTGATGGTTTTGGTTTTTCGGCGGGGCTTTGCTTGGGGGGTTTGGTTGGCATGAGCTCAGCGGCTTTGATTTCAACTTGTTCTTTGGAGAAAGTGAATTTTTGGCCAGTGTGCGCGACGACAACCAGAGAGCCATCATCATGTATGGCAAGGGCCAGGGGATGGCCGCCGGTGAGAGCAGCAGCGATAGCGGCATAGTTTGTTTCGGACATTTAGACCTCCGGAGGATAAGACTTTCTTTTCCCCCCCCAAAAAGGGGGGGGAAAGGACTTTATTTATTTAAGTTTTTGTGTGCGCGAGAGACCGTCCTCAATGCCTGTGCCAAGGATGTAGGCCACGAGGACCCAAACGATGGCGGTTAATTGGTCTGGTTCCAGGGGGAACTCAGGCTCAAAAATCTTGACGATGACGAGGGCCAGGCCGATCAGGGCGGCCCAAAATTTTCGGGATCCGAGAAGCAATTTGAATTTGGACATGGGTACCTCCGTGAGTGGTGAGTGGTGAATAGTCAATTGGGCCGGTCCATTGTCCAGCATTTCGACCGGCCACCTTTTAGCGCTTGGGAATGACCCTGCTGGCGCGCATAAAAATACTTGAGACTACAGCCGCAGGGTGAAGTTGGCCTGGGCGCCGTAAAGGGTGAAGGCTGTGGTGGCTGCAGCTTCCAAGGCCATGTAGAGGATGTAGGCGTAATCGTCTTCCAGGAAGACAGGGGTTTCAAGGGTGACGATCATTTTGTGATCGTCTTGATCAACGCGCTCGGCTTCGGTGTCGTGATCAGCGTCGAGGGTGGTGGTGAGTTCGGCGCCAGAAACGGCGACACCGTGAGCGGGCAGGGCGATCTTGTTGAGCTCCGGCGCAGCGAAGGAAGTGAGGGAAGCCGTGGCGGTTTTCCACCAAACATCAATGCTGTGAAGCTTGGCACCTTGGAGACCAAGGTTTGAACCTGGCAGGACGATGGGAATGTGCAATGCGAAGGCGGCTTCGGCGGTTCCCCGTACGTCTTTGGAAACGTTTGAAGCATAAGTTGGTGTCCAGGTGCCGGCAGATTTGAGGATGTCAGCTGGTGGAATGAATTGGCAGATATCGGTTAGGTGTACGTAACCCATGATATTGATCCTTTCAT
>CAZLEK010000096.1:0-9654 GCA_964558525.1 uncultured Candidatus Brevefilum sp.
GCGGCCCGGACGCGTCCGACCTGGACCGCGCCCATGCGCTGGGCGCCGCGCTGGCTAGAGCGGTGAAACTAAACGCCTAATAAAATTCTTACTGAATATACGAGGTTGGCCCGACACCCAGAGCCAACCTCTTTTTGTTTCTCTTGGCTAAAGTAATTTTCCCCGCAGGTGGCGCTGAAACAACTCGGAGCACCTGAAAGCGGCTGGATGAGGCGTCTACATTCCATATTTAGCGCCTTTCCTACCGAACTGCTGGAGAAACCCAGGATCAACCTTGTGATGGATCTGGGAAAAGCGTTTCTTGATCATTCGGGACGCTCAAAAACCTAATCGAATATTTGAGCTTTAGAGATAAACTGTTCGATTGAACGGCAGCTTCTCCACCTGCTGTCCATAGTCTGCTCCCAGGGCCTTGATGCGCCGAACGGTCCGGCCTGACAAGGCCAGGTGCTTCAATTCACAACCCAAAGGCCGGAAGAAATCATCCCAATGCGAGAGCCAGACAGACCTCGCCCCCGTGGCAACGACCACTTCGTGATAGAGCTGCTGCAGGTAGGGATCAGGCCTGGTTTCCAATCCGCCAATCCCTAAAATCACTGCATCCAGGTCCAGGTCCGTGTAAGCACCCAGCTCGAACCCGGCGCTGCCAAAAATAAGGGTTCGGTCCACCTGGATGGCGTAAACCTCCCCGCAGCGGTAGGCCCAAAAGGGCGCTGGCTGCCGGAGGGGCTGTTCGATCTCACCCCCCTCCGGCAGCAGCCAGCACAGCGGCGGGGGAAAAGAGATGTGCCGGGCGGGATGGAAGCGCAGTTGGAACGCATTGACCCGGTATTCCTCTCCAGGTTGAATGGGATGAAAACACGCCGCCGGCAGGTCCGCCCCTTGCAAGATCTGGCGCGCCGATTCGGAACCGTAAGCCGTACCACCCGCCAGGTCGATGACGGCCGGCAGGTCCAGTGCGTGGTCGTAATGGGTGTGGGTCAGCAAAACCGCATCCACACTCGCGGCCTCAGCCAGCCGCAGCCCCCTGCTGACCCGACGAGTGTTGGGTTCCAGCCTGGAGAGCAGCTTTAAAAAACCCGGCCGGGTGAAATGTGGGTCGATCACCAAGGTGGTTTGACCTTTCTTCATCACCATCGTATTCGTGCCCAGGTAAGTTAGCTCCATAGCGGCTGCAATCCTCAACAAATCTGGTCTTTATAACATCCAGAATGATAGCGAAAAAGTGTCCATAAACACAAAATACACTTACACCAGCAGTTCCCCCGCAAAGACAAAGGCGGCTGCGCCAGAAATTTCCACCCGATCGCCCTTAAGGTGCACCTGCAGCACACCGCCGCGCGCGGACGCCTGGAAGGCTTTAAAGGAAGTCTTTCCCAGTTTTTCCGCCCAATAAGGGGTCAGCAGACAGTGGGCTGACCCGGTCACCGGGTCTTCATAGATGCCTAACTGCGGTGCGAAAAATCGCGAGATGAAATCAAAGGCAGGGTCAGCGCTGCGAGCCGTGACGATCACTTCGGGCAAGGGACAGTCTGCCAATGCATCAAAATCCGGCGAAAGACTGCGCACTGTCAGATCATCTTCCACCTCAAAAAGGCTAAAATCCCCGGCCTGGACCGCATGGATCAAAGGGACCCCCAGCGCTTCTTCCACTTCCGGACTGATGGCAGTAGGTTCAGGAACCATAGCAGGGAAATCCAGCGCCACCCGTCCGTCGGCCCAGCGTGCCCGCAGCTCTCCGCTGAGAGTGATAAACTTCAAAGGCTCGTCGCGCAGTTCAGGCTGAATGGAAAACAACACCATGGCGCTTGCCAGGGTCCCATGGCCGCATAAAGACACTTCGGTTTTAGGCGTGAACCAGCGCAGGCGCCAAAACCCATTCTCAGGCAGCAAAAAAGCCGTCTCGGAAAGGTTCATCTCCATAGCCAGGGACTGCATCCATTCCACGGGTTCAGGCCCCTGAAGCAAGCACACCGCTGCCGGGTTGCCTTTGAAAGGCAACTCGCTGAAAGCATCAACCTGGTATAATTTGTGCGGCATAGGCGCCTCCTTGATAACTAGTATACTCGCATGCGAACACAATCCAGGGCAATCAGAGAACAACCCTTTTCTGAACTATGAATGAACATCCTTTTCCAGCCAGCCCCAACCCCAGTCCAACCCAACCCAGCCAAATTTTAAGGTTAAATCGTCCTCTGATGATTGAAAAAACGCGCCAGGTTGTATATAATATGGCTGTACAATTAATTTTCTATGAGACCAGAAATTAATGATTGCACGCAGAGGAGGACATTTAGATGATGGTCAACCTGATCTACCCACACCACGAAATTAGCCGGATCATGACGGCCGCGGTGGTTAACCGCCATTTTCGTCAGGACCTGCTGACCAACCCGCGCCAGGCAATTGAAAACGGCTACGGTGATGAAACCTTTGCGCTCGAGGAAGAACAAACCCAGCACCTTGAAAAAATTCAGGCGCATTCCTTGGAAGACTTTGCCACTCAGGTCATCCTTCTGGCCTGAAACCCCTGGTTGGATCCGACAAAAAGCGTTGGGCGGCTGCCCGACGTTTTTGTTTTAATCCTGACCTGCTTAAGTGGCATTCCCATTCAATCCGGGGTTGGTTAGCTCTGGGAAAATCGGTTTATAATTTCTAAACCACCGCCTCACCTATTGGAGAAACCGCCATGGAAGCAACCCCTGCACAAGCCCTAAGCGCTTATCAAATCAAATCCCCTGAAAACCTATCCCACCGCATCCAGTGGCTGCGTGAGTATTACTTCTCTGGCGCTGCACGCCGCTGGAACAACGAGGCCACCTCCTGGACAACTGGCACACCCTGGGATTTCCAGTATGAAGAATTTAACTATTACATCGTCCCTGAGACCTACGCCTTCTTCTCCACCTTCCGGGGCGCTTTCAAACAAACCGCCCGGCCGGTGGATTTGCATCCTGATTTCTGGCGATGGTCCATTCCCGAACGAAAAGCCTGGTTCAACAAGCAGGTCATGGTCCATTACCTCCCCCAAGAGATCCTGCCCGGCGACCTGATCGCGGGCGGGCGTTTCAATATTCAAACCTCCACCTGCCTGGATGAAAAACAAGCCAAAGATTATTTAGATACTATCGAAGGCAAAGGTGGGTTGCGGCAGGCGGTGATTGACTTCCACAATCACGGTTACGGCAACGCCGGCTGCACCAGCGGTCACCTCATCCCAGATTATCCAAGGGTGATCCAGGAGGGTTTCGCCGGGATCCACCAGGAGATCCAGGCCTTTTACAATGCCCTGAACAAGGACGAGAAATCCGGCCCTAGGGGTGCTCAGCTCAAGGCGATGCTGACGGCAACCACAACCCCACGCGATCTGGCGGAAAAATACCGGCGGCTGTGTGGATCCCTGGCTGCAAAGGAAACAAATCCAGACCGAAAAGCCGAACTCCAGGCCATGGCTGCGAACCTGGACCAGGTCCCATGGGACCCACCCCGCACCTTCTGGGAGGCTGTGCAAGCCCTGTGGTTGACCCACATGCTGGTGATGGCGACGGAGAACTATCCCGGTCCCGGCACCTCCTTTGGCCGGCTCGACCAGTACCTTTACCCACTGTGGGAGCAATCTCTTGCAGAGGGCATGACACGCGAATTCGGCAAGGAGATCCTCAAATGCTTTTGGATCCATGCCAACACAGCCTACGACTTCATGATCCGCACCGGCGGCAACCAGGGCATCACCGCCGGGTACGGCCAGCTGCTAACCCTTGGCGGACTGGGGCCGGACGGCAATGACATGACCAACGACCTGACTTATGCCATCCTGGAAGTCATTGACGAGATGTCTCCCATCCTGGAGCCAAAGCCCAATGTCCGACTGCACCGTAAGGCTCCCGACCGCCTGCTGGACCAGGTGGTGGAAATGGTTTCTGAAAGCCAGGGTGCCCCCTTCCTGCTTAATTTCGATGAGCGCTCCATGGCCGGGATGCTCCTCCAGGCCAGGCGCGCCGGTGTGGAAGACCTGATCCACCCAGGCAACGTACATGATTACGCGCCCGTCGGCTGCCTGGAAAACACAATGTGCGGCAACGACCGCTCCGGCACCGTGGATAACAACCTCAACTTGCTCAAAGCGGTAGAACTGGCCCTGACCGGCGGTTACGACATGCTCCCCTTTACGGACCCCATGACGGGCAAAGCGGATCCCATCGAACAAGTTGGGCCGGACACCGGCGACCCCACCCAGTTTGCGACCTTTGAAGCTTTCTATGCTGCCTATGAACAACAGACGGCCACAATCATCCAGAAAATCGTCACCCTCTACGACCGAACCGAGACTCTGCGAGCGACCTATTCCCCCACCCCCTACCTTTCCACCCTGGTGCGGGGCTGTGCAGAATCGGCCAAAGACGTCACCCGGGGCGGCCCGCAGCTGCGCTTCGTGACGATCGAAGCGGTCACCTACGCCACCACCGTGGACTCCCTGCTGGCGATCAAGTACCTGGTGTATGATGAACAGATCTGCACCATGGCAGCGTTGATCCAGGCGCTGCGAGATAACTGGGAGGGCCACCCCGTGCTGCAGGCAATCGCTAAAAACAAGGCCCCCAAGTACGGCCAGGACGACGACCAGGCGGATGCCATGGCCCTCAGGGTGATGCGTACCTGGACGGACCTGACCTGGAAGCACAAGACGACCGCCACCAACCGCCAGTTCCGCCCCGGGATGCTGAGCTGGAACTACTGGATTGCCGATGCCGATATCCTGCCGGCCAGCCCGGATGGACGTGCCAAGGGACAGTTCCTATCGAACGCGATCTGTCCGGTGAACGGCGCGGATATCCACGGTCCCACGGCCAATGCCAACTCAGTCGGCAAAGCCCTGGGCGGTCGGGGGGGCGATGGCGCCGGCGATTGGGAGGATTATTTTAACCTGCTGCCCAACGGCGCCAGCCATACGATGTCCTTCAGTCCGGCGCTGCTGCGCGACCCGGCCCATAAGGCAAAGTTCAAGGCCTTCCTGCGCGGCTATGCCGAAAACGGCGGCACTGCCCTGCAAATCAACATCCTCGATGCGGACATGCTGCGGGATGCGCAGAAGCACCCGGAGGCGTACAAACACCTGCTGGTGCGCGTAACGGGTTATAACGCTTATTTCACCAGCATCGGCAAGGAGCTGCAGGACGAGATCATTGCGCGTGAGTCCCACAGGATGTGAGAGGATGACCATTCAAAGAGAAAATCCCTCAAAGAAATCTCGCCGGCGCCTGCCAGATTGGGATTATGCCACACCTGGCCTATATTTTGTCACCATCTGTACGCAAAAACATCAGTGGTTTTTTGGGAAAGTAATTGATGAACAAATGCATAAAAACCAGATGGGGATCCTCGCAGAAGAAAAATGGCTGTCTATTCAACACCATCATGCAAATGTCATTCTAGATAAATTCGTAGTCATGCCAAATCACATTCACGGCATATTGTGCTTGACGGATGATAATTCTCAATCAAACGAGAGAAACGTAGCGACGTTGCGTGCAACGTCGCTACGGAATCACTCTGAAACAACAATAGAATATTTCACGAGAATTTCCCCCAAGAGCGGATCCCTTTCCACCATCATTCGAGATTACAAATCTGCGGTGACGAGAGAAATCCGTAAAAACATATCAAATAGCTTCGCCTGGCAACCCCGGTACTACGACCACATCATTCGCACCGAGGAGGACCTGGAAAACCTGCGAGAATATATCCAATTAAACCCTGCAAACTGGCAGCCCAACCTCAGCGAGGCCCTCACCCATGCCTGACGCCGAAGCCGCCCTGATCCTGCACCTGCAGCGCCTGTCCACTGAGGACGGGCCGGGTATCCGCACCACGGTTTTCTTCAAAGGCTGCCCTCTGCGCTGCGCCTGGTGCCACAACCCCGAATCCCTGGCTGCTTACCCCCAGGCCCAATGGGTGGAAACCCACTGCATCGACTGCGGGCGCTGCCTGTCGGCCTGCCCCAATGCGGCGCTCTCCCAATCCATGGACGGCCGGATCCTCATCAACCGGGAGCTTTGCCAGGGCTGCGGCGAATGCGCCAGGGCCTGCCCGACCAACGCCATGGAGCTCCTGGGCAAGCGCGTCATCCTGGAAGAGCTGACCGCTGAACTGCTCAAAGATCAAGCCTATTTTGCCCAATCCGACCAGGGCGGCGTGACCGCCTCAGGCGGCGAACCCACCCTTCAGGCCGGTTTCGTAGCCAAATTATTTGCCAACCTGCAATCCCATGGGATCCACACCGCCCTTGATACCTGCGGCGCCTGCCGGCCGGAAGCGCTGGAAATGATCCTGCCGTATACCGACCTGGTCTTGTTTGACCTGAAACTGATCGATGACGAAGATCATCGCAGTGCAACCAGTCAGGGCAACCAGCGCATCCTGGAAAACTTGCGATTTGTCGCTGAATGGATCCGCAGCAGCAGCAGAACATCGGTCCGGCTGTGGATCCGCACGCCCCTGATCCCAGCTGTCACCACCGGCCAGGCGAATCTTTCAGGCATCAGCACCTTCATCCACCAAAACCTGGACGGCCTGGTCGAGCGCTGGGAATGCTGCGCCTTCAACAACCTCTGCCGGGATAAATACCGCCGCCTGGGCCTCCCATGGAAATTCGATCAGACCCCGCTCATGACCCAGGCCATGTTGGACGAATGCCGAGCCTTCGTCCAGCACGGGCCCTTCGACCCGCAGCGGATCCTGATCACCGGCCCCACCCGGGCGGAACCATCCCACCAGCACTTCATTCCTCAGGAAGGCAGCCATGATCACAACCATCTACCCACAGCAAAGCTTTAGTCAAGAAGAAATTCAAGCCTTCGCGCCGGTCATGAAGATCGGTCTGCTGGCGACCATCACCCCGGAAGGGCTGCCGCACATCACGATGCTCTCCTCGCTTAAAGCTGCGGATGCAAACACCCTGACCTGGGGGCAGTTCACCGAGGGTACCAGCTTCGAGAACATCCGCAAGAATCCCAGGATCGGCTGGCTGATCATGACCCTGGATAAAGACCTGTGGCGCGGCACGGGCCGCTTCACCCATACCGCAGCCTCTGGGGCGGACTTTGACTGGTACAACAGGGTCCCCATGTTCCGTTATAACGCCTACTTTGGGATCCATACGGTTTATTATATGGACCTGGTGAAACACACCGGCCTGCAGCCCCTGCCGATGCGTTCGGTCGTTCTGGCGTCGGTGAAAACCCTTTTCTCAAAAATCTTCATTCACAAGAAAGGCCCTGAGGTTCTGAACCCCTGGACGCGGAACCTGTTCAACCAGCTGGACAACCTTAAATTCCTGGCTTATTTGGACGAATCCGGTTTCCCCAGGCTGATCCCGGTCATCCAGGCCCAGGCGGCGGGAAAGCAGCACATCCTCTTCAGCACCGGCCCCTTCACCCAAGAGCTCCGGACCATCCCACCGGGGGTGCCCATGGCGGTTTTCGGCCTTTCCCTCGACATGACCGACGTGCTCGTGCGGGGCGCCTACCAGGGGATTAAATGGATCGGCCCGCACCGCTGTGGCGTGGTGACAGCCGATTGGGTCTACAACCCGATGCCCCCCGTCCCAGGGCAAATCTACCCCCCGCTGCCGCTGGAACCGGTGCAGGAATTCGATTCACCCTTCAACCAACCGGCCTGAAACGGCTAGCGGTATTTTTGGTTTCTACGCTTGGAAATCTCACCCCTCCTCCACTTCAAGGAAATGGCTTAATGAAAATCGAACTCAAACACTATCCCCAACAGACCCTGCCAGGGCTGCTTCCACGTGACGTATGGGTCTGGACCCCGCCGCAGTATGTGTCCCAGCCTGAAGCACCTTTCCCGGTGATCTACATGCACGACGGGCAGAACCTGTTTATCCCGGAGAAATCCTACACCCGTGTCACCTGGGGCGTGGCCGAGGTGATGACCCGGTTGAGCCGCTGGGGCTTTATCCAACCCGCCATTCTGGTCGGGATCGACAATACCCCAAACCGGATCGGGGACTACCTCCCCACCCGGCCCTTTGAAACGCCAGAAGGACAGGCGCATATCAAGGAACTGCATGAGCAGTCTGTTGATGAACTGGAAACCTTTGATTTCGTCGCGGATGCTTATCTGCGGCTTATTGTGGAAGAGATCAAGCCCCTGATCGACCGGGACTTCCGCACCCGGCCAGAAAGGGAAAACACCTTCGTGATGGGCTCCAGTATGGGTGGGTTGATCTCATTGTATGCCCTGGTGGAATACCCCAGGGTCTTTGGCGGCGCGGGCTGCTTTTCAACCCACTGGCCAATTTTAGGATCATTCACCGCCCCTTACCTGCGCGATAATCTGCCTGAAGCTGGCGCCCATAAGCTGTATTTCGATTACGGCACCGGCGGGGATGATGCCCAATACGCGCCCTGGCAGGCGCAGGTTGATGAAATTATGCAGGCAAAGGGCTATACCCACGGAGAAGACTGGATGACCATTGTGGCTGAAGGTGCAATCCACCACGAAAAGGCCTGGCGCAGCCGCATCCATCTGGCCTTAAGATTCTTTCTTGGGTAATTTGGGAGACGATTAAAGGCACAAAATTTTCAAACCTCTCAATGGACTTCCACCCGTCCATGAGAAGGTTTTTCTGGATCAAGCGATTAACCCTTTTTTATACGGCCGCCAGCCGCATCAATTCTTGTTTTGATCCCATCCCACCATCTCAGCGCTGATCTCCCAGAATTTCTCCTGGAGACCCTGATCTCGCGCCTGCTCTGATGAACGGACCGCTGCCTTATTCACAAAGTATTCTCCACTAATATCTGCCACATCGAAGGAACTGGCCATGCCTGTTTGCCTGGCCGCACCCTCTGCTACGGGCCGGCCCATCATCCCCCAGGCTTTTTGCAGCATCTTGGTGTTGATCGTCCCCGGGTGCAGCGCGTTGGCCGTCACCCCCGTACCCGACAGCCGCCGGGCGAGGGCAAAGGTGAACAGCAGATTGGCCAGCTTTGAGATGCAGTAAGCCCCCCAGCCATGAAATTTCTTTTCAGCATTTAAATTGTCCAGGTCCAGCCGGGCGCTGCCGTGCGCCGAGGAGCTAACGGTGATGATCCGGGAAGGTGCAGACCGCTTCAGCAGGTCCAACAATAAAATGGTCAACATAAAATGCGCCAGGTGGTTTACCGCAAAGGTGAGCTCGTAGCCACCCGGGAGTCTCAATGTATTCCGTTGTATACACGCCGGCATTGTTGATCAGCCCATCCAGACGATCGATGCGTGCCTGAACATCCTGAGCCAATTCTCACACATTCTCCATGACCTGCAGGTTCGCGATCACGGTGTCCACCTGTTCATTCCCAGTGGTTTGAATGATCTCTTTTTTCACCCTCTCAGCTTTGTCCCGCTTCCGTCCATGAATCAGCACTCTGGTGCCCATCCCTGCCAGCTGACGGTCAGTCTCCTCACCGTTCCCATCCGTTGCGCCGGTGATCTGGACCGTCTTGCCTTGCATATGCTCAGTCTTTTTCATCATCCCACCTCATGATGCTCCCAGCAATATTATTGCCGCGCTGATCCGCTCGACTGAAAAAATCGCCAACTGGAAAACCTCAATCTCCATCGCCTGCCAGGAGGAGGACTGCTGGTCTGCCGGGA
>CAZLEK010000097.1:0-9547 GCA_964558525.1 uncultured Candidatus Brevefilum sp.
CCTTCCAGCTGCCAGGGGGTGGTGGAGCAGGCCGGGTACCAGGTCTGCCAGGAAATGTTGATCTTAAGCCCGGTTTGGACCGCCTTTGGCAGGGCGTCTTCCACCCCTGCCAGGGTCATCAGGCGTTCAATATCCTCCAGAACGGTCTCGGGTTTGGTTTTCAGGACGGCGACTTTGCCTTTGCCGGGAAAATCAGCCATGGGTTGTGCCTCCAGTTTTTGGTCAAGGGTTCTATAATTATACTCACTCAGGTGAGTGGTTTAAATGATAAGCTTGTATGCTGGATGAACGATGGAAAATAACAAACAACTCGAACAAATGCTTGGTGCGCTAAACATCGCGGCCTGGCAGTACCATCGCCGGGCGGGATCCACCAACGACCTGGCCCTGGCCTGGGCCCAATCCGGCGCGCCGGATGGGGCGCTGGTCCTGGCGGATGAACAGACCGCCGGGCGGGGGCGGGGCTCGCGCCGTTGGGTGACCCGGCCTGGCTCGGCCCTGGCGATGAGCCTCGTGCTGCGGCCCAAACCGGCTGAGCAGGAGGTCATCCCGCGTTTTACGGCGCTGGCGGGTCTGGGGTTGATCCATGCCCTGGCGGCTTGGGGGTTGCGTGCGGCGCTCAAATGGCCCAACGACGTGCTGCTGGATGGGAAGAAAATTGCCGGGGTATTGGTGGAAGCGGACTGGCGCGGGGAGCGTCTGGATGCCCTGGTGGTGGGGATGGGTGTGAATGTGAGTCCTGGCGCCGTCCCCGAACCGGACCAGCTGCGAACTCCCGCCACCTCGGTGGCAGACGCCCTGGGAAAACCGGTCGATCGCTGGGAACTGTTGGGGGAGATCCTCGTTGAGATGCAAGTCTTGCGCAGAAGCTTGCCCAGCCAGGATTTTACGGCTGCCTGGAATAAAGCCCTGGCGTTCTTGGAAGAGTGGATCTGGTTCCGTGAAGCCGGCGATGAGGATCAGCCGGCGCGTCGGGTCAGGCTCCTGGGCGTGGGGCAAGGGGGCCAATTGATCTATGAAAACCGGGCTGGCAAGGTGGTTTCGGCGCTGGCCGGTGAGATCCTGATGACCTATCATCAGAATAAGGATCCATTGGGAACCAATCAAGGGCTGCCATCATGACCGACCGACAAAACGCACACAGGCAAGAGGGCGAGCCTCAGGCGCCGAAGTTCATGCGCCCCAGGCGGCCTGTTCTGGATGCGCCCCTGGAGGACGCGCCGGTGAAACCCGAACAAGCGCAGACCATCCTGGCGAGCTGTGGAGAATGCGGGGCCTCTGAGGTTGACACCGCGCAGGAACTGACGCCGGTGAGCGAAACGCCGGTGGATGCGGCGCCCAAAGCAGTTGAGCCCCCACCCACCTCACCCTATTTCCCCCGGGGGATCTATGAGGACGCCCAATCGGTGGAGGCGTTTTATGGCCGCCTGGAAAATGAGGAGCTGGCTGAAAATTCAACCATAGAGGAAACCTTTGAGGGCGATGGCAGGGCCTGGCGCAGATCACCCTGGTGGATCGCGGCCCTGGCCTTTGTGCTGATCCTGGCCCTCCTGCTGGGGATCCTGACGAAAGGGATCCCGCTGAATTTATTTTGACGGTTATTCGGGGATGCGCGCCATGGCAGCCACGCTGTCGCCTGCCTCAAGGTGCATGATCGTCACGCCGCGCGTGGCCCGTCCCATGGTGGAAATGTCTGAGACGGCCATGCGGATCACGATCCCATGGCTGGAGATGAGTGAAACCTCGTCGTTTTCTTGTACGACGCGCGCTTCGGTGATCTTACCAACCGTCTTGATGGCGCGCTTGTCGATGGTGGCCAAGCCCATGGTGGCCCGTCCTTTGGGGGAATATTCGCTGAGCGGCGTGCGCTTGCCAAAACCTTTTTCAGTCACCACCAGCAAATCACCGCCCGGTTCAACCACCTCCAGGGCGGCCATCCGGTCGCCTGGCCGCATCCGGATGCCGATCACGCCCATGGCCTGGCGGCCCATGGCGCGGATTTCCGTCTCAGCGTAGCGCAATGCCTGGCCGTTTTGGGTGATCAGCAGGATCTCATCCTGACCGCTCGTCAGGCAGACCCAGCCCAAATGGTCGTCTTCATCTAAAGAGATGGCGATCAGCCCGGAGGGCCGCACGGATTCAAACTCCGCCATTTCCACCCGCTTGACGCGGCCCTTGAGCGTGGCCATGGTGCAGTAGTTGCCTTCCTCAAAGTCGGTCACGGGCAGCACCGCGGTGATCTTTTCATTCGGCGCAATGTTGATCACGTTCACGATTGAAATCCCCCGTCCCGTGCGGTGTTCGTCTGGGAGCTGCCAGACCTTTTCTGAGTAAACTTTGCCGCTGTCGGAGAAGAACAGCAGGGTGCTGAGGGTGTGGGTGCGCAGGAAGAACTGAACTTCATCCTCGTCCCGCATGGACTGGCCGATCACGCCGCGCCCGCCGCGGCCCTGGGAGCGGTAGGTGCTCTCAGAAACGCGTTTGATGTAACCCTTGCGGGTCAGGCTGACCAAAACATCTTCCTTTTTGACCAGGGCCTCTTCCGACAGATCGCTGCTGGCGTCTGGGGCGATCACCGTGCGGCGGTCATCGCCGTATTCCTCCGCGATTTCATTCAGGTCTTCGCGAATGATCTCCAGGATCTTCTTGGGGTGGGCCAGCAGGTCTTCTAGGTAGTCAATTTCTGCCATGACCTCTTTATGTTCGTCCATGATCTTCTGGCGTTCCAGGGCGGCCAGACGGCGGAGCTGCATGTCCAGGATGGCCTGCGCCTGGATCTCGCTCAGATCGAAGCGCGACATCAGCCGTTCTTTGGCAACATCGGCGTCATCGGATTCTCGAATGGTTTGGATCACATCGTCCAGGTTAGCCAGGGCGATCAGCAGCCCTTCCAGAATGTGGGCGCGCTGTTTGGCTTTGTCCAGGTTATATTGAGCGCGCCGGGTGATGACTTCCTGGCGGTGTTCCAGGTAGAGCTGCAGGGCGCGTTTGAGGGTCAGCAGGCGCGGTTCGCCGTTGACCAGCGCCAGGATCTGCGCCCCAAAAGTGGTCTGCAAAGGGGTGTACTTGTACAGCTGGTTGAGCACACGTTTGGCCTGAGCATTGCGTTTGAGTTCCACCACGATGCGCATGCCGGTGCGGTCAGATTCGTCACGCAGGTCAGTGACCGAATCCAGCCGGCCCTCCCGGGCCAGTTCGGCAATCCGTTCGATCAGGGTGGTTTTATTCAGCTGGTAAGGGATCTCGGTGATCGTGATCCGATATTTGCCGCCGCGCATCTCTTCAATCGTGGCGGCGCCGCGCATCACGATCCGACCCCGGCCGGTGCTGTAGGCCTGGCGGATGCCCTCGTCGCCGACGATCATGCCGCCGGTGGGAAAGTCGGGCCCCGGCAAAAATTCCATCAGCGTTTCCACGCTGACCTCGTCCATCTCATCGTAGCGGTCGATCAGGTGGTTCAAAGCCGCCACGAGCTCCCGCAGGTTGTGCGGCGGGACGTTGGTTGCCATGCCCACGGCAATGCCCGAGGAACCGTTCATCAGCAGGTTGGGCAGGCGGGCGGGCAGGACTTCCGGCTCCTGCAGGGAGCCGTCGAAATTATCGATGAAGTCGACCGTGTTTTTATGGAGGTCTACCAGCATTTCTTCAGCCAGCTTGGAAAGCCGCGCTTCGGTGTAACGCATGGCAGCGGGGGAATCCCCATCAATGGAGCCAAAGTTGCCCTGGCCGTCCACCATCATGTAGCGCAGGGAAAAATCCTGGGCCATACGGGCCATGGCGTCGTAGACGGCCATGTCGCCGTGGGGGTGGTACTTTCCTAACACCTCGCCGACGATTCGGGCTGATTTTCGGTGGGGGGAATTGGCGCGGATGCCCATGTCCCGCATGGCATACAGGATCCTGCGGTGGACGGGTTTGAGCCCATCCCGGACATCCGGCAAAGCGCGGGCCACGATCACGCTCATGGCATAATCGAGGTAGGCCTCGCGCATCTCGTTGTCGATGTCAACTTGCTGTACGATTCCGATTTCGGTCATTAACACATATCCTTGATGAAAAAACTTGCGCTTCCATTAAATAAACACCTCCGCAAGCGTGCCAAAGGAGGTGAGTGGATTTACCGCATAACCCCCTTATTATACCCCAGGAAGCCTGATTTGTGACCTTATCAGGCGCATCTTGCACGCGCCATTAAATGAAGGCAAAGGCGGTTAGTGCGTGGCGTTATGTGGGAAGGCGAGATCAGCCTGGGGTATTGGGCAAAGCTTGTGCATCTGCTATAATTGGGCAGGAATCTGCTTATAATGGAGCTTAACCGAAAGACTACTTCAAAGGATAGGAAATTTTATGAAACACGTCCAGAAACAATATTGGTTTTCAACCCTGGTTTTACTGGTAATAACCGCGGCAGCAGTCAGTGCCTGTGCGGAGGGGCCCTACGCCGGCGCGATCGCATACCAGCGTGTGGCGGATGAGAACAGTCAGATTTATGTCATGGATCCGGAAGGTGAGGTCAAGACTTTGATCTCAGCAGACGGCGGCTGGAATTTCATGCCCAGCTGGTCGCAGGACGGCCAGCAGGTGGCATTTTATTTCTTCAACCCGGGCACGCAAATAACTACGGTCTACACCGTAGACGTGACCCAGGCCGATCTTGAGCCCGAACTGCTAACCGACCAGGGCACCTACGATCTGGAATTTGGCGCCCTCAAATGGTCTCCTGACGGCGAGTCGATCCTGTATTACACGGTCGATGTGCTGGAGATTGCAGATATTTACAGGATCGATACCGCCACGGGTACGGTTGAGGACGTCTTCTCAGAGACGGTGTTTGATGACCTGTCGCCCGATTGGTCCCCCGATGGAAGCCAGTTTGTGTTCGCCTCGAACCGACCCAACAAGAATGATCCAATTTACGATCTGTACCTTTCGGATCTCAACGGTGAGAACCTGGTTCAGCTGACGGACAACAACGGCCAGGGTTGGGTTGATACCCTTCCGGCCTGGTCGCCGGGCGGGACGAAGATCGCCTTTTTCCGCTACAATTACATCCCGGGCGAGGATTTTGAAGGCGGCCCCCAGGGTCTGTGGTGGTATGATGTTGACTCCCAGGAATTCAGCCTGCTGTACGAGATGCCCGTTGCCACGGAGGAACTGCCCCCGGTTTGGTCTCCCAACGGTAAGTATCTGGCCTTCCTGGAGCCAATGGACGGCAAGCATATTCTGCGGGTTTTGGATGCGAAATCCGGTGAACTGCAGGGGATTGGCGAGGTGCTGGGTGAAAAGCGCAATATCGCCTGGTCGCCTGATTCGCGGGCGCTGGCTTTCACCAACCTGGAGGACGATCAGGTGGCAATGTATATCCTGGATTTGCAGTCAGGCGATTTGAATGAGGTCATGGAAAGCGAGCCCGGAGTCTTGATTGGCGACCCCGCCTGGGGTGGGAATTGAGATTGACCCAGCCCTGAGCTTCTGGATGTATGGAAAATTTAACCCCTTGAAGACGCCCCGGAAGGGGCGTCTGAGGTTAGGGGGACTGCTAAAATTGGATTATTTTTTATTGTCGAACCGACCCTCGTCAGGACCCTCTCACTTCGGAAGGATGATTTTATTGTGAATCATTGATCCGAATTGAAAATTTATTGGCTCGCTGTTCATATCGACGTATCTTTGACTCAAAAATGGAACTTCCGGAGTGAGCGCTTTAGCGCGACCAAGGCGAATCCAATCAAATCCGATCCCCGCAACGTCCTCGATGCGGGTAAAAAAAAGAAAAACAATTTTCTGAGGGTAAATTCGCTAAAGTTCAACGATAATTTTTGGCATTGCTTTTTCGCCGACGAGGACGTCGGCGAGATCGGGGGTTTTTGGACTAACATAGGCATTAATTAAATTCTGATTTCGCCAATCACATCATCATTCTTCGGTTTTTTGATTACCCTGAACATACCCCCAGATAAGGACTTAATCGAAAAATCGTGACATGAATCGACGTGAGTTTTGGGTTGGTCTGACCCTCATCAGGCCCACGCACTTCTGTAGGGGGTTGATCAGATTAAACACCGCACCTCATCATTCCACTTAAATTGCACTGACTAAATATGTCATTATCTGACATATACCCGCGCTATACTGTGTGTGTTCAAATCACAACAAATTAGCAAAGGGACCCTTCATTCATGTTTCCAGAATTCATCGTGATCCGCGGCGCCAAGGAACATAACCTCAAAAAAGTGGATATCACCCTGCCGCGCCATAAACTGATCGTGCTGACCGGTGTGTCCGGCAGCGGCAAATCCTCCCTGGCCTTCGATACCCTCTACGCCGAAGGGCAGCGCCGCTATGTTGAGTCGCTCTCGACCTTCGCCCGCCAGTTCATCGGCCAGATGGAAAAGCCCAGGGTGGACTACATCGGCGGCCTCAGCCCGGCCATCGCCATCGAGCAGAAGCCTGTCAGCCGCAACCCGCGTTCCACCGTGGCAACGGTGACGGAGATCGCCGACTATCTGCGCGTCCTCTTCGCCCGGGTGGGAACGCCCCACTGCACCGCCTGCGGCCGGCGGCTGCACGCCCAGTCGGCCCAGGAGATCGTCTCCCAGGTGGCGGATTTGCCGGATGGGACCCGCTACCAGGTCCTGGCCCCGCTGGCGCGCCAGCGCAAGGGGACCTTCAAGGACGTCTTCGCGGCGGCCAAGGCCGATGGCTTCACCCGCGTCCGGGTGGATGGAGAGGCGCGCGAGCTGGAGGAAAAGATCAAACTCGATAAGAACAAGAAGCACGCCATCGACCTGGTGGTCGACCGGCTGATCGCCCGGGCGCGCCAATCCGAGGGCTTCCAGGATCACCTCAGCCGCCTGACCGATTCCATTGAAACTGCCCTGCGGATGAGCGAAGGCCAGGTGCTGATCGAGCGCCAGGACGAAGAAGACTGGCTGCTCTCGGAGAACCTCTCCTGCCCCGACTGCGGGATCAGCTTCCCCGACATGGAACCGACCATGTTCAGCTTCAATTCGCCCCTGGGGATGTGCCCGGAATGCAACGGCCTGGGCGAGATCCATGCCTTTGATGTACACAGGATCATTGACCCCACCAAGTCGGTGGGTGAGGGCGCGGTGCGCGCCTGGGGCGAGGTTAATAAAAAGAAGAAATCCGGCATCTACAGCGCTTCCCAGCAGATCCTGGCGAAATTTGGCGCTGACCTGGACACCCCCTGGGCCGAGATCTCCGAAGAAGGGCGCCAGGCGATCCTTTACGGTGGGGTGCAGGTGCAGCAAACCTGGGAGAGCGACCGCGGCTCTGGCGAATATGCGTACACCACCGAGGGGGTCTTCAACGGCCTCAAGCGCCGTTACAAGCAGACCAATTCTGAGAGCTCCCGGCGCTGGTACCAAAGCTTCATGAGCCAGCAGCCCTGCGCGGCCTGCGGCGGCAAACGCCTGCGCCCTGAGAGCCTGAGCGTGACCATTGCGGGGGTCACCATTGACGATGTGACCCACCTTAACATCCGCGAGGCCGCCCGCTGGGCCAAGGACGTCGAAAGCGAGCTGGACCCTGAAGCCCTGGTGATCGCCGAAGAAGTCCTTAAAGAGATCCAGGGCCGGCTGCAGTTCCTCTTGAATGTCGGCCTGCACTACCTGACCCTCAGCCGGCCGGCGCCCACCCTCTCGGGGGGCGAAGGTCAGCGCATCCGCCTGGCCAGCCAGATCGGCTGCGGCCTGGTGGGCGTGCTATATGTTCTCGATGAGCCGACCATCGGCCTGCACCAGCGGGACAACAACCGCCTGCTGGGGACCCTTGAACACCTCCGGGACATGGGCAACACCGTGGTGGTGGTGGAACATGATGAGGAGACCATCCGCACCGCGGATTATATCGTGGACCTGGGGCCGGGCGCCGGGATCAAAGGCGGGGAGATCGTCGTGGCTGGCAACCTGGCGGCCGTCATGGCCGACACGCGTTCGCTGACGGGACGCTATCTCAATAAGGAATTGGTCGTCCATTCCCCCCATGAGAAGCGCCGCCCGGTCAACGGTAAGTGGCTGACCCTGGCAGGGGCGCGCCAGAACAACCTCAAGGGGATCACGGCCCGCTTCCCACTGGGGCTGTTCACCTGCGTGACGGGCGTTTCAGGCAGCGGGAAATCCTCCCTGGTGGCCCAGACCCTCCAGCCGCTGCTGGCGGCGGAACTGCACCGCGCCAAGGACACGCCCGGGCTTTACGAACGCCTGGAGGGGCTGGAATACGTGGATAAGGTGGTCAACATCACCCAGGAACCCATTGGACGCACACCGCGCTCCAACCCAGCCACCTATGTTAAAGTTTGGGGCGCCATCCGCGAGCTCTTCGCCTTGACGCCCGATGCCAAGCTGCGCGGCTACGAGAAGGGCCGTTTCAGCTTCAATGTCAAGGGCGGGCGCTGCGAGGCCTGCAAGGGCTACGGCTGGAAAAAGGTGGAGATGCACTTCTTGCCCGATGTGTGGGTCACCTGCAACGTCTGCAAGGGCCAGCGTTTCAACCGGGAGACCCTCGAGATCCAATATAAGGGCAGGACGATCGCCGATGTGCTGGACATGGATGTTGAGGAAGCCCTGGAATTCTTCGAAAACATCCCCGCGATCCAGCGCGTCCTGCAGACCCTCTCGGATGTTGGCCTGGGCTACATCAAGCTGGGCCAGAGCGCCACCACCCTCTCAGGCGGCGAGGCCCAGCGCGTCAAGCTGGCCAGGGAACTGGCCCGGGTCAGCACCGGCGACACGGTTTACATCCTGGACGAGCCGACCACCGGCCTGCACTTCGCTGACATCCAGAAGCTGCTGGACGTCCTGCACCGGCTGACGGACGCCGGCAACACCGTGATCGTGATCGAGCACAACCTGGATGTGATCAAGACCGCCGACTGGCTGATCGACCTTGGCCCCGAGGGCGGGGACGCAGGCGGGGAGATCGTGGCCGAGGGCACACCCGAGAAGGTTGCGATGAGCGGCAAGAGCTACACCGGCGCCTTCCTGCGCAAGCTGCTGGCCATCCCGGAACCCTGCCAGGACCTGTCTGAGCGCATCGCCGCGCTGGAGCGATCACTTAACGAGGGATGAAGAAATCAAACTCAATCGTAGGGAGATTAAAATGCCAAAACCACGAACGAAAAAAGAACTGCTTGAGTCGATTGATGTTGAACGCAACAAACTGGATCAATCATTTGAGAACTTAACGGGTGCGGAAATGACCCAACCCGGCGCCTGTGAAGCCTGGTCTGTCAAGGACATCCTGGCCCACCTGGTAGACTGGGAGCAGCGCGGGCTAGCTTGGTACCGGGCCGGCCTGCGCGGGGAGGCGCCTAAAACGCCGGATGAGAATTACAACTGGCGCCAGACGCCGGAATTAAACCACGCCATTTACCTGCAGTATAAGGACCTCAGCCTGGATGAGATCCTCAAGATGTATCATGGCTCCTTTAAAGAAACCCTGGCGGCGATTAATGGCATGTCGGAAGATGAATTGTACATGCCCCAGGTTTACGCCTGGACCGGAAAGCATACTTTGGGGACTT
>CAZLEK010000098.1:0-9392 GCA_964558525.1 uncultured Candidatus Brevefilum sp.
AGCACCTGGTTGAGGAATGCAGGTTGTTCTTCGTACCCCCAGGGCGGGGTTTGATAAATGGAAGAGCTGGCCTGAATGCGGATTTCTGGGCTGAGAGAATCCCGCGCCCGGCGCAAATTGGCCCGTCGGTCGCCCAGGTTGGCGCCCAGGGCGATGAAAACCCGCTCGCCAGCCATCAGGCGGCCTCCAGGATGTTGAGGAAGTCGGCCAACAGCCCGTAGGCGGTGGTCTCAGGTCCTGGGTCGCTTTCGAGGATCCCCAGCCCGGGCAGCACGTCCAGTTTGAACTGGCAGTAGGAGCTGGTGCCGTTGACGCTGTACAGCGGGGCGCCGGAGCCGACCCGCTCAGGGGCGACACGGGCCTGTATACGCCCGTCTACTATTTTAGCTGAACAGACCAGCTTCCAGCGTTCGCCGGCTGCTTTGGCTTCGGCGATCATCTCAGGTGTGACCCCGCGGATACCCGTGCGGTCAACTTCCTGCGGTGTGAGGGGCGTGCCCATCAAGACGGTCACCAGCGCGGCCACTTTGATGGCGGCATCCCAGCCGTCCACGTCGTTGCTGGGGTCTGTCTCGGTGATGCCGATCGAGCGGCCGTAGGCAATCGCTTCATCCAGGGTGTGTCCGGCCTCCATTTTTTCGAGGAGCAGGTTGGTGCAGGAGTTGAGGATGCCCTTAAAGCTGATCAGGTTGGCCCCGACCAGGGGCTGCCGAAAGAGGGCGAAGATTGGCGCGCCGTCCATCACCGCCGATTCAAACATGAACTTCACGCCTTCTTTTGCAGCCAGGGTGGTCAGGTCTTCGTAGCCGTGGACCACGGGTCCCTTGTTGGCAGTCACCACGTGCATGCCGTGCTTAAGCGCAGTCTGGATATGGCTGACGGCCGGCTGACCGGTTTGTGGGGCCACCGGTGTGGTCTCAAACATGAAATCAGCCGGGCAGGCGGTGATGAAGGCTGATGTTTCGTTTGGGGCTAAATGTGGCGAGAGAGGGTTTAAGCCCTGGCCTGATCCCACGGCGTCGAGCGCGGCCTGAGGGTGTATCCCCTCCGGGTTGATCGCTGCCCCGTGAGACCCGGTGATAATCCCCGTGATGGTGACAGATAGGCCATAGCGTTCGGCAAGTTCTCGCTCTTTTTTCTTCAAGAGCCGGGCGAAGGCCTGGCCGACATTGCCGAAGCCAACCAGACACAGGCGGTATTGTTGGGTCATGTTTTGCTCCTTGTTTCGCTTTAGGTTAATTAAACCACAAGAATGGAAAGGAAAAGAACATCTCGTACGTGGACAGGGCAATCGCAAGATCCCAACAAAAAGTTATGATGGAAATTCTTTTTATCCGCAGGGTGATCGATGGGTTCTCATCCCAACTTTCCGCTCTCGCCGACGTCCTCGTCGGCGAAAAAAGCCAGCTTTTAATGCAAATTTCTCTATTGAAATAATATTTACGCCTTCCTTACTCATTTCCCCGCAACGAGGACGTTGCGGGGAGCCAATTTTTTTCGATACCTCTTACTTTGCGATGGCCCTGTATGTGGTCAGGGCAATGCCTCCTATGCGGTTCAATTTTATTTTTGTTGATCTCGTTATGAGGGAAATCCCACACAAATTTTTATACGGATTGATTTGCCCGATGAAAGAAGCATCATTCGTTTCACTTTCTAATCTTGAAAACAAAAGTCCTCATCGGCGTTAGCTGTAACGTCCTCGTTTCATCGATCTGATTTTATCCAAAAACTGGAGGAAAATAATGATTCATATGAAATGTTCCTCTTTGTGAGTCTCCATTAGAATTAGGGGCATGTATAAAAACACAAAACGGATCTTGTTATTTGATATTGACGGCACGCTTCTGGATCCCCTGGGGGAGGGCCATACCTGCATGCGCAGGGCGCTGGAAGAAGTGTATGGGACAGCGGGACCGATTGAATCCTACGATATGTCTGGCAAGACGGACTGGCAGATTGTGACGGAATTAATGGCCCTGGCAGGGTTGGCGCCTGAACAGGTCCAATCCCGGCTCCAGGGTGCCTTTGCTGCCTATGCCCGCCATGTGGCGCAGGCGGCCCCGACCTTGCAGATGCACGCTCTGCCGGGCGTGCCGGATCTGCTTGAGCAGCTGGTGGCCGATGAGCGGTTTCACCTGGGTTTGCTCACCGGGAACGTCCGGGAGGCTGTGCCCTATAAGTTAACGGCTGCCGGGATAGATCCAGCGATGTTCCAGTTTGGGGCCTTCGGGAGCGAAGATCTCAACCGCAACGCGCTCCCAGAACTGGCGCTGACGCGAGCGGGGCGTCAGTTGGGAGGGGTACTCTCACCTGAATCTGCACTGGTGATCGGCGATACGCCGCGCGACATCGCCTGCGCCCGGCATGCCGGGATGAAGGTGCTGTGCGTGGCCACAGGGGGTTACAGCCGGGAGACATTGCTGGCTCACAGCCCTGATTTCCTGGTGAATGATCTGTGCGACCTCGAGGGGATTTTGGAGATCGTATCAGGATTTTAAGCGTCAGGTTGCTTCAAGCGGTGAAAACCTAAGCCAAAAACTGAGTGAAAATTTTCGCCAGGGTTTTCTCTTGGGCAGCTTGACCCGTGCTCAGAAGCAGCCATTAGCTCACTTTATACAGCGCGCCGGAAACAGGCCCCAGGGTCAGTTCCCAACCGTTTTCGGTCGGCGCAAGTGAGGCTCCCTCGGGCACTTTCACTTCCTCAGCAATTTCTTCCATTGCTGACGCAGGCAGCTCCACGCTGACCGTTTGGTTGGACGGGTTCAGCGCCACCAGCAGTTTTTGACCTGCTTTGGCACGCGTGTAAACAAAGGGCAGCTTGCCGCTGGCTGCATAAACCACCTCAAAGTGGGCGTCTGATTCCAAGGCTTTTAAAGCATGGCGGGTCTGGATCAACGACCGGACCCGATTGAGCAGCGAGTCAGGGTCCGCTTCCTGGGCAGCGACGGTGGGCCGATCCTCGGCCGGGTTGACCGGCAGGTAGAGATCCTGTGGGGAGGCATTCGAAAAGCCGGCGTTGGTCCCATCCGACCACTGCATGGGCGTGCGTGAGCCGGTGCGCAAGTAGCCGCCTTCTTTGGAGGGCAGCTCGCGGAACTGCATCCCAATTTCGTCGCCGTAGTAGATAAAGGGCGTCCCGGGCATTGTCAGCAGGAACAGGTAGATCAGCTTCATCATGGCGGTGCTGCGGCCGTTGGCCACACGCGGCGTTTCGTCATGGTTGCCGGTGATCAGGGCAATGTAGCCCTGGCCTTCGATAGCTTCCAAATAGGGCAAATACTCATCCAGGAACTGTTGGATGTCCCCATGTCCTGATTCATCAAAGAAGGACCAGGCGTAAGGATCGCGCCAGCGGCCCAGGCCGCGCTTGCGGAACAGCGAAACCCAGCCGGGGCTGTTGAAGCCCAGCAGGAAATCCGCGTGAAAGCCAGCTGGGATCGCCTTCGAGGGGTCACCCCATTCCGCCACCAGCGCTGCCTCGGGGTAATCTTCTTCCATCCAATTGCGGATCCAACGCCAGAAGCGTGCGGTTTCCGATTTGTCTGGATCGCGCTTGACCAGTGACATGGCCATGTCCACCCGGAAGCCGTCGGCGCCCATCTCCAGCCAGAACTGCATGATCTTTTTGATCTCCTGGCGCACCATTTGCGGTCCGGTGGCATCCACGGGCTGCATCCAGGGGCGGTTGGGGTCGGTCTGGGCGAAGCCATAGTTCAAGGCGGGCTGGAACCAGAAGAAATTGGTGATGTAACCGGCGTCCCGCTGGGCGTAGCCGCGCACCACCGGCAGGTCTTCCTGGGGCATCTCCCAGATGGAATCGTTCCAGACATAATAATCTGTGTAAGGGTTGTTTTCATGCTTTTGGGAGTCCTGGAACCAGGGATGTTCCACGGAGGTATGCCCGGGCACCAGGTCCAGCAATACCCGAATGCCGCGCTGTTTGGCTTCAGCAAACAGTTTCTTCAGATCTTCGTTGGTACCGTAGCGGGGGGCCACCTGTGTGTAATCGGCCACGTCATAGCCGGCATCGTCAAAGGGGGATACGAAACAGGGGTTGATCCAGATGGCGTTCACCCCCAGAGACTGGACATAATCCAATTTCTCAATGATCCCCGGCAGATCGCCAATGCCGTCATCATTGGAATCATAGAAAGATTGGGGGTAAATCTGGTAAAACACAGCTTGATTCATCCAGCTTGGAATTTTTCCACTCATTAGTTCTCCTGTAGTCTAATCTAAATAAAATACTTGGGCAGCAGTTTTGCCTGGTTGGCTGCAAAGGCTGCCCGCAGCAAAACAAAATCACGGTCCTCCCCGGAACTGATCTGCGCCAGGCGGTCCATCAGGTCTTTTTGCTCTTGATGCATGCGGATGAAGGAGGTGTTGATCAGCATAAAATTGTCCCAGGGCAGGATCTCCACTTTATTCAAAGCCAGAAAATCCCGGATCAGGTCGCCTTTGACAAAATCCAGCCCGCGCATGCGAAAGATCCCAAAACGACTTGGATCCACGCGTTTGGCGCGGCAGCGTTCCCAGGCCTGTCCGCCGGTGACAAACTTGGTGCGGGGCATGTCCAGCGGATCGAAATCGATCTCCAATTTTTCAATCTGGAAGGGGTCCAGTTGGGGGTCGACCATCACCCAGCGTTTTTCCTCAGGGCGCCAGTATTCAGCCACCCAGTGATCCTCAAAACTGCCCTTCACAAAGTAAGTCCCAAAACCGCAGCGTGCCCGCGCCGGGATCTTTTTATGGCGCAAGGCAGAGGTGAAAAGGAGCGTAAAGTCACGGCAGGTGCCAACCGTTTTTTGGGCGAGCAGGCGTGGGGTTGTCAGGGGGGCGTCGTGCAGTTCAATGAGTTTCCCCAACCGGTCCTGGATGGTGCGCAGGTTGGATTCTTCCCGGCGGATGCGGTTCAGACTGACCCCGAGGGTAGAAGCCCAATGGAGGTGCAGCATCAATCCCTGGATGGCTTCAACCAGTTTGGGGATCTCTACAGGCAGATCGTCCAGGAGGTGGGCCAAAGGACCGGGGTCGCTGATCTGGCCCTGTTCCGTGTAAAACTCCTGGGGATTAAAGGCATTTGTCTCAGTCATAGGCGTCTGGATATTATAACCCACACAGACCCTTCTACTTCTGGAATTAATGATGTAATCCCTTTCCAAGTTCTAGGGTGATCGCAAAATCACAAAATGATCCTGTGATTGGCGAGATTTAATTTCAATCAAAACCTTGGTTAGTAATTGGCCCATGCCTCCGGATTGTGATTTGGGTAGATGCAATCCAAAATTTCTTCATCAATCATTGCGATTGCCCGGAACAAGGTGCGCTGTTATGTAGGTACAGTCCAGTCCGTGTTATACTAATCAAAACCATGACTGATTGATGAAATTATGAAATGTATCATCCAGATCCCATGCTTTAATGAGGCGGAAATCCTCCCCAAGACCCTTTCAGAGCTGCCTGATCACCTGCCGGGTTTCGATGCGGTGGAGGTGTTGGTGGTGGACGACGGCAGCACCGATGCCACGGCGCAGGTGGCCCGGGAACATGGCGCGGATCACATTGTGCATATGACCCGCCATCTCGGCCTGGCCCAGGCCTTTGCCCGCGGGCTGGATGCCTGCCTGCGCTTAGGCGCAGATGTGATCGTCAACACCGATGCCGATAATCAATACCGAGCGGTAGATATTCAGCGTCTGGTTGAACCGATCCTGAACGCCGAAGCGGAACTGGTCATTGGCGACCGGGGGGTGACCTCGGTGGACCATTTCCCGGCCCACAAGCGCGCCTTGCAGGCGATCGGCAGCCGGGTGGTCTCCGCCACCGCCGGCCTGGAGATCCCAGATGCGACCAGCGGCTTCCGGGCCATGACCCGGGAAGTTGCCCTGGAAACGATGGTCTTGAGCAATTATTCCTACACCCTGGAGACGCTCATCCAGGCCGGCGCCAAACGCGTGCGGGTGGCTTTCATCCCGGTTGAAACCAACCCTCCTGAACGGCCCTCGCGGCTGTTCAGCAGTATCCGCCATTATCTGGTCAACTCCACAGTCACGATCCTGCGCTCCTTTGCCATGTACCGTGCTTTGCGGATCTTTACCGTGATCAGCGCCCTGATGCTGCTGGCCGGGGTGGTCATCGGGGTGCGGTTCCTGTATTTTTACCTCCAGGGGGAGGGTGGGGGGATGATCCAATCCCTGATCCTGGCCGCTGTGTTCCTGATTGTAGGTTTTATCACCTTCCTGATTGGACTGCTGGCCGACCTGGTGAGCTTCAACCGGAAGATCCTGGAAGAAATTCTATATCGATTAAGAAAAACCGACAGTGCAGGTGAGCGGGTTTTTCCGGGTTCTCCCGACAAGGAAGTTTAATATCCGGTTAAAAGCATCGCTTCTCACCAATATTTCCTGAAATGCTTGTAAAATGTCTATACAATTCTTGTTCTCTATCGTAATGGAGGTTGGCTTTGTTTGAGCCCTTAAAAGAGCGCATTGCAGCAGAAGGTGAAAGCCTGGGAGGCGGGATCTTGAAGGTGGACCCGTTCATTAACCACCAGGTGGATCCCGTATTGATGGACCAATGCGGCCGGGCCCTGGCAGACCTGTTTGAGGCCACTTCGCCAACCAAGGTCCTGACTGCTGAAATCTCCGGGATCGCCCCGGCTTTGATGACCGCCAAGTATCTCGGCATCCCGGTGGTCTATGCCCGCAAACACAAGCCAGTCACCATGCCCGATACCGTTTACCTGACCGTTGCGCCATCGCATACCAAAGGGCGCATGGTAGAGCTGATTGTTTCGCCGGAATACCTGGGTCATCAAGAGCGAATTTTGATCATCGATGATTTTCTGGCGTCTGGCTCGACCATTGCCGGCCTGGTCCGGCTGGCTCAGACGGCCGGCGCCACGCTGGTGGGGATCGGTACATTGATTGAGAAAACCTTTGAAGGCGGACGTGAGCTGCTTTCGGTTTACAATGTTCCCATCGAAGCGTTGGTACCCATTGCTTCACTCGACCATGGCCAGATCATCTTCGCTGAAGTCTGAGGCGCTGAAAAGCCTGCTGGCGATCAGCCGCTGGCAGCTCCTGAGCCCCTTGATCCGGTTTTTATTCAAACACATGCAATCCTTTCTCCCTGTGGATCGACTGGCTGAAAATGAAGATTGGGTGGCATTCCATCATCCCCAACCAGAGTATCCCCTGCACATCCTGATCCTCCCTAAAAGCGGCATAGCCGCCCTTTCTGCTGCGCCGGATGGCCGGTCGGCTTTGTATGCGTCGCTTTTTGACCTTGTTAAGATCTTGTTGCTCAGGTTTGAATTGGAGTCCCTGGGATACCGCCTGATCACCAACGGCGGTCCTAACCAGACCATACCCCAATGGCATTGGCATTTGGTGAGTGATGGCTGGGAGGAAAAGCATGTTTCCTGAGACGATCCTCGTACTCGATTTTGGCTCGCAGTATGCGCAACTGATCGCCCGCCGTGTACGCGAAGGGCAGGTTTACGCTGAATTACTTCCCTGGGATGTGCCAGGCGAAACTGCCTTAAGCCATGATCCCCAGGGTTTGATCTTGTCTGGCGGCCCCAATTCGGTGTACGATACCGACGCGCCGCAGCTGCCGGAATGGATTATGGCGTCTGGACTGCCTGTGCTGGGCATTTGCTACGGAATGCAGGCGCTGGCCGCTGCTCTGGGCGGAAGGGTGAACCGATCGGATCAGCGGGAGTTTGGGCCAGCACAGATCCAGATCCATCAGCCAGGGAGTCTGCTGAGCAGGGAAGATCCCACCCAGGTGTGGATGTCCCATGGAGATCGAATAGATGCCCTGCCAGATGGTTTTGAGGCCCTCGCATCGACGGAAAACAGCCCGATCGCAGCCATGGGAGATTTTAAACGAAAGCTGTATGGACTGCAATTTCATCCAGAGGTGGCACACACCACTGCCGGCAAAGAGATCCTCAAACGGTTCGTGTACCGGGTTTGCGGCTGCCGAGGGGGTTGGACATCCAGCGCGATCATCGGCCAGGCGATCCGCCAAATTCGAGATCAGGTGGGAGGGGCGCGTGCGCTTTCCGGCGTCAGCGGCGGCGTCGATTCGAGCGTGGCCACCGCCTTGGCAGCAGAAGCCCTGGGAAATCAGCTAACGGCTGTCTTCCTGGATACAGGCCTGATGCGCAGCGACGAAGGCGCCTGGGTCGAAAAGGTGTTCCGGGATCCGTTTGGAAGCCGTTTTATCGCTGTGGATGCTGCCGAGGTTTTCTTCCAAAACCTGAAAGGGGTCCTTTCGCCGGAAAATAAGCGGGTGATCATTGGAGAAACCTTTGTCCGGCAGTTCGAAAGAGCTGCCAGGGATTTGGGAGAGCCTCCTTTTTTGGTTCAGGGCACCATATATCCGGATGTGATTGAATCGAGCGCCCCTGAGCGCGCCCACGCCCAACGGATCAAAACGCATCACAATGTCGGGGGGTTGCCGGAAAGGATGAACTTCCAGTTGGTGGAACCCCTGCGCGACCTGTATAAAGACGAAGTTCGCAAAATAGGTGAAGCTTTGGGTCTGCCAGAAGAACTGGTTTGGCGGCAGCCTTTTCCCGGCCCAGGTCTGGCGGTGCGCTGCCTGGGGGAGGTGACCCCAGCGCGGATCGCAAAGCTGCGACAGGCGGACCGGATCTTCCTTGAGGAGCTTTCACAGGCTGGGTTGCTGCGCTGGATTGAGGGCGCGGGACGGGGGTCACCAGGCACAGCCCAGGCGTTTGCGGTTCTGCTGCCGGTGAGAGCGGTCGGCGTGATGGGCGATCAACGCACCTATGAAGAAGTGATTGCCCTGAGAGCCGTCACAACTGAAGATTTCATGACTGCGGATTGGGCTCGGCTCCCTTATGATTTGCTGGCCAGGGCGGCCAACCGGATCGTCAATGAAGTTCAGGGTGTTAACCGGGTGGTCTTTGATATCACCAGCAAGCCCCCCGGGACAATTGAGTGGGAGTAAGCCGATCACTCAACAGGTTCCAGAGATTAGGGTAATCGCAAGATCCCCACAAAAAGTTATGATTGAAATTCTGTTTATCCGAAGGGTGATCGATGATATCTCATTCCAACTTTACGCTCTCGCCGACGTCCTCGTCGGGGAAAAAACGCCAGCTTCTAATGCAAATTTCTCCACTGAAATAATATTTACGCCTTCCTTACTCATTTCCCCGCAACGAGGACGCTGCGGGGAGCCAATTTTTTTCAATACCTCATACTTTGCGATCGCCCTGTTCTAGAGATAAATTTTTTGTCTTCCCGGACAATCTCAACTATAATTAAATTGAGGATTTCCGGCAAAGTGATCCTCATTTAACCGATAGAAAGTCAATTAAAACGGAGGAAAAAATGGATTTTGGTGAGATA
>CAZLEK010000099.1:0-6650 GCA_964558525.1 uncultured Candidatus Brevefilum sp.
ACCCTGGGGGCGATCTGGATGTACACGGCTTACGGGGCGGGCGGCTTTGGGTGGGGGTTCTGGCTGGCCTGGATCCCGTTCATCCTGGGGATTTTCCTGGTGGCGGTGAGCTTTCAGACCAGCCGCAGCGTGTGGCTGCACGTGCGAGTCAGGCAGAACCCGGGTGATTTCCCCTCTCGGGTTGCGATCAGCCTGCCGATGCCGCTGGGGCTGACCCGCTGGATTTTGCGTCATTTTGGCGGGCGGATTCCCAGTTTACAGGGGCAGCCCTACGGCGATTATGCCGATATTTTGGAGAATTTATCCCCCGATGAGCCGTTTTATGTGCACGTGCATGGGGATGACGGCGAAGAGGTGGAAGTGTTTATCGGCTAGTGGAGTGCAAATGCGTGATTGAGGGCTGTCCTGAGGATAAGGACAGCCTTTTTGATTGGGAGTTTTTAGCGGGGATTAAGGTGGGCGTGATCACAAGGGGGTGCTGGCAGGGGGCAGTTGGGCGAAGACTTTTTTGGCTATCCCCCTACCTGGTTGAAGAAGTTGTACACAGCGCGGCTCAGGTCTGCAAAGAGCTGGTTGACGGGGTCAAACACGGCCTGGACGGGGTGGTTCACGAAGATGGTCAGCACGTAGTGCCCGCCGGGGGTGTACAGAAGGGCGGTATCGCCGATGGTGTGGATCAGCCCGTCGTTTTCGTTGGCCCAGCCGTGCTTGTGGGCCACGGTGATCCCCGAGGGGACGCCGGCCTGGATCAGCACCCCAATCGGGTTGCTGGACATCAGGTTCACCATGGTCTCGCATTCCGTTTGGGTGATCTCCTCCGGGAAGGCCGCAACCAGCGCGCCGCCGCCGACCTCGGCGCAGCGGTAGATATCTTCCATCAGCATGCCCATGTCCGCCGGGGTGGTCTGATTGTAGATGTCCGGCCCGGTGTTGATATCCTCACGGGTGTTGGCGGGCGTCTCGAAACGCTGGAGCAGGGGCGCGCCGGTGTAAAAATGGCCGGCCCAAAAAGTGTTTTCCAGCCCCAGGGTTTGCATGTCTTCAGTGACGATCAGGGGCGAGAGGTTCTGGTCAATGACGTTCATGGCCAGCTCATCGGTGCTGGTGTTCTCGGATTGTTCGATCATCTCGGACATCAAGCCCATGACCGTCTCGGACCAGGGTTCTTCGACATAGCGGGCGGCGGTGACCATCAGAGGGATCTTGACGGTGCTCCAGGAGGAAAAGGCGATATTGGGCCTCAGATCCTCCGTTCCGGGCTGATAGGCGAAGAGCAAATTGCGGTTGGCTTCCAGGTCTTGCAGGTAGAGCTCGACCACGCCGTCAAAGCCCGAAGCATCGATGATCTGCTTGAGCATCACCTCCAGGTCGGCCAGGGAGGGGCTGGGGATGCCGCTCTGATCCAGCGCCAGGGTGACCCTGCGCCGGGAGGTGGAACCCAGGGCGTCCACCAGCTGCAGCACGGCGCGGTCCGCGTCGACCTGGGTGCCGGGGTCGCCGGGCCCAAATTCAGTGGTGCCGGGGATGGGCTGCGGGGGTTGGGAGGGGGTATCGTAGCGGGGTGAGATCTCAAGGCGCAGGTACTCGCGAATGCGGGCTTCATCGACCTCCGCCTGGAGGGGGATATTGATGGTCTCGATCTCGCGGTTCCAAAGGAAGTTCCAGAATCCCTCCCAGAAGGGCTCCGTCACCCTGCGTTTATCAGCCACGGCAAGCATATTGTCCACATCCGGCTCAAATCCGAGCACGGCCGGCCGGACCTGGATGAGATTGCCGGCGTAATCCAGCTCAATCGGGGAACGGTATACCGTTAGGATCCGTTCAGCGGCGGTTTCATAAGTGAGGCCGCCAATCGGGACGCCCCCGGCCTGGAGGCCCAGGGGAAAATTGTTGCGTATGCGGCTGTAGGAGACCAGTTGGACGGTCACAAGGGTTACCGTGATCAACATGGTGAGGATGGCGAGCCATCGAAAGAGGGGAAATTTATGTCGCTGCATGGTCGTTTTCCATTATACTTAAGTGGGCATTATCATGCCATTAAATGAAGCCCTTGTCAACGACAACGAACCCAGGGCAATCGCAAGGTTCGAGGTATTGAAAAAAATGGCTCCCCGCAACGTCCGCAATGCGGGGATATGGGTAAGGAAGGCGTCAATATTTATTCAATAGAGAAATTTATATTTATGGATGGCCTTTTCCCGCCGACGAGGACGTCGGCGAGCGCGGAAGGTTGGCAAGAGATACCATCGATCACCCTTTGGATAAAAAGTATCTCAAGCCTAACTTTTCTTGGGGACCCTGCGCTTGCCCTGCACCCTGGGAGCTGAGGTTTGACAGCTCACTTCTGAAGGGATATACTTGCAAGTCGAATTTGAGCAAGAGAAAGTTGGAGGCAACCATTGAAAACGGCTTTGATTACCGGCATCACCGGCCAGGACGGCTCTTACCTGGCGGAACTGCTGTTAAATAAGGGTTATGAAGTCCACGGCCTGATCCGCCGCGCCAGCACATTCAACACCCGCCGGATCGACCACATCTACCGCGACCCGCACGGCAACGGCAACAAGGTGCATCTCTACCTGCATTACGGGGATGTGACCGCGCCGGACAGCCTGCTGGACGTGATCTACAATGTCAAGCCAGATGAAGTTTACCACCTGGCAGCCCAGAGCCACGTGCGGGTCAGCTTCGACATGCCGGAATACACCGGCGATGTGACCGCCCTGGGGACCGTCCGCATCCTGGAGGCGATCCGCAAAGGCGCGGCCAAGTCCCGCTTTTACCAGGCCTCCTCCAGCGAGCTTTACGGGAGTTCGAAACCCCCGCAAAATGAGGAGACGCCCTTCCAACCCCGCAGCCCTTACGCAGCGGCCAAGCTGTACGCCTACTGGATGGCGCACAACTACCGGGAAGGCTACGGGATGTTCGCGGTTAACGGCATTTTGTTCAATCACGAATCGCCCCGCCGGGGTGAAACCTTCGTCACCCGCAAGATCACGCGGGCCCTGGCGAATATTATGGCTGGCGAGCAAAAGTACCTTTACCTGGGGAACCTGGAATCCCGCCGGGACTGGGGCTATGCCCCGGAATACGTGGAGATCATGCACCAGATGCTCCAGCAGGATCAGCCGGAGGATTACGTGGTGGGCACGGGTGAAGCGCACAAGATCGAAGAATTCCTGGATGAAGCCTTTGGCTATGTGGACCTGGACTGGCATGAGTATGTGCGGATCGACCCGCGCTATTACCGACCCACCGAGGTGGATTACCTGGAGGCGGATACCTCCAAAGCCAAGAAAGACCTGGATTGGGAGCCGAGGGTCAAGTTCCACGAGCTGGTGCGGATCATGGTAGATGCGGACCTGGAACTGATGGGGCTGGATGCGCCGGGCGAAGGCCGCAAGATCATCGAGGAGAAGTTCTCGGGCTGGCACCGCTGGGAGGACCAGGTGGTGTCCATGGGACGTTAACCGAGCATTGACCTGAGCGCTATTGAAAATCGTGAGGATATTTCTTATAATGAGACTATAGCCTGCGGAAGAGTAACCTACCCCCAGCTGCCAGAGAAGGCGCGCCACGGCTGAGAGCGCCCACAGATCTGGGGATGCGTGAAGTCGCCGCAGAGAGATGCTGAAGAAAGCTGAACAGGCAAGTAGAACGGCACGGGTGCGCCCGTTAGAGCGCCGCCGGATGAAGGTCCGGGCTGAGTGCGCTGCCGAGGCAGCGAATTGAGGTGGTACCGCGGAAGGAAATGCCTTTCGTCCTCAGGGACGGAAGGTTTTTAATTTAATCTTGACATGGAGGATTGCTGGATGGCTAATGAACTGCCAAAAACCTACGATTTTAACGAAACGGAAGCCCGGCTGTACCAGATGTGGTGGGATGCGGGCTATTTTGAGCCCTGGAATGACCCCAACCAACCGGATTTTGACCCCGAGATCGAACCCTTTGTGATCTCGATCCCGCCGGCGAACGTCACCGGGTCGCTGCACCTGGGGCACGCCTTGTTTGTTTCCCTGGAAGATTTGATGATCCGCTATCACCGGATGAAGGGCGAGCCCACGCTGTGGGTGCCCGGGGTGGACCATGCCGGGATCGCCACCCAATTGCAGGTGGAAAAGCTGCTGCTGGATGAGGGCACCAGCCGGCGCGAACTGGGGCGGGAGAAGTTCCTGGAGCGGGTCTGGGCCTGGAAGGAGAAATACGGTGGGATCATCACCCAGCAGATCCGCCGGTTGGGCGCCTCTTGCGATTGGTCGCGGGAGCGCTTCACCCTGGATGAGGGCTTATCTGATGCGGTGCGGGAGGCCTTTGTGCGCCTGTATGAAAAGGGCTGGATCTACCGCGGCCCGCGCATGATCAACTGGTCGCCCGGCCTGCAAACGGCCGTCTCCGACCTGGAGGTGGAATACTCCCAGGAGCCGGGCAAGCTGTACTACTTCCGCTATAGGATCGCTGGGAGTGATGAGTATATCCCGGTGGCGACCACCCGCCCGGAGACGATCCTGGGTGATTCAGCGGTGGCGGTGCACCCTGAGGATGCGCGTTTCATGAACCTGGTGGGGAAAAAGGCGGTGGTGCCGATCTTGGGGCGGGAGATCCCGGTGATCGCGGATGAATACGTGGACCGGGCGTTCGGGACCGGCGCGTTGAAGATCACCCCCGCCCATGACCCCAATGACTACGAGATCGGCAATCGCCACAACCTGGCGTTCATCAACGTGCTGAACAAAGACGCCACGATCAATGAAAACGGCGGTCCCTACGAGGGCATGGATCGGTTTGCGTGCCGCGAAAAGCTGTGGGCGGATATGGAAGAAGCCGGATTGGTGATCCAGGTGGAGCCGTATATGATGAAGGTGCCGCGCTCCCAGCGCGGGGGCGAGGTGGTGGAGCCGATGATCTCCACGCAGTGGTTCGTGGATATCCAGGAGATGGCGGATGCGGCGCTGCGCGCTGTGCAGGACGGCCGGATCGAGATCATCCCCGAGCGGTTCAAGAAGGTGTACTACAACTGGATGGAAAACATCCGGGACTGGTGCATCAGCCGGCAGCTGTGGTGGGGGCACCGCATCCCGGTGTGGTACTGCGAGGATTGCGACGGGATGACCGTGGCGCGCCAGGATCCGACGGCATGCGAGCACTGCGGAAGCGAAAGCTTACGGCAGGACCCAGACGTGCTGGACACCTGGTTCTCTTCAGGTTTGTGGCCGTTTTCGACCCTGGGCTGGCCGGAAGAGACGCCGGATTACCAATACTTCTATCCCACCTCGGTGATGGAGACGGGCTATGACATCCTGTTCTTTTGGGTGGCGCGCATGATCATGGACGGCCTGGAGTTCACCGGGCAGGTTCCCTTTCATACGGTGTATTTGCACGGGCTGATCCGGGATGGGCAGGGCCAGAAGATGAGCAAGACCAAGAACAACGTGATTGACCCGCTGGAGGTCATGGATGAGCTGGGCACGGATGCGCTGCGCTTTACCCTGCTGGTAGGATCCACACCCGGAAACGACACCAACGTATCGATCAAGAAGGTGGAAGCCAACCGGAACTTTGCCAACAAGCTGTGGAACGCGGGACGTTTCATCATCAGCAACCTGGACATGATGCCAGAGGCGGCTGAGGCCGACCCCGAGTGGACCCTGGCGGACCGCTGGATCCGGGCCCGGCACAGGCAGCTGACCGAGACGGTCAACCGCCTGTTTGAGAGCTACCAGTTCGGGGAAGCTGGCCGCCAAATCTACGACTTTTTCTGGACGGAGTTCGCCGATTGGTACATTGAGATCGCCAAGGACCAGATTGCAGAAGGCGGGGCGCGCGCGTATTATACGATCCAAACGCTGGCGGCAGTGTTTGACAGCATCCTGCGCTTCCTGCACCCGTTTACGCCGTATGTCACGGAAGCCCTGTGGGGGCACTTGAAGGAGGCTTCACAGGAAACATCGCAAGCCCTGACGCCGGAAGGCGGCTGGGAGGAGGCGTTGATCATTGCCCAATGGCCGTCGGTGATCGATTTGGAGGGTTGGGAGGCGGATGCAATTGCGGATTTCACGCTGGTGCAGGAGATGGTGCGCGCGATCCGCAACATCCGAGCGGAGTACAAGGTACAGCCCGGGCACGCCATTGCAGCCACGATCAGCGGTGGCGACAAGGCTGAGATGCTCACATCCCAGCGCCAGACCTTCGCCTCCCTGGCGGGGATTGACCCGGAAGCCCTGGAGGTGGTGCGCGAACCATTGGAACCCTGTGAGGAATCCATCACATTGGTGGTGGCGCCGGTGGAGATCTCGCTGCCTTTGGCAGGGCTGGTGGATGTGGAGGCCGAACGCGAACGGCTGGAGAAGGAACTGGCAGAGGCGCAATCGCAGATCAAGCGCCTGGAGAAGCTGCTGGACAGCCCGTTTGCGGAGAAGGCGCCGGAAGCAGTGGTGCAGAAGGAGCGCGAGAAGCTGGAATCCTATAAGGAAACAGCGGCGCGCATTCAGCAGCAGTTGGAGTGAAAGTAATTTAAGAAGTGCAAAGGGAAATGGGGATTGTTACCCTCACCCTGCCCTCTCCCTCGCCGAGGGAGAGGGTTTTTAATCGTGGAAACCTGCGGTTGGGATATCTGGCTGAGGTTTATCAGGAGGCTGCGCACTGAGGAAACC
>CAZLEK010000099.1:6750-9294 GCA_964558525.1 uncultured Candidatus Brevefilum sp.
CTGCGGTTGGGATATCTGGCTGAGGTTTATCAGGAGGCTGCGCACTGAGGAAACCAGGAAGATCACATGGGGAGCGCGAGAAGCTGGACGCCTATAAGGAAACAGCGGCGCGCATCCGGCAGCAGTTGGAGTGAAAGTGATTTAAAAAGTTGAAGGGGAAAAAAGGGATTGTCACCCTTACCCTGCCCTCTCCCTCGCCGAGGGAGAGGGTTTTGAATGATGCCATCTTTGATTAGCCAGAGATGAGTCGCGGGTTGGCAATTTAATTGAGCGGAAAAAGTGATTGACCGGATATTTTTTAATGGCTATTGGCGGGTTACCTGTGGTTGGTGATCCGGTCGTGTTCTTTTTGCATGATGCGGCGGAGGATGGCCAGGGAGGTGGCGTAGGTTGAATCCACGCCAAAATAGGACAGGGCGCCAGCGCCCAGATTCTCTCCCTTGGTCAGGGGGGTGTCGGAGGCATAGTGCAGGATGCCCAGCTCGAAGGGCAGGCCGTAGAGGTTGACGATCTCGTCCACAGGGTGGCGGGTGGGGCGGAAAAGTTCAGAGACGCCAGAGAGGTAGGGCCCGGCTTCCATCTCAATATCGGTATAGCCTTCACGGTAGATGACCTCCATGATGCGGGCATTCTGTAAATAGGTGCCCAGGACGGAGACGGATTTCTGGTTGTCAAGGACGGTGCCGTAGACCAGGTAGGGGCTGACATCCCCGGCTCTAAAGCAGTTGTTGTACATAAAGGTGTTGCGGGAATGCTCGTCGTAGGTCACGTTGGGGATCATCACGTCGCCCCGGCGGCCGTTGAGGGTGGCCGCTTTGCCCATGACATAGAGACCGAGCATCGGGCAGGTATGTTCGGCGATCTTAACCAGCAGGTTGTAGGCTGACAAACCCAGGGGATAGTCAATGTTGAGGATCAAAGCCTGGCTTTCAGTTAGGAAGGACCAGTCGGCGTGTTCGCCGGCAAAGGTCTCCGGCGTCAGGCGCGGGTCGATCGTCTGGGGGTTGAGGGAATTGAGTTCGATGATCTGGGCTTCAACGTCGAAGGCATGCTCACTGGGGAAGCGGTGGATGCCGTAGTCTTTCTCAAATTCAGCCTGGGCCGCAACCAGGTCTCTTCCAGCGCGGGTGGACTGGTATTTTTTGAGCACGTAGTAGAGGAAGTTCTCCGGGCGGGAGGGGACTTCCTCCAAACTGATATCCCGCCATTCAGCCAGCAGGGCCTCATCGCCCTCGGATTGGAGGTAGTCCGTCAGCCGGTCCTGGTGCAGGAGGGCAAAGCCGGAGAGCAAATTGGGGATGCTGTGGGTGTTGCTGGAGATGAAGTAAACCGGGCGCGCTTTGATTTCCGGGTAGCCTGCTTCGATATTCTCCCACCAAAAACGCGTGGCGCGGCGGTATTCATTGAGGGAGCCACTGAACAACTGCACTTCCAGATCCAGTTTTTGGCCGCGGATGCGTTGGAGCATGGACAGAAAACGGTCCCCCCAAATGGTGCTAAGGCGCAGCACTTCCTCCAGAGTGATCTTCATCACTTGCGCCAATTGTTGGATGTCGGCATCAGAATCTGGCGATAGAGAGGCCAATGTTTCTTCGGACAATTCGTTTAGGCGTTGGTGGAGCTTGTTCCATTCGATCTGGTAGGCAGTCAGCATGGGGACGACATCATCGATGTCGGACCGGGAGGCAATATAGCAGGCCAGGAGTCCCTTGCCATCGTAGAAGCACCTCCGGCGGCGCGCCCGGGCGGTGACTTCTTGCCATTGCTCAATTTTCTCAAAACCAGACTGGTCAAACACGGTTGCGCTCTGGCCTAAGAGGACGGCTTTGACGTCTGGAAGGCAGTCAGGGAGCCGCAAATTGGCGTAGATGAAGGAGGAGATGTCCGGCGTTTCTTGCCGGGCAAGGGGGTGCAGGGAGGAGTTCATCCCAGCGTGAACTTCTTCAAGGGTGCGAATTCGCACGGGTGTGGTTGAGCGCAGCAGGGAGTACATGGTGCGGATGTAAAGGTCGATCTCTTCTGAGGCCCGAGTAGGAACGGTTCTTTCCATAACATTTCCTTTGGTTGGTCTTCGATTCATTCCGCCGAATAAAGGGTTAGGGTAATTTTACCTGCATATTGGCCCAGCGATGACGGGAAGCAAAGAAGGGTCGGGCAATCACAAAGCTGCAGGGTTCAATAGGGTTAACTGACCCCTTCTGGTTTTCTGTGGTTTGAGACCACCCTGCTTTGCAGGTGCGCAAGAAGCGAGGGTTTTGAAAATTATTTTTTCCATGATCTTATCAAAACATTCCTGCTGAATCTCCCCAGAAAAGTTCATCAATGATTAATAACATTTCAAAAGGATGGATAATTTCGTAGAGACGCCCCGCCGGGGCGTCTCTACGGTGACTAAATTTAAATATGATTAATTTATGCGAAATTTGTTGAGTGATCAATCGAGGTAATAAATAAAGGCCGTGATCAAGGTCTTTATAATTTATTCCTTGTATTAGTGGCTTGTGTTAATGGCTCTCCATATCCCTTCTTTTTCAACACCCTCAG
>CAZLEK010000100.1:0-9260 GCA_964558525.1 uncultured Candidatus Brevefilum sp.
ACCCAGAGGGATTCGAACCCTCGACCTTCTCAATGCCATTGAGACGCGCTCCCAAACTCCCTTCGGGAGCTGCGTGCGCTATGGTCAAAGAAAAAAGCGCCCAAAAGGACGCTTTCGTTGATGGACCCAGAGGGATTCGAACCCTCGACCTTCTCAATGCCATTGAGACGCGCTCCCAACTGCGCTATGGGCCCTTACTGATTTTATTGTTCCCAATCGCGCTCCCAAACTCCCTGCGGGAGCTGCGTGCGCAATGGGGCCTTCGTGATGATTTGTACCCCGTGCCCTGCAGAAGCCGGTCAGCGGGGCACTGAGTGGACCTGGAGGGATTTGAACCCTCGACCTCCTCAGTGCGATTGAGGCGCGCTCCCGCTGCGCTACAGGCCCTTTTACAGGGTGATGACGATTCTACCTTCAGGGGGGTGGTGTGTCAAGATGGCCCTGAAAGGCCAGGGCAATCACAAAGTTAGAGGTATTGAAAAAATTGACTCCCCGCAACGTCCTCGTTGCGGGGAAATGCGTAAGGAAGGGCTAATTATTCATTCAATAGAGAAATTTGCATTTAAAATGGCGTTCTTTCGCCGACGGGGACGTCGGCGAGAGCGAAAAGTTGGGAAGAGATAGCATCGATCACCCTTCGGATAAAAAGAATTTCAAGCATAACTTTCTTGGGGATCTTGCGATTGCCCAACCTGAATCGCAGCATGAGAACTTTAAGCGTTCGTGGTTCGTCATGAACTTCAAAACTTTCATCGGCTTTTTTGGTTAAGCATGATATGGAAGAAACATTGTTTTACCTAATGGTTTGCATCCTGGCCTATTTATTTGGCGCCATCCCGGTAGGTTATTTCGTTGCCCAGGCACAGGGCGTCAGCATTCGAAAGCTTGGCAGCGGAAGCACGGGAGCAACCAACGTCACCCGCACGTTGGGATGGGGTTGGGGTGTGCTGGTCGGCGTTCTGGATTTTTTTAAGGGCTTTTTGCCCGTGTTACTGGCTTTGCGCTTGTATTCGGAAAATTGGCAGGTGTTTGTCGTTTCAGTATTGAGCGTGATCGGTCATATCTTTCCGGTTTGGTTAAATTTTAAGGGAGGCAAAGGCGTCGCCACCCTGTTTGGAATCCTCGGAGCGTTTTTCGGCCTGCCGATATTCCTGACTTTTCTCTTGGTTTGGTATGGTGTGGTCAGGCTGGTGGGCATTATGAGCCTGGTTAATTTGATCGTGGCTGGATTGATCCCAGTGGTGTTCTGGTTGAAATATCGAGGGATCGATTTTTTGGTTTTTGGTTTTGTTTTAGGGGGGATCATTTGGTGGAGCCATCGAGAGAATATTCGGCGTCTGGTTGCGGGAGAGGAGAATCGAATTTAGGGTCAACCGGTTCAAAGGCCGCCCTGGGGGATCGTGGTGTATGAAACCAGGCCGCAGCCTTTATTGGTTTTTTGTTGGCAGTACCCACAGCCTGCCGCCACCACCGGCCTGGTAGTTTTGCAATGCCAGCCGGGCCTCGATCTCATCGCGCCAAAAATCATTGATTTGAGACTTGTAGCAAAGCACAGCGTCTTGCCAGTGAGTCAGCGCTTCAGAGTCCAGCGGCGACGGGCTTTTTTGAAGATCGTTTTGGGGGGCGTTTTGAAACCCAAAATCGGCGAGTATGTAGGGGTAATCGGCATAATAAGAAGCCTCTCGGTCCAGCTGCTTACCCGCAAGGGCAATTGCCTGATGGTCAATATGGTTGCCCAGACCCAGTGGAAAGACAAGCTTCATTTCCGGGGTGATTTCTTGTTCCAGGGAGAGGGTGATCGCATCAATCAAGTCCGGTTCAGGGGTTTTACCGAACAAATCATGATTATTGCTCACCAGAACCTGCGTACGATGCGGTTCAGGGCGGTAGATGGCATCCGGCCAGTTAAAGTGGCGAGCCTTTGCACCCAGCAGCTGACAGGCAGCCTGGTCTTCCGCCCGACGTACACGTACAGCTTCTGCACCGGACAGCCCCCAGCGGAGATGGTTTTGCCGGGCGAACTCGGAAAAATTCTCGTCGGGTGGGAAGCCGGCCATCAGGGTCCAGATTTCAACCCTGTGATCCTGCCGGGCAAGGTTCCAGACCAACCCGCCGCAGGAAAGTGCCACATCATCAAAGTGGGGGGAGAGGAAGATCCAGTGTGATGGGTTCATGGGATTATTGTATCAAAATTGTGGGGGTACCAGCCCGGGAGATCGGATCCCAGGGTGTGATAACCTTCCAGGCAATGATTAAGCTGTTTACAATCTAACCTGGACAAGCCAGAACCAAAAAGGTAAAAGTTTCGCTTTCGCTCGGTCCTGTCAGGAGGCTTCGCACTCAGGTCCTTCTCGGTTTTGCTCCGGGGGTTCCGCTTCGCTTCAGAGTAATAAAGACCGAGCGAGAACCACCTCGGATATTCTTTTTTTTTGTGCAAGCATTTAATAGGTCAGGAACTAACAGAAAATTTACAAGGGGGCGGGGATGGTTGATTGAGTCATTTTTTTTATCGCTTCGTCGTTCCTTTGGGACTTTCTCGCGCTGACAGAAAAAAAGCTGTCCCAGTGGGGTTCCGGGACAGCCTGTGGATGTCTTTTCCAGCTTGAGGAGAAGGGTTACTCTTCCTTCTCTTCGTCCTCGCGCTTCTTGGCTTCGATGATCTCCTGGGCCAGGTGCTGCGGGACCATCTCGTAATGATCAAATTCCATGGTGAAGTACCCGCGCCCACCGGTCATTGAACGGAGGATGGTGGTGTAGCGCAGCATCTCTGCCAGGGGCACATTGGCGGTCACCGTGGAGCGGCCCTTTTCGGTATCCATGCCCTGAACCCGGGCACGGCGGGAGTTCATGTCGCCCAGCACGTCGCCCATGTTGCTCTCGGGGACGATCACCTGGACCTTCATGATCGGTTCGTAAAGGACGGGGCCAGCGCCTTTGAAGGCCAGTTTGAAGGCTTCACGGCCCGCAATTTCAAAGGCAATTGGTTTGGAGTCCACGGGGTGCTCTTTGCCGTCATAAACGGAAGCCTGCACGTTGTGGACTGGATAGCCTGCGATCACACCTTCCTTCATCACATTGCGGATGCCTTTTTCGATCGAAGGCAAGAAGTTGTTGGAGATGGCCCCGCCGAAGACGTCATTGACGAACTCAAAGTCTTCATCGGTCAGAGGGGCCACACGCAGGTGCACCTCGCCGAACTGGCCGGCGCCGCCGGACTGCTTCTTGTGGCGGTACATGGCAGCGTTTTCCCGGGTGATGCGCTCCTCATAGGGCACTTTGGGCTCTTCGGTGTTCAACCCGAGCTGGAATTTGTTCTCGGCGCGGCGGATGGCAACGTCGATGTGCTGGTCGCCCATGCCCTGCAGGATCGTTTGGCGGGTGGCCGGCTCATTATGCCAGGAAAGGGTCATATCCTCCTCGCACAGCCGGGCCAGGGTGCTGCTCAGTTTGGCCGCATCCGACTGGGTCTTGGGGAACAAGGCCACACGGTACAGGGCATTGGGGTAATCTGCTTCGGGCAGGTTGAGGGGGTTATCCTTTGCGCACAGGGTGTCGCCCGTGGTGGTTACGCTCAATTTGGCCACCAGGCCAATATCACCCGCGTGGAGCATGCTCACCGGGACACCTTCCTTGCCCTGAGGGGCCTGCATGCCTGCCAGGCGTTCCTCTTCTTCTTTATCGCTATTCCAAACGCGTTCATCGGCCACCATTTTACCGGAATAAATCCTGAAGAAGGTCTGTTTTCCGACAAAGGGGTCGGCCGTGGTTTTCCATACGTATGCGGCCAGGGGGCCGTCATCTTTGGCTTCCAGAGAGACCTCTTCTCCGTCTGGCTTGGTTGCCACAGCAGGATCCACATCTGCCGGCGAGGGCATCAGGTTGGCCAGGATCTCCAGTAAGGGCGCTAACCCGATTTTGTGGGCGCCAGCCCCGACCATGACGGGGATAAAGTTGCCGGCCCAGACGGTGCTGCGCAGGCCCCGCATGATCTCTTTGTCGGTCAGGTCGCCATTTTCAAAATATTTCTCTAATAGTTCATCTTCGCCCTCTGCAGCCGCTTCCACCAGGGCCAGGTGCGCTTCTTCCGCCTGATCTTTATATTCATCAGGGATCTCCACGCCTTGCTTGCTGTCTCCTTCAAAGGCCTTCATGGTCAGCAGATCGATCACGCCTTTAAAATCAGCTTTTTCACCCCAGGGGATTTGCAAGGGGAGCAAACGTGTCTCGAGGTAAGTCTGGACGGATTGGAGCGCCTTGTCAAAGCTGGCATTCTCGCGTTCCAATTTATTGATCAGGATCATCTTGGGCAGGTTGAATTCTTCACTGTAGCGCAGCGCCATTTCTGTGCCGACTTCCAGGCCTGCTACGGAGTCCACCAATATCAAAGCGCCGTCCGCCACTCGCATAGCAGAGATGACTTCACCGATAAAATCAGTGTAGCCGGGGGTGTCAAACAGGTTGAGTTTGACATCCTCGTACTCGATGGGCACAACCGCGGTAAACAGGGAAATGCCGCGCCGGGTTTCTTCTTCGTCATAGTCGGCGAGGGTCGTGCCGTCTTCGACCTGGCCCATGCGGGTGGTAATCCCGGTGAAGTTCGCCAGGGCTTCAACCAGCATCGTTTTGCCGGCGCTGCTGTGCGAGGCCAGGACGATATTGCGAATTGATTCGGTTTTATAATCTTTCATGAAAGAGACCTTCCTTGCTCCTTGAAAATAATTTTTAAATATGAAGACATGTAAGCCTCAATTTTAAGACAATCGAGGGTAAAAGTCAAAGCAGTTTTCCGAGGGTCAGGGTAATCGCAAGATCCCCGCGTAAAGTTATGCTTGAAATTCTTTTTATCCGAAGGGCGATCGATGGTATCTCATCCCAACTTTCCGCTCTCGCCGACGTTCTCGTCGGCGAAAAAACGCCAGCTTTGATTGCAAATTTCTCTAATGAAATAATATTGATGCCTTCCTTACACATTTCCCCGCTGCGTGGACGTTGCGGGGAGCTAATTTTTTCAATACCTCTTACTTTGCGATCGCCCTGTCCGAGGATGTTGAAAAATCGATTTTTGGAAAATCTGTTATAAAATTTCTCCTGAATTGCACCTTAGAAGTTCAGTGGTAGGAAAAATTGCTTCAAACCAAGGTTGTCTTCGTAGCGGCGCCGTGCATTGCCAGGGCGTCTCTACGGCGCATAGATTGAAAAACGAATCATGAGCGCAAAATTCGGTAAGTGAATTGTTCAGGTATGAAATGATGATGCTTGGAAAGGTTTTCAAACAAACTCTCTGATTTGACAGCTTTCAACATCAATATTTTTTTCAACACTGTTTTTTCCCAGGGCCTACATTTTAATGGTTATTGCGCATGGGGCTCAACCCCAATGCATGGGTCAGCAGTGGAGGGTGTTTTGGTGAGCTTAATTATAACAGGCTGCGAGGCGATAATGGCAGTATGAAATGGATCAATCTCTGATTGTGAAGATCAAAAAACCGCCCTGACATGGCCAGAGCGGTGATTGAGCGAGTGAACAACCTGGAGGGTGTCAGAGGACGTGTAATTGGTTCACTTTACGGAAATGGTATCCGTAAATGGTGAATGTGATCGCCAGCGGAAATTTCTTGGGGTGGTGGAACAGGGCCCAAAAGAACAGCTTCCAATAATGGGACCGTTCTTTACTCTTGATCCCAATTTTGAAGATTGATGAAAACAAGGCGGCAATTTCTTCCCATTGAAGGGTGACGGGTCGACGAACCGGTTGATAATCTTTTAGAAATGTCCGCACGCGCTCATAAAAACCCTTGGCGGAATAGATCGAGTCGAGGATTTTCCGGTAACCTTCCTTGAGGCTTTTCAGGTCCATCTTTGGGAGAATGTTCGTCTCGCCGTCCACATTGTCGCCAGAATAAGAATGGCGAATGCGGCCTTCGCGCAGCATGCGCTGGTAAAGCTGGGTGCCAATTGGCGCCTGGAGCAGGCCTACCATGGCGGTGACGATCCCGCTTTCCTGGATGAAGTCAATCATCCGTTCAAATATTGTCTCATCATCGCTGTCAAACCCAACGATAAAACCGCCCATCACCTGTAAGCCCATTTTTTGGAGTTTTTTGACAGAGCTGACCAAATCCCGGTTGCGATTCTGGCTTTTTGAACATTCCGCCAGGGCTTTGTCGTCGGGGGTTTCAATGCCGACGAAGACCTGGGTGAAGCCCGCTTTGACCATCAGGTCGATCAATGTATCATCATCAGAAAGATTGACTGAAGCTTCTGTGACGAAATGGCAGCCTTTTTTGCCCTTACGCCATTTAATCAGGGCTGGCAGCACCTCGGATTTTAAAATGCGTTTATTGCCAATGAAGTTGTCGTCGACAATAAAAATCCCACGCCGCCATCCCAAATCATAAATCTTATCTAGTTCCTGGATCAGCTGTTGGGTGGTTTTCATGCGCATCTTGTGGCCCAAGAGCGCGGTCACATTGCAAAAGTCGCAGTTAAAAGGACAGCCCCGGGTGAACTGCAGGCTGAGGGAGTCGTATTGACGCAAGTCGATCAGCTCCCAAAGGGGCACGGGGGTCTTGGTGATATCAGCGAATGCGTCGGTTTGATAGATTCGCTGCGGTTGGCCCCGACCGAGGTCTGACAGAAACAGGGGCAGGGTGATCTCCGCCTCGTTCAGGATCAGGTGATCCACCTGGGGAAAGCCTTCTGGTTCGGCTGTAAAGAGGGGGCCGCCGGCGATGATCGTCTTGCCGGCAGATTTGGCCCTGGCGATGACCGCCTGGGTTGATTTGCGCTGGACGGTCATGGCGCTGAGCAGCACCAGGTCGGCCCAGTCCAGGTCTTTTTCACGGAGCGGCTGGATGTTCATGTCCACCAGGCGCTTGTCCCAGGTGCCCGGCAGCATGGCCGCCACGGTTAACAGTCCCAGCGGGGGAGAGGAGGCTTTTTTTCGGACGAATTTCAGGGCATGTTTAAAGCTCCAAAATGTATCGGGGAATTCGGGATAAACCAATAAAATGTTCACGCTTTCACCTGTTCTTCCGAATCTTCAGAGTCTGCTTGCCCGGCTGCGCCTTTTTCCTCAGCTGAATCTTCTGATTCATTGTTATCCTTTCGGTTGGGGTTCTTTTCTTTACCCCGCTTTTTACGTTTGTCTTTTTCTTCGTCTGCTGCGTCAGGCTCTTTTCCAGCATTGATTCCCATCAAGCTGTCGCGGTCCAGCTGGTTGATTTTCTGAAACATCTGGGCCATTTCCTCAACGCTGTAGGGCAGGTCGCTGTCCAGCCACCAGTAGATCGTGGCCAGCAGGGCGCCGGCAAAGTGATTGGCAATGAAGTCGGCCGGGATGACCGGATCGGCGCCCTGTTCATCGATCTCTTTCTGGATGCAGGCTTGGATGTTCTCAGCAATGGTTTGGTGCAGTTGGCGGGAGGCGGTGATCCCCCCGCTGCCGATGATCAGGATTCGGTAAAGGTCATAGTGGTCGGCTGAAAAATCGAAGAGTTTGGCGATGGCCTTGGTATCTTCCAGGCGCCATTGGCTTTGAGAGAATTGGGGCACCTGGTCGATAAAATCGGCCATGAACTGGTCCATGACGTCCAACAGAAGCTCATCTTTGTCTTTGAAGTGTAAATAAAAGGTCGCCCGGCCCAGGTTGGCCTTGTTGGTAATATCTTGAATTGAGATGGCGTCATAACCCTCTTCAAGGATCAATGCCATCAGGGCTTCCCGCAAGAGCTTGCGGGTCCGTTGGACCCGGCGGTCCATTCTTCGAGCCATACTGGGTTCCTCCTACTTAATACCATGACAAATTATTGAGCAGTGTAAAATAATAGACAAGTGTTTATTAGTGGTCTAAGCGCTATTATAATACAATCTGTCTAACTGTCAACAGGATGTGATGGAAAATGGCAAATTGAAATGAAAGAAGGGGATAAATTCACAAAGGAATACATTCATTATAACCCCATCACCCCCAAAGAGTCTCGCCAGGTTTGGGTATTTATGTTAATGTATAATTTAAATTCCGATGAACGGATGATGAAGCGCTTTGAAGTTCCTGAGCACATTTCCTCTCCTGAAAGGCTTGACTTGAATGGTGCAGCGATCGGTTGAAAGCAAATTGGCGGACCTGGCCGTGACCAGCAAGATCCTGGGGCTGAATATCAGCGGGGTGAAGACCGTGGCGGTCTATGGCGACATGAACGGCCTGGTGTATGAGCGGATGCAGATGCCAACCCCGAACGAACTGCCTTTTCTGGAGGGCTTTGATGCGGTGTGTTCGCTGGCGGATAAATTGATTAATGTCGCCCGAGCCCAGGGCCTGGCCAGTCCGGAGGTGGTCTCCCTGGCGGTCAGCGGCCCGGTGGACTTATTAAAAGGCGTCATGCTGTCCCCCCCCGATTTGCCGGAATGGGTCGATGCGCAGATCAAAGGGCGGTTGAGCGTCCGCTATAACCTGCCAGTGTTTATTGAACATCGCAGTTCGGCAGCGGCCCTGGCGGAAGCCTATTTTGGCGCTGGGGCTGGCGTGGATCATCTGCTGCTGATCGACCAGGAGCCGGTGCTCTCAGCGGGTTTGGTGCTGGGAGGTGAAGTTTATCATGGTGAGCATGACGCTTCCGGGGAGATCGGCCGCATGCAGATGACCCTCGACGGACCGGCCGGCCTGGGCGAACCCGGATCGCTGACCGGCTATGCCAGCAGCTTTGGTATGGCGGAACTGGCTTCGATGCTCTTCCCTGAACACTGGCCCGAACCACCCGGGCCGTATGACCTGGTGAAAGCCTGCCATGCCGGGGAGGCGGACGCGGTTGCCGTGGTCACCGAAGCGGCGCAGCATCTTGGAAAAGCCCTGCTGTGGTTGATCTTCAGCTTTGACCCGGAAATGGTCGTGTTCGGACATCCCGGAGATGTGCTGGGCGAGACGCTGCTCAATCCGCTGCGGGATGCCGTCTTGCGGCATGGCGGCGGCCGGGCCCGCCAACTGCCGATCTTATCGCTTTCCAAATTGGGCCCGCGGCTGGATGACCTGGCGGCGCTGATGGCGGCTGCTGCAGCGTATCAATCCTATCACCATTCTCAGGCATCCTGATGGTACTGCCTTCACCATAGAAGGAAGCCAGCATATCAAGAGCCATGGGAGTCTCTCTGCGGTCTTATTTTTGGGTGTAGATCGGTCTGTTTGACTGGGGGAGCAATCAGATTTATGATCAACTGGTAATCAGGCCGCGGCGCTAGAAACCACGCATTTATGTTCAGGGCAAT
>CAZLEK010000101.1:0-9160 GCA_964558525.1 uncultured Candidatus Brevefilum sp.
CCCATAGGCATCAAAATATTGCGCTGGTTATCAGGCAAACCAAAATCCAAAACCATGCGGGCGATATGCATTATTTTTTGGGAATCTCAGCCAGCTGGGTAAAATTAAACCAAAACAGAAGAAAAAAGGAGCGCAATGAAAAAGTCCCTCCAATCCACAACCAAACTGAATAATGGCGTTGAGATCCCCTATTTAGGACTGGGAACCTGGCAGGCGCGGGGGAAAAATTGCGAGCATGCAGTGGCATTTGCCTTGAAAAATGGCTACACACTGATTGACACTGCCCAGGCCTACGGCAATGAACGCCAGGTGGGCAAGGGCTGGAAAGCCAGCGGGCGAAACAGGGCCGATATCTTCATCACCACCAAGATCCGCAATTCAAACCAGGGTTACGAAAGCGCTTTGAGGTCATTTGAGGAGAGCCTGGAGGCGCTTCAAACAGACACTGTTGACCTGCTGCTGATCCATTGGCCCGAAGTGGATGATTTCTCTCGCACAGTAGAAACCTGGAAAGCTTTGATCACATTGCTGGATGAGGGCGTCTGCCGGGCGATCGGCGTCAGCAATTTCACCATCAACCTGCTTGAAAAATTAATCGGAGAAACCGATGTCGTCCCTCACGCCAATCAGGTGGAGTTCCATACCTTTCTATATCAAAAGGAACTGCTCGAATACTGCCGAGAGCACGCGATCCAAATTGAAGCTTACAGCCCGATCGCCAGGGCCAAATACCTGGACAATGACGTCCTTGAAAAGATCGCTGATAAACATGACAAAACAGCCGCCCAGGTGATGCTCGCCTGGGGGGTGCAGCACGAGCTGGTGGTGATCCCTAAATCGGTGCATGAGGGCCGGATCCTTGAAAATGCGGACATCTTCTTTGAACTTGATGAAGAGGATATGAAAGCCCTGGACAACCTGGGGCCTGAACGACGGCTGATCAATCCAGGTTGGGGTCCTGAGTCCTGGTAAGCCGAGAAAGGAAAAGAATGAACATCCAAACGCAATACCGCTTGAACGATCACACCGCCCTGCCTGTGATGGGGTTTGGGACGAATGTCCTCAAAGGCGAGGAAGGCATCCAAGCAATTAAAACCGCGCTCGAGGTCGGGTACCGCCTGATCGACACCGCCCAAAGCTATGGCAATGAAGCCGAAGTCGGGAGGGCCATTCTGGAAAGCGGTCTTCCCCGTGATGAAATTTTCATCACCACCAAGATCACGGATGAAAACCAGGGTTATGACCAGACGTTGGATTCCGTACAGGTCAGCCTCGAAAAACTACAGACGGACACAATCGACCTGGTGCTGGTGCACTGGCCCAACATCGAAGATTTCTCACGCTCGATTGAAACTTACCAGGCCTTGATCGATCTGCGCGAAAAGGGCACCGTGAACACCATTGGCGTGAGCAACTATACACCCAAGCTGATCCAGGAGACCATCGATGCCACCCACGTGGCGCCAGCCGTCAACCAGGTGGAATTCCATCCCTTCCTGTACCAGGAAGCGCTTTTACAATATTGTGATGAAAGGGAAATCAAAATCGAATCTTACTGCCCGATCGCCCGGGCTGAGAAGACCGGCGCGCCAGTGCTGCAGCGCCTGTCAGAAAAATATGGGAAATCCCCAGTCCAGGTGATCCTACGCTGGCACGTCGAGCACGGGTTCGTGCCGATCCCCCGCTCCATGGATCCCGATCACATCCAGGCCAACACTGACATTTTCGATTTCTCACTGACAGAAGATGAAGTCAAAGAAATTAACCAGCTGGATGAAAACTACCGGATTGTCGCCCCAGAAAAAGGGCCGGATGGTTGGTAATCTGCTCAAACTGGGGTGCGGGTTTTAATAACGCTTCTTCGCCTATCCTGATTCAGACAAATAAAACAGGCCGTGTGATTACACGGCCTGGCATTGACTCTGTAGATCGAAACAAAATCGGTCAACCCACCCTGGCGATCTCAACCATGTCTTCCAGGATGGTTTCAAGCGCCATAGTATGGCTGCAGCGGCCGCGAGTCTGGAAGAAATCACAATTACACCCCCACTCTCCATGATCATAAGTCACGGTGTGATCATTGTTCTCACCTTCAAAGGTCACTGTGAATTGCTGGAAGGTGATCCGATCCCGTTCTTCAGCATACCGTTTGGCTTTTTCAATTTTGCCGATCAGTCCGTAGTCCATGTCGCACTTTTCCTTTCTGGTGAAGGGGTGAAATAAAAAAGAGCACGCGCGGGGTCAACCGGCGTGCCATGGGTTTCGGTTTTTTCTTTTCGTTCTTTGCATTTGCACCAAATTAATCACACTTTTGAGGTTGCTTCAGTATAAACCGAGTCGAGATCAAAGTCAACGCTCTTTTTGAAAGACCAGGGCATCCTCTCCCCCAGCATAATAGTTGCGCCAGCGGTCCACAACCTGATAGCCCGTTGATTCATACAAACGGACCGCTGCCAGGTTGGAAGCTCGCACGCTCAGGCGGATCACCGGCATGGCCAGATGATCTTCGCCCCGATCAAGCAGCGCCCGGGCGATCCCCTGACGCCGGCATTCTGGCAGCACCGCCAGGGTGGTGATCCAGCCCCGCCGTTTAGAAGGCTCGCGTTCACCCCCAAGAAACCCCAACATCCGGTAATCCTCAATCGCTTTCAGCCGCACCAGGCCGGGCAGGGTCAGCGCGCCAAGCAAATCCCAAAAGGGCCAAAGGTCACGGGAGTCAAAACACAGTTTGGCAAGGCGCTGCAGCTGGGTATAATCACGCCAATCCGCTGGTTGGATTTTCCAATTGAGCTTCCTTGGTTTACCTTGTTTGCTGACCCGCATACCCAACACTTTCACCAAAATAAGATCATGCACTGACTAACCATTTCATTATACTTCCTGTACACTGGCGAATTTCCGCTTGTGCTTTGTAATAATTTTTTAAACACAAAGGACACGAAGGATACACAAAGAGATCAAAGAGGTTACTTTTTATCAGATAATTATTTTTGATTCAACAGCGAGGCTGCGAAAAACAAGTAAAATAAGACCAGAGCGATCAAATTTTGGATGAATGGCAGCTTATGAAAATCAAAATCGGACTGGCACAGTTCAACACCAAACTGGGTGATATTCAAGCCAACCTTGAAAAACACCTCTTACTGATCAAAAAAGCGCAGGAAGAACAGGCGGATCTCCTGATCTTTCCAGAATTATCCCTAACCGGCTATGCCCTTCAGGATCTGGCCTACGCCTCGGCTCTGCGGCCGCATCAGGACGACCCGGTATTTAAAGACCTGCTAAGGGCCAGCCAGGAGATCGACCTGATGGTGGGTTTTGTCCACGAAGACCGACGCAGCCGGTTTTATATCGCCGCGGCGTATCTTTCTCAGGGCAAGATCCTACACATCCATAACAAGGTCTACCTGCCAACCTACGGCATGTTTGATGAAGGGCGCTTCTTCGCCTGGGGCGATAGTGTATGCGCCTTTGACACCAAATTCGGCCGGGTTGGGATGCTGATCTGCGAGGATTTCTGGCACGCCTCGCTGCCCTATCTGCTGTGGCTGGATGGCGCTGAGATCCTGCTGTTTGCCTCGGCTTCCCCAGGCAGGGGTTTGAATGAAGATCCGCGCCTGAGCAGCTCTGAATGGGTTGAACACACCAATCGGGCTTATGCCGGCCTGTTCACCGTTTTTGTGGCCCATGCCAACCGGGTCGGGTATGAAGACGGCCTGAACTTCTGGGGCGGCTCGACGATCTTCGACCCCAATGGGGACCTGGTCCTGCGAGCGCCGGATTTTAGCGACTCCCTGACCGTCACCGAAATTGACCTCAACCAACTGCACCGCACCCGCGCCCGCCTGCCGATCCTGCGGGACGAACGCACCAACCTGGTCCAACGTGAACTGGAAAGGATGCTGGCGAACCATGATTGATTTAGAGATCAACACCCCACTGGCCGAGAAAATCCTGACCGGTTTCATCAAAACTGAACTCAACCGGGTTGGCTTCCAACGCACCCTGATGGGCGTGTCCGGGGGGATCGATTCGGCTGTTAGCCTTTATCTCTCCGCCAAAGCCCTGGGGCCGGAGAACGTCCTGGCCGTACGCATGCCCTATAAAACCTCCTCACCCAACACACTGCAGGACGCCCAAACCATGATTGACGACCTGGGCGTCCAATCCATGACTCTAGAGATCACCGATATGGTCGACCCCTTGATCCACCACGATGAGGATATGGATAAGCTCAGAGCGGGCAACATCATGGCGCGCATGCGCATGATCGTCCTTTACGACCAATCCGTGGCCTTCCAGGGCCTGGTGATGGGCACCAGCAATAAAACCGAGATGCTGCTGGGGTATTCCACCATCTACGGCGACGCCGCGGCCGCGCTGCAGCCGATCGGCGACCTTTACAAAACCCAGGTGCGCCAGCTTGCCCATCACCTGGGTGTGCCAGAAAAGGTGATTCAGAAAGCGCCTTCCGCCGACCTTTGGCAGGGCCAAACCGATGAAGGCGAACTGGGTTTTACCTATGAAAGGGTGGATCAACTGCTTTATCTGCTGGTGGATCAGCGCTATCGCCCTGAAAACTGCGTGGAAGAGGGTTTTGAGCGTGAATTTGTCAACCGAGTGGTGGATATGATGCGCAAGAACCACTTCAAACGGATCATGCCGCCCATCGCCAAACTCTCCCAGCGCACCATCGGCTATGACTTTCTATACCTGCGGGATTGGGGAACTTAGCCTGGCGGCTTAAATTATGATCCGTTTTCCGCTTTATCTGTGGGGGGAAACCATGAAAAGTATTCCGCCAGCGGTGAAAAAGACCTGCGGTGCAGTTCGCAAGGCCCTAAGGCCTGGATGGCCCCCCGGTGCTCCTTGGTGGCGTAGCCCATATTTCGGCAAAATCCATACCCAGGATATTTTTCATCCATTGCCACCAGCAGCGCATCCCGGGCTGTCTTAGCCAGGATCGATGCGCTGGCAATCGAGAGCGACCGGCCGTCCCCTTTGACCAGCGGCGTCTGCCCAATGTTTTGCTCGGGGAGTGTCAGGTAATCCACCAGTAAATGCTCGGCAGGATGGCTCAAGCCAGCCAGAGCGCGTGAGGCCGCCAGGCAGGTCGCCGGGACAATCCCCAGCAAGTCGATCTCAGCTGGGCTGGCAAAGCCCACATCCCAGGCCAGGGCAATCCCTCTGATCGCCTCCGCCCAAACCTGCCGGTCTTCGGGGATCATTTCCTTAGAATCCCGCACGCCGGATAATAATTCCATCAAGTCGGGCATATCATAGGGGAGGATCACTGCAGCGGCAGCCACCGGTCCTGCCAGCGCGCCGCGACCCGCCTCATCCACGCCGGCAATCTGGCGGGCGCCTTGGGACCACAATTCTTGTTCAAATTCCAGGTTGGGCCGTTCCGGGAGGAGGGAGAGGTCGAACTTATGCCTGGGCGTCATACCGTCCTCGCAGCGCCTGCCAGCGGATGGTCAGCAGGTCAAAGCCCATGCGCAGCGAATCTTTCACCAGGCGCACGCGGCTGTCGGGATCGAAAACCCAATCGATGGGGATTTCCTCAATTTTAAAGCCCTTCTTCCGGGCAATAAACAATACTTCGGCATCAAAGGACATCCCCTCCAGCGTTTGCAGTGGGAAGACCGTTTCAGCCACCTCAGCCGTGAAGCGCTTGAACCCACACTGCGTATCCTGCAGGCCGGGCAGCACCACCCAGCGAACCATGGCGTTAAAGATCCGACCGATCAGATGGCGGTAAGCGGGTTCCTGGTAACGCCGGGCGCCCGGCACCTCCCTGGACCCAATGGCCACATCACAGGATGGGGCCTCTGGGGGCAAAAAACGGTTCACCTGCTCAATCGGCATGGAAAGATCCGCATCACACAAAAAGCGGTAAGCGCCCTTTGCTTCCAGCATGCCGCGTTTGACCGCCAGCCCCTTGCCGCGCGCCTCTTCAGAGAACACCCGCAAATTGGAGATTTGATTCAAAAAAGATTGGGCAACCGAAAGCGTCTCGTCGCTGCTGCCATTTTCCACCACCAGTACTTCCGAGGGATAGGGCTGCTGCTGTAAAAAGGAATCGATCTTCATTAAAGAAGGCGGCAGCCTTTGAGCCTCATTATGCGCGGGGATGATGATGGATAGAAAGGGTTGGGTCAAAATTAAGTCCTCTGCACATGGCCGGGTCATGACTAAAAAAAATGGCAAGGAGAACGGTGGATAAGACTCGTTCGCCTTCCCATTCTGCTGTGAGTCGGGGTGGGCGGACTTGAACCGCCGACCTCCGCGTCCCAAACGCGGCGCGCTGGCCGTCTGCGCTACACCCCGGCAGATAAGAGTATAATCCGAAGTATGCTCAAACGTCAAGATGCCGGGCGCCTGACCGCAGGTCTGACCCTTGCCCTTTTCACTCTCCTGATGATCACGCTGGCGGCCTGTCAGCCCCTCCCAACCAGGACGGAAGCGCCCCTTTTGACCCCCTCAAGCCAGGCAAAGACCACATCAACGGTTGAGCCGAAACATTCCCAGACCAGCGAACCCAGCACACCGCCTGCCCAAACCCGCACACCCACGACAGACTGCCTTCAAACCAGCGGCAGGATCGAAAACCAAACCTTTTACAGCGACATTCTCAAGAAACAGCATAATGTGATCGTTTACCTCCCGCCGTGCTACCAAGAAGCAGGGGCAAACGGGTTTCCCGTGCTTTACCTGCTGCACGGCCTCTCCTACAGCAATGATCAGTGGCTCCAGCTTGGCCTCCACGAGCACATGGACGCCCTGATCGCCAGGGGTGAGATCGCGCCCTTTATTGTCGTACTGCCGCAGGAAACGCCCAGCCAACCGCCGCAAGTCTCTCCTTTTCCTGAGATCCTGACAAAGGAACTGATCCCCTGGATCGATTCCCGATATCCATCCCGGGCTGAGCGATCCGCCCGCGGCATTGGCGGGGTTTCACGCGGCGCAGCCTGGGCGGTGCAGATCGGCTTTGATCACCCCGGGTTGTTCTGCTGTATCGGCGCGCACAGCCTGCCGCTCTTCCAGGCGGACGGCGGGAAAATCACCGGCTGGCTGAGCCAGACGCCCGCTGAGCAATTACCACGGGTCTTTATCGACATTGGCCGCAACGACCAGGAATGGCCTTCAGCCCAGGATTTTGCAAACCAGCTGGATGCAGCCCATGTCCCCCATGAATGGTACCTGTTTAGGGGCGATCACACCGAAGACTATTGGGCCAGCCATCTTGAATTGTATTTAAGATGGTATGCTCAGGACTGGTAAAAATTTTTCATTTTTGATGTAAAATAGAGTCAGTCTTCAATAAAATCAGAAAGGGAGAAACCATGTTCCAACAGATCACAGTAGTCGGATATTTGGGGCGAGACCCTGAAATGCGGTTTACGCCCAGCGGCCAGGCTGTCACCAGTTTTTCTATCGCCACCAACCGCTCATACACCAATAATTCTGGCCAGAAGGTTGATGAAACCACCTGGTTCAGGATCTCCGTTTGGGGCGCTCAGGCCGAGAGCTGCAATCAATACTTGAAGAAAGGCAGCGCCGTACTGGTGGTTGGCCGCCTGCGGCCCGATCCGCAGACCGGCGGGCCAAGAGTCTATACCCGCAAAGACGGCTCGACCGGGGCTTCCTTTGAGGTGAACGCTCAAAATGTACGATTTCTGCCCAGCGGCAGCGGTGGCAGCGGCGGCGGCAGCTATCAAGGGGATTTTGGCGATGAAGAAGCCGCTGAAGAAGGAGACGAAATCCCATTCTAAAAGGGAGCGCTTATGCCCAAACAACCCATACCGAACATTGACCTTCCGGACGACCTGGATTCAAAATACGTCAATTTCGCCCGGATCTCTCATACCGCGTCTGAGTTCATTTTAGACTTTTCGCTGCTCCTGCCGGGGGTTAAAAAGCCCACAGTGGATGCCCGCCTGGTGATGTCACCCACCGCGGCCAAGCTCTTCCTGCATGCGATCACTGAAAACCTTCAACGTTATGAGTCAAAATTTGGGGAGATCAACATCCCCAGATCACAATCCCTGGCGGATGACCTCTTTCGGCCCAATAATTCTCCGGAGGAGAAATAATGGTCCAGGATCTTGAAAACCTGGCGGATGCGATTCGTGAATCCTTTGAACTGAAGAACCGGATCCGGGATGAAGCCCTCACCCAGAGCCGGAACCTGATCCGGCATTCTGCACGCGCCATCCGCGCCATCCACCGGGAAGACCAGGCGCAAGCCCGGGAGCACCTCCATCAGGCGGATCAGCTGGCTGCGGCGCTGCGCGAGGGGCTGTCTGGCGACCCGGAACTCTATTTTTCGGGCTACGCCCAGGACGCCCTAAAGGAATTCTGCGAGGCGCACCTGACCCTGGCAATCATCACCGACCAGCCCTGGCCCTCACCCGACGACCTGCAGGTTGAATACGCCACCTACCTCAATGGCCTATCGGAGGTGGTGGGCGAACTTCGCCGGCGGATCATGGACATCATGCGCGCAGGACACTCCCAGGAGGTGGAACGCCTGCTGGATGTGATGGACGACATTTACGCCCAGCTGGTCACCATGGACTTCCCGGATGCCCTCACCTACGGCCTGCGGCGGCGCACCGATATCGCCCGCAGCATCATCGAGCGCACCCAGGCGGATGTGACCGTCAGCTACCGCCAGCAGCAGCTCGAGCAGCGCATCACCGCCCTCTCGGAGCAATTGAGAAACTCAGACCAGGATCATCCCCCAATAAGCTGAGTATCGATTGAAACAACCAATCCAGTAAAAATATCATCCGCAGCAGCGCTCGCAGGGGCGCTGCTGCGTCATGTACACTGAAAAATGGTCCCCCTAAACGAGATTAGATTTACAACAGGATCGATTTGATGACTATTCAGGGCAATCGCAAGATCCCCACGAAAAGTCATGCTTGAAATTCTTTTTTTTCCGAAGGGTGATCGAGGGTATCTCATCCCAACTTTCCGCTCTCGCCGACGTCCTCGTCGGCGGAAAAACGCCAGGTTTTAATGCAAATTTCCCAATTGAAATAATATTTGTGTCTACTCAGGGATTAGGTAAGAATTATCACAATACCCTGCGGGTAGGATGAGGACACAATACCCCGAGGGCACGATGAGTACACACGATACCCCGAGGGTA